>QOQE01000015.1 GCA_003331935.1 Alphaproteobacteria bacterium | reverse complement strand
TAGCTTCTTCATTGAGCTTTTTGAGCTCTTCAGTAGAGGAAATTTTTACACGATTTACCTGAACAATAACATCTCCCTTTTTCAAACCCTTTTCTTCTGCTACAGATCCTGGTTTCACGTCTACTATTACAACTCCCTTTGTACTTGCATCAATACCAAACTCTTCTGCAACCTCTTTGTCGACATTAGACAAAGTCATTCCAGCAAACTCTACTTTTTTAGATTTTTGCCTCACTGGTTGACTTGATGCCATGTTGTCCTCTAACCGCCCTAGCTTGACAGACAGTGATACTTCTTTTCCATCTCTCAATACCTTTACTAACACTTTTTTACCAACTTGACTGTCTCCAACTATTCTTACCAGTTCTCTAGTGTCCTTTATTTTCTTACCGTCGAATTCAATAATAACATCTCCAGATTTTAGCCCTCCATTTTTTGCAGGCCCTTCTGGGACATCAGTAACCAAAGCTCCATCAGTTTTTTCAATACCTAGAGCTTCTGCTACATCTTCAGTAACATCTTGAATTCTAACACCTAACCAGCCCCTTCTTGTCTCTCCAAAAGTCTTAAGTTGCTCTATCACTTTCTCAACAACTGCGGATGACATTGAAAAACCTATACCTATGGATCCCCCATTAGGAGAGAGTATCGCTGTATTAACGCCAATCACCTCACCATCCATGTTAAAAAGCGGTCCTCCTGAGTTTCCCCTATTTATAGCTGCATCGGTTTGGATAAAATCGTCATAAGATCCACTTAAAGCTCTTCCCCTCGCCGAAATAATTCCCGCAGAAACCGAGAAACCTTGCCCTAAGGGATTACCTATAGCTAACACCCAGTCACCTACCTTGGATTTATTACTATCGCCAAAGCTGACAAAACGGAGTTTATCTTGTGCTGTCACTTTTAGAAGAGCTATGTCTGTTTTCGGGTCAGTTCCTACGACACTTGCTTCCATGAAACGGCCATCAAAGAATTCAATCTCTATCTGGTCGGCATTCTCTATAACATGATTATTAGTTACGACATAACCATCAGCTGAAATAATGAACCCAGAGCCAAGAGCAGTACCTCTTCTCTGCCTCCTGGGTGTGCCATTTTGCTCTCTATCCATAAAATCTCTGAATAAATCCTCAAACGGTGATCCAGGAGGAAGCTGTGGGTTTAGTCCCTGTCTATTTGGCACTGTGGAGCTAGTGGTTATATTTACGACTGATGGGCTTAATTTCTCTACAAGGTTGCTAAAACTATACGGAGCTTCTTTTCCAAAAGTCGCGTTACTAAAAGTAAAAAATAAGAAGTAGCAAGCTGGTAGGATTACATAAGAAAAAAAAGTTTCCGTTTGTTTTTTTTTTAAAAAGTTCATCATAGCCCCCATTTAAAAATCTGTAACGCCAATAATTACTATTCCAATAGTCATCATAACTAATCCAATTCGTGATAAGTGCTTGTTAGAAATGATCGAAATTTGACTAAGAGTTTTTTTAAGTCTTTCTGGAATAATTGCTAAAAAAAACCCTTCAAATGCAATCACTGCGCCAAGAGCGAATAGCACCTTTTCTATCACTCCTTCTCGCTTTCCTTAATGTAGTCAAAAAACTCAGAGTTAGGACTTATAACCATAGTAGTGTTTGACCCTGTCATAGACTGTTCATAAGCAATCAAAGACCTTGTAAACGCATAAAACTCTGGATCTCTTCCAAACGCATCCGCAAAAATCTTAGTTGTTAGCGCATCAGCTGTACCTCTTATTATTTCGGCTTCTTTTTTTGCCTCAGAAACAGTCTCAACTGCCTTTCTGTCAGCTTCCGCTCTTACTATCTGCGCCGCCTCTTGGCCTCTAGCTCTCTCATCAGCTGCCATTCTTTCTCTTTCAGCCTGCATCCTTCTAAAAGTAGCAGCTAAGTTTTGGGTAGGCAAATCAGCCCGCTTTATCCTGACGTCGACTATTTCAATGCCTAAACCTTTGGATTCGATCTTTGCACTATCTGTTATTCTTGTCATTAGCTCTATTCTGTCCGTTGATAATACATTGTTGGAAGTAACTGATCCAAGAACCTCTCTCAATGCCGCATTTAAGATTCTTTCAAGTCGACTTTCCGCAGTAACTATACCGCCGGTCCCAACCGCTTGCCTAAATTGAACGACATTTATAATTCTATATCTTGCGAATGCGTCTACCACCAGTCTTCTATCATCAAGTGGTGTCACTTCGAGTGGCATTGTGTCGAGGGAGAGAATTCTGTCATCATACCTTACCACTTGCTGTATAAAGGGCAATTTAAAGGCTAAGCCTGGTTCTTCCTTTACATCGGAAACTTGTCCAAACTGAAGAACAAGAGCTTTCTGCCGCTCATCAACCACAAAAACTGATGAGTAGGCGATGAATACTGTGAGTGCTATTACAATTGATGTTATCCGTAAAATCATTAGTTATTTCCTCCTGCTCTGAGCTGGTTAAGTGGAAGATACGGTACAACTCCTTGTTCGCCTCCAACTTTTTGATCTAATATTACCTTATCAACCTCACGAAAAATTGACTCCATTTTTTCTAGATACAACCTCTTTCGGGTCACATCTTTTGCTTTAACATATTCTTCATACACGGACACAAACCTGGCCGCTTCACCTTCGCTCTCATTCACCACTCTGGATTTATATCCTTCCGCTTCTTGAACTAATTGCGCCGCTTCCCCACGAGCCTTCGCTAAGGCCTGGTTCGCATAAGCATCAGCTTGCTTCTCTAATGTGTCTTTTTCTTGCTCAGCTGCCTGCACATCGCGAAAAGCATCGATAACTTCTGCGGGGGGATCTGCTTTATCAAAGTTCAGACGTACAATATTTACGCCACTATCGTAGCTATCTAAGGTTGTTTGTATCAGTGCTCTAACTTCCGCGCTAATTACCGCCCTATCTCTGTTTAATATCGGTGCCAGTTCTGACTTGGCAATCACTTCTCTCATTGCAGACTCTGAAACGGCTTGGATCGTCTCTCGAGGTTGCGCCAAGTTGAATAAAAATTTCGCTGGATCTGCGATATTCCATACTACTGAGAAGTCAATGTCCACGATATTTTCATCTCCCGTAAGCATCAATCCTTCATCTTGACTAGAAGATCTATTTCCGACACCAATGTCTTCTGTATTTTCTCGTGTAACTGTCAAAACCTCATGGGATATAAGCGGCCATGGGGCAAAATTCAATCCTGACTCACCTGTTCTGTAATATTCACCCAGTAAAAGTTCAATTGACTTTTCTTCTGGTTTAACCGTGTAAAATGATGCGTAGGCCCAGATCAAAGCGAGCGCTAGCCCAATTAACCCATAAGAGCCCTTTCCCAGTCCTGGGGTTTTTTGACCTCTGCTACCTCTGCCTCCTGATCCACCGCCACCCAGAAGGGCTTTGAGCCTTTCTTGGCCCTTTCGTACCATATCATCTATTTCTGGTATAGATGTAGGTCTGTCATCTTGAGGCCCCTTACCGCCAGTGCCGTTGCTACTACCCCATGGACTTTTGTTTTCAGAATTCTTTCCTCCACCCCATGGGCTGTCATTGTCATCATTCGGCATAGTTGTTCCTTAAAAAAAATGTTGTGTCGTATAAATGCTTATTATTTTTATAATTTCAAGTGTATATGATCAATTTAAAGTAACTAGTTCCTCTGCAGCAGTGGGATGCACAGCGCATGTAGCGTCAAAATCACTTTTTGTTGCTCCCATTTTAACTGCTACAGCAACTATTTGTATCATTTCTGCTGCGCCATCGCCAACAATGTGTACACCCAGTATTTTATCTGATTCTTTTTCCACTATCATTTTCATAAGAGTTTTTTGTAGATTACCTGACAATTGATTTTTCATAGGCTTAAATTCAGTCTTATAAACTGTAAATACAGTACCTTTCTTCTCTGCCTCTATCTCTGATAAACCAACTGTTCCAACCTCGGGCTTAGTAAATACTGCCTTGGGAACCAGATGATGATCAGGTACTGTTGGTTTATTGTTAAAAACCGTATCTACAAAAGCTATGCCATCACGAATGGCCACCGGGGTCAGGTTTAATCTATCTGTAACATCGCCAATGGCATAAACATTTGAGATATTTGTCCTTTGATAGTCATCAACTAAAACTGCATCCTTTTCTAAATTAACACCGAGTTTCTCAAGACCAAGATTTTCAATATTCGGTTTTCTACCGGTAGCGCAAACAACTTCGTTAGCAAACAATTGTCTTTTATCGCTCAGTGCCACTGAGAGTCCGTCTGAACATTCCCTAACACCTTCGATTATAGTATTAAGTAAGACATTAATACCTTTTTCTTCAAGCCCTTGCCTTACCAGGGATGAAATATCATTATCAAACCCTCTTAACAAATCCTCTCCTCTATAAATAAGTGTAACATCAGATCCCAATCCTTTAAAAATTGACGCAAACTCACAAGCTATATACCCGGCACCATAGATCGCTATTTTTTCTGGAAGATTTTTCATCATGAAAATATCATCAGATGACTTTGTGAGCTGAACGCCTTGAAACTCAGGCTTCTTGGGCTTGCCACCGGTAGCTATAAGAATGTTCTTTGCTTTTATAACCTTGTTGTTATCAAGTTCAACCTCATTTAGCCTTTTAAATTTTGCGAAACTTTCATAAATTGTGACACCAGAATTTTTCAGATTTTTTTTATACGCTGCTTCTAATCTGTCTACCTCGTTGTTTCTAGCTTCCACCATCTTATGCCAATCAAAATGCACATCTTTGATATCCCATCCATACCCCTTACTGTCATTGAAATATTGACTAAACTCGGCTGCATAAACCATTAACTTTTTTGGAACGCATCCTCTTACTACACAGGTGCCTCCAACGCGAGAAGACTCTGCGATACCGACACTAAAGCCTTGTGACGCGGCTAGCCTTGCGGCACGAACTCCTCCAGATCCCGCACCTATAACGAATAAATCATACATTCAAGTCTCCTAAATCACTTTACAACTTCCATTGGTGTCTCCAATTATGATCTTAGCGGCCATATCTATAAACAATCCTACTTCAACAACCCCAACAATTCCGATCAATCCTTGGTACATTTGTCTTACATCTTCAATTTCATTCAAATGTAAATCAAGGATGTAATTTTGCTGATCGGTTACGTATTTACCGGAAGGGGCGCCCCTGAAATAAACCTTTGGCTTTTGATATCCTAATCTACTTAGCAATTTTTCTACAGAACTTTTTGTCTTCTCAGAGCCAAATCGAACTATTTCGATTGGTAGGGGAAACTTTCCTAGTTTAGAAACAATCTTTGAGTCATCTACTATCACAATGAACTGCTTAGAATGACTTGCCACGATTTTTTCCATCAAAAGAGCACCACCTCCACCTTTAATTAAATTATTTTTAGGGTCTACTTCATCTGCGCCATCTATAACCACATCAAGTTCGTCGACTTGATCCAAGTCTATAATATTCATGCCAAGCCTCCTTGCTAGATTAGTTGTTTCCTCAGAAGTTGATACTGCAGTAATTGATTGACCTTTTGAAACATAAGCTTCATGAATTTCTTTAATAAGATAATTTACTGTTGATCCCGTGCCAAGGCCAAAAACTTTATTGGGATTTATAAATTCCATAGATTTTGCTGCTGCAATTTTCTTACCACAAGTTATTTCATTTCTCCGTTTTTCTGAGAGATAAGCTTACATCGAATTATAAAAAATATCTAGATACCGACTAGAAAATATACCAAGCATACCTGATCCTTTATAGGAAATTTTTATATTCTCAGCAGTAGACACATTGGAGGTTCCAATCTTTCCAATCGGAGAGAAACAGAGATCCTCAACTGGATATTTTAGACCAAATGCCTTAACATTTTTTATATCTTTAAAGGGGAATAACGAAACCCGTGAATTAATAGGAAGTTTAATAGAAAATTCATTTGGCAAATGAAAAATAATATCTCTTTTCCCAATTAAGAAAATCTGACGCTTACTCCTTACCAAAGAGTTACAAGCAGCCAGAAAGTGATCTAGCCTTTGATCCATAAAACCTAAAGCGATTATTTTTTTTGACTTGATAGCAGATATGCACTTGTCAAAATCAGTTGAGTCTTGATCATCGATTCTAACTAATTTGCTTCCCTTCCCAACCCATTTTTCGGAGGACACTACAGAATCTAAATCCCCTATTATATATTTCGGCACTGATTGAGTTGGAAGGAAATTTGCTCCCCCATCTGCTGCCACCAGATCATCGGCTAGAATTAAGCTTTCTGAAAGGAGAGTTTTAGAGAAGCCTGCCCCACCCACAAGCGTCACATTATCTCCTAATTCTAGTTCTTCTATCAATTTGTTAGACATGACAAGGATGCTAAACTTTCATATTAGTGTATCTATTTTTTTTTGTTTGCTTGCCCTATTCCTTTAAACAGAGTTTTGAAGGGCCAGGCCCAAAACACTCCCGCTACAACATATACTAATAATTCAATTATTAAGTTTGGTCTTTCAAAATAAGCAAGTAAATTTAACACCAACACAATGTAAAAAGGGAGCCAAAGCAACAAAACTATAAGTACAAATACTCGCTTTAATTTGTAAGAAAACATTTTTGCACAACTCAATACTTAAAATGGTTTATCAATAAAAATTATTTGATTTCTTTCTGGCCCAGTTGAGATAATCGAAACTTTGGTTTCTGTTAGCTCCTCTATCCTCTGAATATAAGCCCTTGCTTGTTTAGGCATCTGGTCAATTTTTTCTAATCCAACCGTACTTGCCTTCCAACCATCAATTTCTTCATATATTGGTTTGAGTCCACTAGCGAGGGAAGTGGTCACAGGAAAATCTGTAAATTCTTCTTTTTCAATTCTGTATCCTACGCAAATCTTTATTTTTTCAAGCCCATCTAGAACATCAATTTTTGTAAGCGCAAGACTGGTAACACCATTAAGCAAGCAACTTCTTCTAACCAACGGCGCGTCAAACCACCCACATCTTCTGTCTCGACCTGTGACCGTTCCCTTCTCATTTCCCTCTACTGCCAAATACTGACCGATATCATCGGACAACTCAGTTGGCATCGGTCCTTCCCCAACGCGAGTGGTGTATGCTTTGGTGATTCCTAAAACAGAGTTAATTTTATTATGCGCTATTCCGCTACCAAGAGCTGCTGCAGCCGCATTCGTTGAAGAAGAAGTAACAAAAGGATAGGTCCCAAAATCAACATCTAGCATAGAGCCTTGCGCTCCCTCGAATAAAATATTTTTATTTTTTGCAATTTGATCATTTAAAATTTTCCAAACTGGTTTTATGAAATCATTGATTTTTTTTCCTACGATCATCAATTCATTGATAAGTTTTTCTTCATCTATACCGGGTGCACCTAAACCGACTCTTAGAATATCATGATGCGCTTTTATGACTTTTAATTTTCTTTTTACTTCTTTTACGTCTTTGAGATCACCAGTTCTTAACGCTCTTCTTCCAACCTTATCTTCATAAGCTGGCCCAATGCCCCTTCCCGTAGTACCTATTTTTTCTCTTCCTGCTTTTTGTTCCCGCAAAATATCTAGGTCTTTGTGAAAGGGTAATATAAGCGGGGTATTCTCAGAAATCATGAGCCTATCAGTGCTAACCGTTATTCCCCTTGATTTTAATTGGTCAATTTCTTCCAATAATTTCCATGGGTCTAACACTACCCCGTTTCCAATTACCACAATCTTATTTTTTCTTATGATACCCGACGGCAATAATGAAAGCTTGAATACTTGGTCACCAATAACCAATGTGTGGCCAGCATTGTGCCCACCCTGAAACCTGACTATCGTATCTGCTTCTGCCGAAAGCAAATCTACAATTTTTCCCTTTCCTTCATCGCCCCACTGGGTTCCTATTATAATTAAGTTGCTCATTTTTTTATCTGATCAGATTTCAAAACTTAACGTTTTTGCCTCTTTGACTCCCTTTAGACGCTTTATTTTAGTCAAATTCGTTCCATCTATTTTTTCGTCAACCCCTAGCAGAGCTAGTGCTAGACCTGCCTTTTCCTGTCGACCCAGAGAGAAGGTTGCTATGTTCACGTTCAATTGCCCCAACATCGTTCCCAATAGTCCAATGAAGCCCGGAGTATCAATATTTGATGTATAAAGCATAAAATTCTGTGGCATCGTATCCATATCAATTCCATTTATCTGAATAAATCTAGGCTGCCCATCGGAATAAACTGTCCCTGCAACCGATCTTATAGCGTTCTCGGTCTTTACTAAAATTCTGATATACGATCCAAACGCCCCCTGCGAGTCTTTTTTAATCTCACTAATTACTACTCCTCTTTCTCTAGCAAAAATTATAGATGAAACAAGGTTTACAGATCCAACGCCCACAATCGGGTTGAGAATTGCGGCTACAATTGAGCACGTCAATGGTCGCGTGTTAAGCTCACCAACTGAGCCAACATATTCAATGTTTATTTCTTTGAGGCCTGTTTCGATGACCTGACCTATGAAACCACCTAAAACATCAGAGACTTTTACCCAAGGCTTAAGCAATGGTGCTTCAGCAGCGGAAATAGAGGGTGAGTTTATAGAGTTCGTTATTGCGCCTTCTTGCAGATAATCTGATACCTGTTCAGCAACTTGCACAGCAACTTTTACTTGAGCCTCTGAGGTGGAAGCACCAAGATGCGGTGTGCAAACTATATTTTCTAAGCCGAACAATGGGTTATCTAAAGCCGGCTCTACACTAAATACGTCAAAGGCTGCAGCAGCAATTGATTTTTCTTTCAATGCATTTGCAAGAGCCCTTTCATCTATAAGTCCTCCTCTTGCACAATTAACTACAATTGCTGTACGTTTCATTTTTTTTATAAGCGAGGCGTTTATAATATTTGTGGTTTTTTCTGTTTTTGGTATATGCAATGAAATTATATCACTTTCGCTCACTAGGTTTTCGAGGGTCTTAACTCTTTCTATACCGAGCCGGTGCACCCTCTCGTCTGTTAAAAAGGGATCATAAGCCTTAACTTTGAGTTTAAGCCCCAATGCACGATCTGCGACGATCGATCCTATATTCCCAACGCCAATTAATCCTAAGGTTTTCCCAGTTAATTCTTGCCCCATAAACTTTGTTTTTTCCCACTTTCCATTTTGCGTCGATTGATTAGCCGCGGGAATTTGTCTACAAGCAGCGAAAATCATAGCCAGAGTATGTTCTGCTGTAGTTATTGCATTACCATCGGGAGTGTTCATTACCACTATTCCTTTGGATGTTGCTGCTTTTAGATCAATATTATCTACGCCTATGCCTGCCCTACCGATAACCTGTAAATTTTTTCCCCTATCTATGACTTCTTTAGAGACTTTACTGGCGGATCTGATTATAAGTCCTGTATAAGGTTCAATGACTTGAATTAGTGTATCGCTTGTTCCACAATCTGGCTTATAATCAAAGTCGATGTTATTTTTCTGTAGAGTATCTAATGCCTTTTGTGAAATCTTATCAGAGACAAGTACTCTAAAATTTTTTTTCATCGCTATTTACCCCCAGTAATTTGATTCTGTTTCGGAAAAACACCAGTCTAACCATGGTAGTAACTTTTGAAGATCGTCCAAGTTAATTGTCGCTCCACACCATATTCTTAAACCCGGTGGTGCATTTCTATGACCTTTTATATCGAAGGCAGCGTTTTCAGCTTCTAGCCGCCCAACAAATTCTTTAACAAAGTGATTTTTTTGATCTTGATTTAGCGCAACAAACCTTTTGTCTGAAAACTTTAAGCATACTGAAGTATTGGACCGATTACTCGGGTCACTTACCAGATTCTCTATCCAAGGTCTTTGATCGACCCAACCTTGTAAGCATTCAAAGTTTTCGTTACTTCTTCGAATTGTTTCTGACAAACCACCAATACCCTTTATCCACAACAGGCTGTCGAGTGCGTCCGCAACACAAAACATTGAGGGTGTATTTAATGTTTCTCCTTCATAAAGTCCCTCTATCAATCTGCCATTTTTAACTAGTCTAAATATTTTAGGCAGTGGCCTTTCGGGATTATATGTTGCAAGGCGTTTAATAGCATTAGGGCTTAAGACAATGACCCCATGCCCTCCTTCACCACCGAGGACCTTTTGCCAAGAAAAAGAAACTCCATCAAGCTTCTCCCAATCCAATTCTTGGGAAAAAACTGCAGAAGTAGCATCACAAAGCACCAATCTGTCTTCATTTTTTTCAATCCAATTTGCATGAGGGACACGAACCCCAGAAGTGGTTCCATTCCATGTAAAACAAATGTCTGAATTCCGAGCAACTTCTGTAAGTTTTGGCAAGTCTCCATACCCTGCTCTATCAACTTTACATTCAACTAATTTTAACTGATTAACTGCGTCCTCCGCCCAATCGTTCCCAAACGACTCCCATGCCAACATAGTAGTCTCATTTTTACCTAATAGTGACCACATCAATAGCTCAAAAGCTCCTGTATCAGAGCCTGGAACAATAGCGACCTTATAGCCTTTAGGAACCCCTAGTATCTCACCCGTTAACTTAATTAAAGTTTTGATTTGTTGCAGCGGCTTTTTTGCTCTATGAGACCTTCCAAGATAGGCCATCTTCTCTATTGCACTAGCACTCCAACCAGGTCTCTTTGGGCATGGACCTGACGAGAAGAACGGTCTAGAAGGCTTTAGCAAGGGCTTCTTATTCATCTTTATCCAGTTTTCATTGGTATTTTAAAATTTTTTTTTAGTTATTAGTTTTTCTTTTTCAATATAGACATGCAAGTGTCAATAGTTTCTTGCAGCTTATTTTTTTCTTTGTGTTCAACCATTAATCTTACAACGTCCTCGGTGCCAGATTTCCTTATAAGAATACGACCCCGCCCATTAAGTGAATGCTGAACGTCTTCCAACATATTTTTTATTTTCTCATTTTTTTCAAAATCATTGCATTTCTGAGCATTTATATTGATCAGCGATTGAGGAAACGGCTTAAATAAATCGAAAACCTCACTAGCTTTTTTTTGGCTTTCCACCAAAACATTTAGCACTTGCAATGAAGTTATTAATCCGTCACCGGCGTTAGAATAATCGGCTAGTATCAAATGCCCCGACTGCTCACCCCCTAAGTTTAATCCTTCCTCATTCATACACTTTGAGACGTTTTTGTCACCTACCTGGGTACGGATTAAACTTACTCCTATTTTTGCTAGGTATAATTCAAGGGCTAGGTTAGACATAATTGTTGCTACTACAGTGTTTTTGTTTAGCAAATTTTTATTCATCCAGGCTCTGGCAAGAAGTCCAAGAACTTGATCTCCATTTGCTAATAGTCCTTGCTCATCTATGAATAAAACCCTATCAGCGTCCCCGTCCAGACAAATTCCTAAATCTGCACCCGTTTCTAAAACTGCTCTTTGTGCTTTTTCTGGTTTGGTGGATCCGCAGTCCTCATTAATATTGAACCCGTCTGGATTAACAGCAAAAGAGACCACCTCTGCTCCAAGCTCGCTAAGAATTTGGGGTAAAATCTTATATGCAGCACCATTAGCGCAATCAGCTACTATCTTCATTCCATTTAGGGTTAAACTTGCTGGAATAGAAATCTTTGCAAATTCTGTATAACGACCAAGGACATCGTTTATTCTACTTGCTCTACCCAATTCACTTGGAACCACCAATTGTGGTTTGTTCCCCATCTGTTTACTTATTTCCCCTTCAATTTTTGTATCTATCTTCAGACCATCATTATCAAAAAATTTTATACCATTATCTTCGTATGGGTTATGGGATGCTGAAATCATAATCCCAAGGTCTGCTCTTAGGGATTTTGTAAGAAAACTCACAGCTGGGGTTGGCAGTGGCCCAAGTAAGTTCACCTCCCAGCCCATGGAGATAAATCCGGCAGTTAGTGCATTCTCAACCATGTAACCAGATCTTCTAGTATCTTTGCCTATAAGAACCTTAGGAGATTTTAAATTTTTTCCTATTACATGACCTGTTGATAGTGCAATTTTCAGTATCGTTTCTGCGTCAATGGGATAATTATTTGTACGCCCCCTTATCCCATCGGTCCCGAATATATTTGCTGCCATTTCTACAGACCTAACTTCATTGAAAAATATTCCAAACTTTTATTGCATCCACTGTCTCTTTCACATCATGCACTCTCAAAATATGGACTCCATTCCTGAGTGTTTCCAGCATCGCTGCTATTGAGCCAACTAATCTTCCTGCAGGCAGCCTCTCTCTGATAATTTCACCAATGAAACTCTTACGCGACAACCCTAACATAAGAGGACACCCTAATCCATGAAACAGACTGACTTTTTTAATTATTTCTAAATTGTCGTTCAAACTTTTTCCAAAGCCAATTCCTGGGTCTATAATAATCTTTTCTCTTGATATACCTTTTCTCTCAGCTTCAGTTATCTTAGCCTCGAGATAATCATAAATATCGAGTAGAACATTTTCATAATAGGGTGAGTCCTGCATGTTTTCTGGCAAACCTTGAGAGTGCATTAAACAAATACCTGCTTTGTATTTTGCTACCACATTGAACATCTTTTTATCAAATGATCCTGCAGAAATATCATTCACTATGGAAGCTCCAGCTTGCAAAGCTTTCTCTGCCACATTTGCCTTTCTAGTATCAACTGAGATTAGGGCAGATGGAGAACATTTTTTTATTTTGGTGATTACTCCTACCACTCTTTCTATTTCCTCACCGACCGGCACCTCTATGGCTCCTGGCCGCGTTGACTCACCTCCTATATCTAAAATAGCGCACCCATTTTGAAGCAACCTTAGACCTTTTTCAACAAACTGCTTTTCAGAAAACGAACATTCCCCATCATAAAAACTATCAGGAGTAACATTCAGAATCCCCATAACAACAGGAGTCTCAAAGTTTAGCCCTAGTTTTGAGTTTGGCTTTAATATAAATCTATTGAGAAAATCCTTTTTTACTTCAGAAGTTGAAATAACTTTTGCATCTTTATTCCTCTCGATCACTCTAAATGAGTTAAAAATGGTACCCCTACCGTACATAGTATGAAGATGTTCTTTTCCGCTTTGGAGTGCGTTGATCTCTGGGAAGAAGTATTGCATTTTCAAGCCAGATTTTTTTTTATGTAACAAATTAGTTCACCAAAACTGTCAAAACTGAAATCGACTCCAGCTTTGTCCACTGTTTGTGGTGCATAACCCTTTTTATGAAAAAAAAAGCTTGCACCAACGGCTTTTGCCAAAAGTAAATCAACCACTGTATCACCAACATAGAAATACTTTCCATTACTCAATCTTTTTACGGAGTGGTAAAAAACTTTTGGGTCAGGCTTTAAAACTCCTGTGCTATCCCCGTAGGCAAACCCTTCAAAGTATTGGTAAATGTTTAGGTGTAACAATATTTTTTTAGCACTACCTTCGAACTTCTGGGTACATATCGTCGACTTTATGCCTTTTTTCTTCAGGAACTCCAGCAGCTCCAAAACTCCTTCGTAAAGAAAACAATCTTTTACAGGGTCTGCGTAGTATCGATCTTGGAATAACTTAAAATATAAATCCAATCCGCATTCCGGAATGCCTCCAGTCGACAGCAAAAGCTTCTCCACCTGTTTTTTTGTACCTCCACCAATAAAACCTTTGTACTGCTCTAACTTTATTGGCTTTCTGCCAATACTCTTCAGAACTTGGTTTCCGGCATTTAGTAATGCCGGCGCTGTATCGGCCAAAGTACCGTCTAGGTCAAAAACAAAAATTTTAACTTTTTTGGCCATTAAAAGACCTTACTGTGAGCAATATTCAACTGCTAATCCCTTGTTTTTCATTTTTTCTGTAAGTGCATCGGACAATTTGTCCTGCTGGAAAAAGTAGACCTTTTGCATTAGCAGGCTCCTAGTAAGCTTACAAGCCATGCTTAGGGCAAACTCTTTTTTAAGAATTACATCCTTTTTAGAAAACTTAAAGAAATCAGACGGACACCAAATACAACTTTTGCCCTCTTTTAATAAAAAAACTACCTCAGTCTTACTTCGAGCAAGTTTCAAATTATTAATTTTTTTATTAAGCATATAGGCATTTTGCGCAATGGACATTTTTAGTATTTCAATATGATTTTCTGGATTCATTTCAGAAAATTCCGTAAAAATCTCTGATAGGCAAATAACCCAAGTCATTGTGGAAGTAGAAATAAATTTCTTCAAATGATTAATGTTTTCAGGTTTGATCATCCTATTCGTAACAAATAACAAACCAGCATTTGGCACCTTTGTTTTTATAACTAAATTACCACTACGCAACGTTTTCATAGTTGTTTTAGCCTCATTTGATTGAACTTTCGTTCTCGTTATCTGAACCCCAAGCTTTCCCATACCCCGGTCTAGCTTTTCTAGGCGTACAGTAACAGTGGCAACACTATCTAGACATAAGCACGAAAGAGCAATCTGCTCTGCTAATGTTTCAAGAAGAGCAACTCTTTTCTGACCGATCTCATATTCAATAATTTCAATTATATTGTCGTAAGACAGTACTAGATCAACATTATCATGCATTGGATAATTATCCGTATCCACTTCCAAAATAACATTGAAAGATACTCTTTGTTTCACGCCGTATTCGGACTGGAAAGCACCGATGTCAATCTCTTTCACATAGTCTCTTACTAAAATATGGTCTACATTCGCTTTTTTTTTCTTGCCACCTAGGTCTAGAGGGTCTTTTTTCTTAAATTCTTCTGTTAACAATGGGTAATCCTAAAAGTTGAAAGTATATATCGTTAATTCTTATAAAATATATGCCTACCTATTTTTCTGGTCTTTTTAAATTTCTTTGACCAGCTAGGACTTACTTCAGATGCATGAAAAAATGTTGCTCCATTCGTTACATCTGAAAAAGCCCCATTTAAAATCATTGATGAAAGTTTGACTATCCTTTTGTACGTTTTTTTGTCGTATATTAGCTCTAGCTTTCCATCACAATTGTAAGAAAATTGACAAGCATTTCTTTTATGTGATCCCTCAGAAACAACACCACAAATAGTATTTGGAAATCTTTTAGACACTTTACGGTTGATAATTACATCAGCTACTGCAATTTGCCCCTCTATCTGCTCACCCCTTGCCTCAAAATATAAAGCCTCAGATAAGCATTTCAGTTCCCTATTCATCTTGGGCATGCGCAGACTGTCAAGGGCACCCTTCGAAAAAAACTGTTTTTCACTAGCTTTTGATAAGTAAGCTCTATCGTAATTAACCAGACCAGAAAGTTTTGTTAAATAATTGTCGTCAATACTATCGAGACTTGTCATCCCTTCTTCGACCGTCGTTCTCACAGTCACAATTAACTTCTCCAATCTCAGATTACCTGCTTTTTTAATCGTAGGATTAGTTTGAGACAGTACAGTATGGCTTGTTAGCAATAGATACATGAGTATGCCAGGGAGTATTATCATTTTTTTAAAAAATAAAGGTTTCATAACTAGGCCTGTTTCTAATTTGCATTTCTTATTCTTGATTGTGCAGCAGCCAATCTAGCTATAGGTACCCTGTAAGGTGAACATGATATGTATTCAAACCCAACAGATCGACAAAAACTAATTGAAGAAGGATCGCCACCATGCTCTCCACACAAACCGGTTACTATCTTTGAATTTGTATTTCTAGCTCGCTGCACAGCAATTTTAAGTAATTCGCCTACACCCTCGACATCAATAGTTTTAAAGGGGTCGCTACTAAAAAGCTCTTTCTCTAGGTACTCTCTCATAAATCTATTAGAGTCGTCTCTGCTCAAACCGTAAGTCATTTGGGTCAGATCGTTAGTGCCAAAACTTAAAAAATCGCAAGATTGCGCTATATCACCAGCTCTTAGAGCAGCTCTAGGGGTTTCCACCATAACTCCTAGCTTATATTTAAGATCTACAGAGCTATCTTCATTTAGCTGTAAAAACACTTTTTCAATGCTATCTCTCACCAGTTCAACTTCTTTATTAGCTGAGATTAATGGAATCATAATCTCGGGATTCACCACTATCTGGTATTTTTTGAAAACCTCAATGGCAGCGAGAAAAATTGCTTGAACCTGCATATCATATATCTCAGGAACCATTACACCAAGCCTGACGCCTCTAGTGCCCAACATTGGATTAAACTCAGATAGATCTTTTATACGATCAGACAATTGTTGTTGCGTTACTGCCATAATCTTTGCTGTCTTCTGAATTTCTTGTTGTGAATTAGGAAGAAACTCATGTAGTGGTGGATCTAAAAGTCTTATCGTTACAGGCAAATTTGACATCTCTTTGAAAAGTTCGATGAAATCTTCCTTTTGTATTGGTAAGAGCTTTTCGATAATTGAACCTCGTTCCTCATTACTGGTGGTTAGTATCATTTGCCTTACTAGATTTATACGATTAGAGTCAGTAAACATGTGCTCTGTTCTACATAAACCTATTCCATCTACTTCATAAAACAAAGCTACCTTAGCTTCTTCTACCGTATCTGCATTAGCTCTTATTTGGATATCACAAAACTCGTCGGCCCATTTCAAAAGCGTGTTAAATGTACCTGTAATTTCCGGTGGTCTTAATTTTACCTTTTCAAGATAGATTGCACCCGTGGACCCATCTATTGTAACGTCATCACCCTCCGAAATTATATTGCCATCCTCTAGCATGATTATTTTCTCATGTTCCTTGAAGACTACATTTCTGACCCCTACGATACAGGGTATTCCCATTCCTCTAGCAATAACTGCAGCATGGCTAGTCATCCCTCCTTTCACGGTTAAAACACCCTGGGATAGGGACATAGCGTTAATGTCATCAGAAATAGTTTCGGATTTAATTAATATTGCATCGGTTTCAGTTGAGTTATACTCAATTACTTTGTTAGTAGACATTGCCACCTTTCCGGAAGCAGCCCCTGGGCTTGCTGGCACTCCCAAAAGTGCAGCCCTCGGTTTTATTTCTTCTGAGACCGAGGGATGAAGAAATATATCCAAGTATTCCGGATTTATGAGTAAAAGGCCCTCTTCTTTTTCAATGATCTTTTCCTGGACTGACGAAACTACAAACTCTATGAACGCCTTTTGAGGTAATGCTATCTCTTTTAGACCAATTAATAATAATGTATCTTCTTCTACTAGAAAACTTACTTCTAATGGTGACTTAACTTTCTTTGTTAGACTCTCAATCAAATTTTGTAGTTTGTTAACTTTGGGCGCACTACCTACCTCTTCTTCACTTACTAGATCGAAGAAAGACTTTTCTATTCTATTATGTGATCGAAAGTATTGAAAACCTAACTTTCCTGTTCTTTCGTCAAAATTCTTTACTTTAAAATATTCCACTGGCTTGTTTTTTAAGCCGAAGTGCATTTCTTGAAGAAATACCGGAATTAATTCATCACTTTTCCTACCACTAACATCTCGCAGGATTCTCTGGGTAGGACTGATCCATTTCTTATAGATTGAATTTATTACTTCTATTAATTGCTCTGAGGTATTTTTCGGAAAATCAGATCCCGTCTCTAATGAGATCAATTGTTTTATTCTGCTGATTTTACAAAGACTACTTTCAACAAAAACTTGCTCTGAGGTTTTTAAGCTTTCTAATAACTCTTTTAGTTCATCACAGTTTTCAAGGTCAAGATTATATACAGTCAAAGCAAACATTCTTAGAAAGCTTAGGTAAATTTTTAATGCGCTTTTAACCCCAACACTATGTTTAAGGGTATCAAAACTTTGATCGTCCAGCCCAATATAAAGAAACGATCCATTTTTTTTGAATTGGTCTGCAACTGGACTTGGTCTGACAGCAATCAATTTATTCTTTAAGTGTGAGAGAATTTCTGAAGGAATATTTTTTTTCTCGAAGATTTCTTTAACTAAACCACCAGAAAGAAATACTGTTTCAGGCACTACAAACTGCCATTTTTTTGCTAAACTAATCTTGCACGCTTTGTGCCCAAACTTATCTATTTTTTCTTCATCATCTGGTATTTCATTAAATAAATATTTAGATGTCAATTTCACGGCCTTCATTTTTTTTCCAATTCTGAGAAAACTAAAACTCTGTCCATGGTTTGGCGGATTTCATTCAACAGCGCATAACGTAAACTGCGTAGCTCAATATCCTCACAATTCACCTGAACATTATCAAGAAACCGATTAACGGTGTCCAACATGGGTTCCAGCACGAGTAAAGCAGTTTTAAAATTTTTAGGCTGTAAACTTTCTTCAACCTGTGCTTTGGTCAAAGTCAACTGTTCTTGCACTAATTGATCTTCATGTGTCGCAAGCTCCTCAGAATTTTTTTTGTCAAAACTTAAGAATTCTTTATTAGAATTTAGGAGGTTCGAAACTCTCTTATATACTGCCAAGGCCTTTGTTCCAGCTTCAGAAGAAATAAATTCAGTAATCTCAGCTATAATTCTTGGTAGGATAGATAAATGATCTAGATCGTATTGTTTTACTACAGCCCTCACTATGTTTTTTTGGTAATTCTTTTCTGCTAGGTAAAATGCTATTCGTTCTTTTAAAAATTGCTGCAAATCTGTCTTATCAAAGTTAACTTCTGTTAAATCGATCAAATAATCTAAATCAATATCTAACTTGTTTTCTAATATTATTCTTATTATTCCTAAAGAAGTTCTCCTCAGAGCAAAAGGATCTTTGTTTCCTGTTGGCCTAATGCCAATTCTCCAAAGGCAGGTCAAATAGTCAACTTTATCACTGAGTGCCAGTACGATTGAAAGTGGGTATTTTGGAACGCCATCGTTGGAACCGACCGGCAGGTAATGATCCCTTATTGCCTCTGAAACCATTTCTTTGCATCCTGCAATTTTTGCATAATGAGCTCCCATTACACCTTGTAAAGAGGGAAACTCTCCTACAAGGTTCGAAACAAGGTCCGCTTTGACTAGTGTCGCAGCTTCATTCACCACATCTTGTTCAATTTCAAATTTTTTGGAGAGCACTACTGCCATTTTTACTATTCTTTCTACTCTATTATACTGAGAACCTAACTTTTCATGAAACCTAACATCTTTCAATTTTTCGTTCCAAGCTCTCATCCCCTGACGTTTTACCAATTCTAGATCATTTTGATAAAAGAAAATCGCATCTTTCAATCTCGAATTTAGAACGCGCATGTTGCCAGAAAGAATTTTTTTCTGTTGGTCGTGGGTTTCAATGTCCGCGATCACCAAAAATCCCTCAACCCTTCCATTAGCGCTGCTTCTTAGAGATATGAACTTTTGGTGTTCTCTCATCGAGGTGATAATCACTTCTTCCGGTAACGATAGTAATTCTCTAGGAATCTTACCCAATATGGGGCTTGGAAATTCTGTTAAGCCTATAATTTCTTCCAGAAGCTTATCATCCTCCACTAGGTAAAACCCTTTTGCTTCAGCCTGTCTTTTACCTTCTTGCAAAACCCTTGTTTTTCGATCTTCAGGATGAAGAATAACTTTACCCTTTAAGATCTTCTCTTGATAATCATTCACAGAATTAAAATCAAAAAATCCTGGATGCATCACTTGATGTGCTCTGGTAACAATGCCTGATTCAATATTTCTTACATTCAGAGGAACCCGTTCCCTAGTCTCATTTTCAAAAAGAACAGCCACTATACCTCTAAGTGGTCTAACCCACCTCAAAGAATAATTATCTCCCCAGAACATAGATTTTGGCCAATTAAACTCATAAATGACGTCTGTAAAAATTCCAGCTAAAATATTTGATAAGGAGTGTGCATTAATTTTTATAGTGTAAAAATAAAAGTCACCCTTGTTTGTTTTTTTCTCTTGTAAATCACTTCTTTCGATCTTGTTTTTTTTCAGAAACCCATCAATGGCACTTTCAGGGGCTCCTAACCTGGGACCACGTATTTCTTTTATGCTTTCGGTCACTTCAGTTGAAATATTTTGCAGAATAATTCCCAATCTCATTGGTGTGACAAATGGGGTCAAGTTTTCCACTACTAGACCGTTTTCATTAACTTTTTTTAAAATCAAAGTTTCAAGTTGATGCATAGCGGGTGCTTGCATCTTTGCGGGTATCTCTTCGGATAACAGTTCAAATATAAAATCGCTCAACGCTATTCTTTCGTATACTTACTATTTAATTGCCTCCAACGATAACTTTGTCCGTCTGGATAAACGGCTATCACATTGTCGATACCGTCGAACTCTTCCTTTTTTACTAAAAAGGCAGATGCTTTACCATCCAATAAATCTTTAGTTATTCTTTCAGCATTAAAACACTTGAACCAAAAGGGTGCAGTCAGGGGTGTTGGTTTCTCATATTTAGATAACCCAATATTGTCCAAGCTATCTATAACAAAGCATTCTCTAAGCTTCAGAGCTGAACTTTCAGAATCTATCCCCTGGTAATTAGAAATTTCATACCTCTTATTTCCTAATAAAAAATTTTGTCTAATCTCTGCTGATTCATAGTAGGCATAGTTCTGAAAGTAAAACAACGCTGCAGTAAAAACAACAACTCCACCCAAAAACAAAAAAATAAAACTTTTACCGTCCATTATAGTCTCGAAGAGACTTCATCTATATAAGCGTCTGCACACAACTTTGCCATTGTTCTTACTCTGCCAATATACACTTGCCTTTGAGCTGTTGATATTATACCTCTTGCATCTAGTACATTAAATAGGTGTGAAGCTTTTATACACTGGTCATAGGCCGGTTGAACAAGTTTATTTTTTCTTGACGAAGATTTATTTTCAGAAACGACCGTTCCTAGTATCTCTTGACACATTTGCTCTGCATCATCAAAATGGCGAAAAATAACTTCTGTATTTGCAACACTAAAGTTCCATTCACTATACTGTTTTTCTGCTTCCAAAAATATATCTGAGTACTTTAATGGTCTTGGACTAGTTGGAGAGTTGTAGGGCAAATCCATTACAGACTCACACCCCAAAATAAACATTGCAAGTCTTTCGAGGCCATAAGTGATCTCTCCAGTGACAGGCTTACAATCATGTCCCCCTACCTGTTGAAAGTAAGTGAATTGGCTAATTTCCATACCATCACACCATACCTCCCAACCTAGTCCCCATGCACCAAGAGTAGGGCTTTCCCAGTCGTCCTCTACAAATCTGATATCGTGAACCATTGGATTAATACCCAACACGCTTAGACTTTCCAAATACATTTCTTTGAAGGTAATAGGCGAAGGTTTCATAACGACTTGAAATTGGTAATAGTGTTGTAATCTATTTGGACTATCTCCATAACGGCCATCAGAAGGTCGCCGACATGGCTGCACATACGCAGCCGACCAATGATCTGGACCCAAGCTCTTAAGAGTTGTCGCGGGATGGAAAGTTCCAGCTCCTACCTCTAGGTCGTAAGGCTGCAGTACTATACAACCTTTGTCAGACCAAAAATTCTGAAGCAATAGAATTATTTGTTGAAAACAATCGGGATTTTGCATGATTTTGCTTTTTTCATTTTTTCTGGCCTTGAGTCTGGCTCGAGGTTTTTAGCTTATGGATCTCATAAACTCATTCTTCTTGTCTGAGTTATCAAGGAATATACCCGTGAAGTGCGACGTTTTCATAAGTGATCCCTGTTTCTTTATACCTCTTGAACACATACAATGGTGTTCTGCTTCAACTACTACGCCTACCCCTAAGCAATCTAAATGATTTTGTAAAGTATTACCTATCTCAGCAGTCATCTTTTCCTGCACCTGTAAACGTCTGGCATACATCTCAATAAGTCGAGCAAGTTTTGATAGTCCTACTACTTTTTTATTCGGAATATACCCAATGTGAACCTTTCCTATAATTGGGGCGAAATGATGCTCACAGAAACTATGGAAACCCACGTCTTTTAAACTTATCATTTCTCTGTAACCATCTATTTCTTCAAAAGTTTTACTAAGAATTTCAACAGGATTCTGATTGTAACCAGCAAACCACTCTTTATAAGCCTTTAAGACCCTTTTAGGTGTCTCTTTTAAACCCTCTCTCTGGGGGTTCTCACCTATCCACTTCAACAGCAACTCAAGCGCCTTTTTCGCATCATCATTTGACACGCCATTTCTAAACTCTTTTTCTGCAGTTCCAGAAAGATTTTTTTCTACAATATTCACTGGTTTTTCCTCGTAAACTTTTCAAGTTGTTGCGATTAGCGGACTACTCTATTATATAGACCAGTAATTTCTATTTTGGAATAGATTTAGATATTTTTTCTACAATAAAATTTTAATTCCTTTTTAAGCAAGGTAATAAATAGTATGAATAAAAACAAAAGTTACTACAGCTTGAAAAATTGAGACCTACTCGATGGAAAATACCCACCTTGATATTCTAAAGCCCGATGACTGGCATGTTCACCTACGCGAAGGCCACATTCTATCACAGGTTTTGCCTTTTACTTATGATAACTTTGGCTCAGCGCTTATAATGCCAAATTTAGATAAGCCTATTGAAAATATTTCATTAGCTGAAGACTATTACGCTGAGATCTGCAGGCATATTCCCAAGGAAATAAAGTTCACCCCACATATGACTCTATATTTGACAAACTGTTTGACGCAAGATGAAATCAAGAAAGTCAGCAATCATAGGTATATTAAGGCCATAAAGATGTATCCTAGAGGAGCAACGACGAATTCTGAGTCAGGCATCTCTAATATTGCTGAATTTTACCCCTTATTTGAAGCGATGGAAAAAAATAAAGTAATACTATCGATACATGGTGAAGTTACTGATGAAAAGGTTGACGTATTTGAACGAGAAAAAGTTTTTATTGAAAGAGTTTTAACAAAAATAATTAATAATTTTCCAAATTTGAGAATAGTCCTCGAACATATTACGTCTGCAGATGCTGTTAAATTTATCGAGAAACACAAAAATATAGGAGCGACGATCACTAACCATCACTTAATGGTAAACAGGAACATAATGCTGTCGAAAGGAATAAGACCAGACTTCTATTGTGCTCCTATCTTAAAAACGGAATATGATCGCCTTGCTTTAGTGCAAGCCGCAATATCAGGTAGTGATAAATTTTTTCTTGGCACTGATAGCGCTCCTCATGTTAATGGCAAAAAAATATCAGCCTGTGGGTGTGCAGGAATATTCAGCAGCCCGTTAGCGGTTCCACTTCTGATACAATTATTCGAAAAACATAATTCCTTGGACACAATTGAAAAATTTATGTCAAAGAATGGTCGGGGATTTTATGGTTTAGAACAACAGCAAGACAGGGTACTATATGTTAAAAGGTCTAGATCGGTTAACACAATAAAAAATATCAAAACCGATGCAGGAAAAATAACTGTTTTTAACCCCTACAATGAACTGTATTGGGAAAGAATAAATTAGGCTTAGCTTGGTGAAGAAAAATGAGTAAAATTGAAAGATCGAAAGTTACCGCTAGAATTCTTATCGAAATAGGCGCAATTAATTTCAGTTTAACATCCCCTTTCAAGCTTTCCTCGGGTTTTTTGTCACCAAGCTATATCGATTGCAGAAAGATTATTGCATATCCATTAGCTTTCAAATCTATAACAGATATGATGATAGATACTATAAAATCTGATATGGCTCCTCAAACGCCGAGCTACATAATAGGGGGGGAGACAGCGGGAATACCTTTTGCTGCCGTTATAGCTCAAAAAATGGGGCTCCCTCTATCTTACGTCAGAAAACAGCCAAAGAACTACGGAAAAAATAAATTGATCGAAGGTGAGATTTTAAAGGGAAAGAATAGTTTGCTAGTTGAAGACTTAATGACGGACGGGAAATCTAAGATAAACTTTGTTAACAATATAAGAGCACACAATATTCACTGTGATCTTAGTTTAGTAGTTTTTAAATATAACATATTTAATGATGCAACTGGTGATTTGGAAAGAAATAACATCGATGTGCACCACCTAACAGATTGGGAAGACGTTTACAACGAGATGTGTAACATGAATAAATTTGACCCGACTATTCTTTCAGAGATCAGAAAATTTTTAGACGACCCTATTACTTGGTCGAATATTAAAAAGCGATCCATTAAGATGTAAATATAGATCAGTGATTTTTTTTCTCTTTTAAATTTACATAAGTAAAAACGTGTAGGGTATCTAAGTCTTTATCAATGACGGCGTGATCAGAGACCCTTCCACCTAGACTGAGATAAAATCTGAGTAACGGAGGCAAAAGATTGTTTGCTTTCTTACTGTCTTGAGTGCCAATTAATTTTTTCTTTATATCTAAAACCTCAGATGATTTTTTTTTAAATTGAAAGCTTGAGCTGGCAATTTGGTTTTTTTCCAAAGAATTCAATGCTGTTAAGTGCTGGGGATTATCTGCACCGGCAAAGCTAGTACATCCAAAAATAAAATCTACCCGACGGCTCGAGACTATCGAGCGGAGATATTTGAAAGCGACCAGAAGTAAAAATGGGTCACTAGTATGTGGATTGACACATAGTCTTCCAATTTCCATAGGTCTTACGCGTAAAGCTGAGAGTTTTGTCAAATCATAATATTGCGCAGGGTAACTATAAAGGATATCTTCCATACTAGAAAATGTCCTTGACCTAAAAACTAGAACTAACTTATCGTTATTTTTTTTATCAAATATAAGGCAGTGTTCGCATATTGAATCATACTTGTCTTCATCCATACCATCTTCAGACACCCTAAAAACTTTTTGTCTAAATTTTTGTGCCTTTAGCCGATTGGCTTCCGATTGGCCGAACTCTATTCGATATCTTATCATTTGATTCTTCCTATTTCGGCACTATATCGTAAAATGTTCAAAGTTCCTGGAAAAGCAAGTGGAAAATAAAAAGCTGTCAAAAATAGAATATGCTGTAACCCAGCTAGGCGAAACCGAACCACCCTTTTCGCACCCCGGTTTTCCGTCACAGCCCGGCCAATTTACATGCATTTGCTGTTCAAAGGAATTATTCTCATCATCTGAAAAGTATGAGAGTGGTTCTGGCTGGCCTAGCTTCAGCAACCCCATAACCAAGGATGCTGTGGCAACTACAGTAGACCGTTCTCATGGAATGATTAGAACAGAAGTGCATTGTAATCACTGTCAAGCTCACCTAGGTCATGTGTTTGAAGATGGTCCAGCCCCTTCTGGTCTTAGGTACTGTATAAATGGTGTCGCCTTAAAATTCAAGAAAACTTAATCTAACGCTCTAACTCCACCAAAACCGACGTTAGAAAATATTGATGACAGTAATGATCTTTCTTTATCATTTAAAATTGTATTATCCGCACTAAGGTCAACATACTTTCCATCATTTAAATCAAACGTATCAAGCTTCTTTAATTTCTTCTTTTTGTTAAAATAAAGGATTAGAACATCTCTTGAGATGACTTTAGGCTCGAAGAACAATACTCTATCAGTAATCTGCGCGGAATAGACAAATATAGGCTCTCGGTTACCTAAAATGAGCGCTGGCTCTCCTAAAATATTTTTTGCTGACGAAGTCGTCGTAACATTAACCTTAAGTTGGTCAATATTATCTTTCACGGGCATATAACCATTGTTGCTTTTAATTCCTGTGCAAGCACCTAGAAAAAAACATACGACAAGAAACAATATAATTTTTTGTTTAATCATTTTTAAATTGTTGATAGAAATTCCTATAGTTTCGATAGCGTAAAGATATATCATGAAAAAAAGCCAAGAAATATATAATTTTACTCATATGGTCTCATTAGACCAACTAAAAAGAGAATTTGAATACAAGTTTGACCTTTTTTGCTCGAAGGGTGATTTAAACCAATTAACCGATAAGTTAAATGTTTTAGAAGCAAAAAAAGCCTGCATCAACGGAACCTTAAAATTGCAATCGGCAACCCAGATATTTCTGAAAGGTATCGTCACAGCGAAACTTATACAACCCTGTTCACTTACGCTTGAACCTATAATAACCAATATATCCAAAAAAGTTTTAAGAACCTTTACTGTTAAATCAAAGAAAAATATACCAATAAAAAAAAGCACTTTTGAGTTGACAGGGAAATCATTTGACAATGATTTAATTGTGGATGAGATAAATTTGGGTGAGGTTTTAATGGAGACTATAAGTCTAGAAACGCCTGATTACCCAAAGAAAGCGGGTGCTTCGCTACGTTTGACCCCACTTAGTAGTTCTCCTGCAAACAATCCTTTTTCTATTCTAGGTAAGCTTAAAAAGTAATAAAAATTTTACTTGCGCTGAGCGCAATTTTGCTTATGGTGCTGTGTTGAAGCTCGATAATCAAATGAGGAATCCAAATGGGCGTGCCTAAGAGTAAAATCACTAGATCAAAAAGAGGTTTAAGAAGGGCCCATGACGGCATTATATCTAGCCAGTATGGAGAATGTAGCAACTGTGGAGAACTGAAGTTATCCCACCATGTTTGCGGCGCGTGCGGTTATTACGGCTCTGGCAATAAGCAGAGAAGAGTAATAAACAAAATAGAATCTGAAGTTGGTGATGACGAAGATTGATTTGACTTAGCTAGATTAGGTATGCCCCAAAGCTAATGAATAAAGAGAAAAAAATCACGCTCTCAGTTGACTGTATGGGAGGAGACAACTCTATAGAAGATATAATAGGAGGAATAAGGCTGTTTTGTTATGAAAATAATAATGACAACTTCCTTTTGCACGGGAATAAAACCCTAATAGCAAAGGAACTGGATATATACCCAGAGATAAAAAACAAGTGTAAAATTAGGCACTGTGACAAAGTCGTTCAGATGGAAGATAAGCCCTCTCAATCCATTAGAGGAGGGAAAAACTCAAGCATGTGGAACGCGATAGAAAGTGTGAAAAAATCAAAAGCGGAGGTTGCAATATCATGTGGAAATACCGGCTCCTTGATGGCCATTTCTACCCTAATTTTAAGACGGCTTCCCAATGTAAAAAGACCCGCTATAGCTATTTTTTGGCCTTCAACTTCTGAAAAAGGTTTTAATGTTGTTCTCGATGCAGGCGCTGATATCAAGGCTCAATCATCAGATCTTCTAGCCTACGCAAAATTTGGGTCAAACATATTTTCTAAAGTGTTTAATTCCCAAAAGGTAAAGGTAGGTTTGTTAAATGTAGGTACAGAAACACATAAAGGTAATGAACAATTAAAAAAAGCATCTGAAATGTTAATTCAAACTTTTGAAGAAGGATCAACAGAATATGTTGGGTTCGTAGAAGGCAGTGATTTTTCGTCTGATAAAGCTGATGTGATAGTGACCGATGGTTTTAGTGGAAATATTGCTTTAAAAACAGCTGAAGGTACCGCAAATTTGATCAAAAAGTTTTTTCTGGATGAATTCAGCTTGTCACTCTCTGGGTTATTTATTGGGCTGCTAATGAAAAAGAAACTTAGGCGACTCAAAGAGCGGATGGATCCTAGAACTTTAAATGGAGGCGTATTTGTTGGTTTGAACGGGCTAGTTATAAAATCTCATGGAAGCTCAGATTCTAAAAGTTTCTATTCAGCCCTGAAGCTAGCAAAGAATATGAGCAAAACAAAATCGGTCGAACATTCTCCAAAAACTTAAGTTGACATCTCGATAATAGTTAAATTAACTTGTACGGAGAGGTTAAAATGGATCGTAAAACGCTGACTCGCCAAGATATTAGTGAAGCACTTTATAGGCAAATAGGGCTTTCGAAACATGAATCCGCTTTGATGCTAGAGTCTGTTTTAAAACAAATATCTAATTCACTAATTTATGGTGAAACTGTAAAGCTGTCCTCATTCGGCACTTTTTATCCAAGACAAAAACGGGAGAGGGTAGGCAGAAATCCAAAGACGGGCGTAACTGCTACAATAAATGCTAGGCGGGTTATAAGTTTTAAGCCCTCGAAACTGATGAAAGAGCGCATTAACAATTCTGAAAAACATTGAATAAAAACTTTGAGACACAGAAAGCACCAAAAGCTTTTCGTACCATATCCGAGGTGGCTGGCGAATTAGATTTGAAACCCTATGTAATTCGTTTCTGGGAAAGTCAGTTTAAACAAATAAAACCAATGCGAAGAAAGGGAGGAAGAAGGTACTATAGACCAAGGGATATTGATTTTCTAAGAGGCCTTAAAGACCTACTTCATGAGAAAAATCACACGATAAAGAAAGTTAAAGACACCATCGCACAGAAGGGGAAAGAGTTTGTCATTTCTCAGCCAAGCAAGAGAATGATAGAAAGATCAACAAGTAAAAAACAAAATATAAAAATAAAGTTTAGCCATTCGAACCACAAAATTTTAGAAATTAAAAAACTCGACAGTGAAGAGAAAAAACAACAAATTAATTCCCTACTTAAATCTTTTTGTAAATTAAGAGACCAAATGCTAGCAAGAGCCAATCTTTAATAAATAGCGGGCTATGGCGCAGTCTGGTAGCGCGTTCGTCTGGGGGACGAAAGGTCGTGAGTTCGAATCTCGCTAGCCCGACCAAAAAATGAGTAAACCGATGCTGTTCAAAAAAAAAGGCGCACTTTGTGCAGAGCAAATAACAGATTTATATAAGCAGTCTTTCATAAAGTGTGAGCAACCCTTTACAGACAATCAGATACAGCCTGCTAGCATGGATTTGCGTTTATCCAAAAAATGTTGGGAAGTCGAGGCTTCTTTTTTACCTGGGAAGAAAGCCTCTGTTAGACAAAAGCTATCAAAATTAAAAACAAAAGAGATTGACCTCGGCACTTTCAAAACGTTGAGAAAAGGTAAAATTTATATCATACAAATACAAGAGGAATTAAGTTTGCCTACTGACACTTCTGCGGTCGCTAATGCAAAAAGTTCTACCGGAAGACTGGACATATTAACGAGATTAATCTCAGATAACTCTAGCTGTTTTGACCACGTTAGGAAGGGTTATAAAGGTAGAATTTATGTGGAAATCGCCCCAATATCTTTTTCAATAACCATCAAGGAAGGACTAGCTTTAAACCAGCTCCGATTTCGTAATGAGCAACAAATTATGACCGATCGACAACTTGAAAAGCTTAATGCTAAATTTAGTATTGTGGATAATCTAACGCAAATAGATAACGGAATTACAATCTCGGTAGACTTAAAAGCTAGAGGAAATAAGCCTATAGGTTTCAAGGCAAGAGAAAACTGTCCAGCAATAAATTTAACGAAGCTGAACTTTTATAAAGTAGAAACTTTTTGGGAAAGACTTTTCTCAAAAAAGGGTTGCATAACGTTATCACCTGGAGCTTTCTATATTCTTAGAAGTAGGGAGTATGTTAACATACCGCCTTCAACTGCAGCAGAGATGGTTCCTTATGAGGTGAAGATGGGTGAGTTTAGGGTACATTATGCTGGATTTTTTGACCCGGGCTTCGGTTTCACCAGTAGCAAACAGGACAAACGATCAAAGGCCGTGCTGGAAATTAGATGTCATGAAACTCCTTTTATTCTCCAAGATAGTCAGATTATTGGTAAGCTAATATATGAAACGCTTGCTAGAAGACCACATGCTACATATGGAGAGCTAATTGGATCTAATTACCAGGGACAAACTCTTAAATTATCTAAGCACTTTGAAAACTGGCAGTAGCCTAAACTCGATTTATTTTTTTCACAGATATCCCTAGATCTTTAAGTTCCTTAACTCCTGGCAAATCCTTTACGCTACTCAAGTCAAAATAATCAAGAAAATGATCAGTTATTTGAAAAGTTATCGGACGACCTGGGGTAGATTTTCTTCTACCAAACTTGATCCAATCCAGCTCCATCAAAAGATCAATAGTGCCTGACCCTACAGTTACCCCTCTGATTTCTTCAATTT
Organism: Alphaproteobacteria bacterium; assembly: GCA_003331935.1. Classification (GTDB taxonomy): domain Bacteria; phylum Pseudomonadota; class Alphaproteobacteria; order Rhodobacterales; family Rhodobacteraceae; genus CACIJG01. Next base: position 16,327 of record QOQE01000015.1, on the reverse strand, counting down.
CTAATTTAGTAACTGGTTGATGATATGCGATGATGGCTAGAGTCTCTCTTGCGGCCCTAGATAAGTTTCGCTTGGTTACTTCCTTTTTAATAAAAAGATGACGTAGATCTTTTGCAGTTCGGAGAACAAGCGCATCACCTACACGTTTTAAATTAACTCCTCTTGGTTCATAATGCTTTTGCAAAGTTTCAATAACTTCCTCAATATCAACATCATCGGGCAACTTTTTCTTCAAACTGTTTATAGAAAGTGGCTCGGCCGAAGTGAATAACAAGGCTTCAATAACTCTCTGTGCATTTTGGCTATTCAAAGACTACTCCGCTAACCTTTAATTTCATTTCTGACTTTAGCTAACTCTAAACTAGCGAATACCCCTTCTTGCTTCATTGAAATTTTTCCCAATTTTGTATACTCAAGTAACCCACAAAAAATGGACGCTGCACATCGCTTGGCATTAATTCCTGATGAAACATGAATTGCCTTAACTAAATTTGCAAAGCTTAATATTGCTGTAGACTCTTTCACCTGCTCTTCGATGAAATTGATGGCTTTGTCTAAAAACAAATATTCCTCCTTTGAAGCTAATGACACTTCATAATTCTTCTTATCTACAATCCCCATATAGGCCTTAAGGATATCAGAGATCTGAACTTTCAATAAGTCTTCTTTAATCACTTTTTCATTTTTATCGATACTGCTAGGAAAAAAATCTTGCAGAAGCTTAGGCCTATCAAATAGCCAAGTAGCCTTTTCTCTTATTAAAGATAACCTTTGTAGCCTAAGTGCCAATAGTTCATTGATCTTATCCACATTCTCTTCCTTATTCTCATCCTCTGGAATGATTAATTGACTTTTCAACAAGGTAAGCCAGGAAGCCATAACTAGATAGTCTCCGACGAATTCTAGTTTCGATTTAAATCTCTGATCCCTCAGATATTTTAAAAACTGCTCAGCAAGAATACCTAGCTGTAATTTTTTAAGATCGACCTTCTGACTCTTTGCAAGGGTAAGCAAAAGGTCTAGTGGACCTTCAAATCCATCTAAACTCACATGTAGCTCAGGTTTGGTATCCTCATAATATTCTGTTGAGTCATTCATTTCTGATTGATTAATACCTTATTTATTAAACAACAAGCAAGAGAACTGTCTACTGGACAGCATTGAGCATAGTTTCTCACCCTCCTCTTTAGAGCCAATATTTATCAATTGAACTGTAAAAAATTTTTTATCGCCTTCTAAATTCTCTACAATTTTCAAGTTGTTTGGCTTGAGCATAGGATCGCTTCTGTCTTTTACAACATTTTTAAACTTGTCAGCTTTTGAAAACGAGTCAAAAGATCCTAAGTAAAGCTTTAGGCTGTCTTCTGGAGTTTCTATCTTTGATTGATCGGTTTCTTGAGCGCTATTGACTACCTCGTTAAGCGCATCCTCAATGGCTAGACTTAAGTCCTTCTTATCACTTTTACTAAGTTCATTAGTTTTTATTTCTTCTCGAAGATTCACAAAATTTTGATCGGTTTTATTAAGAATGATGTCACTTTTTTCTGGTATGCTCGGAGCATTATCAAGATTTTTGTAAATTGATAAATTTTCGTCATTAAATGATTTCCCACCTGGGTTCACAGGCTCAATCCTTATATCTCCTTTTAAGGCGTTTATGATCGGCAAATTATTTACGCTTTTTTCTGGAATCTTAATTGCCCAATACGCTATAAGCCCTATGGTCACCAATGATATACAGCTAACCAACCAACCACCGACTATTAAAAAATAATCTAATGTGGTTCTCTTATCTCCATTGTAAGTGGTAATGTCGTCTGCCTGTTTGCTCATTTTTTCTTAGATGTTAATACATTTCATCCAATGGGACAATACCAAGAAGATACAGCCCATTCTTTATAACTATCTGAGTACAACTTGCCAAAGCTAAACGGGTGGTGCACAAATCTGGTGAACCCTCAACGATAAACCTGTATTGGCCATATGCATTTGAGGACTGGTATAGACTATGAAAAGAGGAGGCAACTTCATTTAAATAAAAAGCTATTCTATGAGGTTCATGAAACTTCGCAGATTGTTTAACTACATTTGGCCACTCTGATAGCTTTTTTACCAACGCAAGCTCGTTTTCTATGAAGGGGGTTGTTCTTTTCTGTAAGTCTTCTTCACCAGTTATTGGCCACATTTTCAATTCTGCTGCTCGCTTTAACACCGACACAATCCTGGCATGAGCATAATTGACATAAAATACCGGATTATCTTTTGACTTGGAAAGCATTAGATCAATATCAAAATCTAATGGAACATCGTTGTTTCTACTCAACATAACAAATCTTATAACGTCAGGACTAACCTCCTCTAATAAATCTTGAATAAGTACATAGTCCCCTGCTCTTTTTGACATCTTAAGAACTTTTTTATTTTTAATAAGTTTAACTAGTTGCACCAGTTTGACTTCAAATTCAACTTTCTTTTCAGCAAACGCTTTAATAACAGCCTCTAATCGGCTTACATATCCACTATGATCTGCCCCGAGAATATCTATAACCACGTCGAAGCCCCTTTTGAGTTTATCTGCATGGTATGCCATGTCTGGAGCAAAATAGGTCCATGACCCGTCTGATTTTTTGATTGGTCGATCGATATCATCACCAAATTCAGTTGATTTAAATAACAATTGTTCTCGCGCCTGCCAATTAGTGTAAGTCTTACCTTTTGGGGCTTCGATTGTTCCTGTATAAATCAGTCCCTTATCTTTTAAATTGTTTATAGAATTCTCTATAACGTTGGAATTAATCATTTTTTGCTCAGAGAAAAAATTATCCATCCCAATGTTCAAAGATTTTAGATCTGACTTGATCACTTTCATCATATATTCCACAGACAATTCACGAATAATTTTATCTCTTTCAAACTCTTCAATATCCTTAAGTTTCTTTCCAAACTTATCGATAAGATTCTCAGCTAATGGTAACAGATAGTCTCCTGGATATGCGCCGTCGGGAAGATCTATATCTTCTCCCAACTTTTGAAGGTATCTATAATAAACAGTACGCACTAAAACATTAATTTGTGCGCCGCCATCATTGACATAATATTCCTTAGTGACTCGATAACCGACAAACTCCAATAATCTGGAAAGAGCATCCCCAAATACTGCCCCCCTTACATGCCCTAGATGAAGTGGGCCCGTTGGATTAGCGGACACAAATTCTAAATTTGCTTTTCTTCCTTGACCAAAATCAAACTTCCCATAGAGATTTTTATTAGACATTATCTCTGAAATAAGCAAATTCCAAAATTCAAGATTAATAGTGATATTCAAAAAACCTGGACCATCAAGTGATACCGATTCTACAATTTCTTCTTCTCTTAACCTAGACCTAATAAGTTCCCCAATTTCCCTAGGCTTAGAAGAGAGCGCCTTTGCTAGCACCATAGCCACATTTGTGGAGTAATCTCCCTGCTGTTGTTTTTTTGGCCGCTCAACGACGACGATATCGGTGTTAATGGATTGCTTAAGGTTTTTTTTCTCAGCATACTCATTCACGGCATTAAGGATTTTATCTCTTAAAATATTGACAATATCCAATTTTCACTCCCCTGGATCTGTTTCATCGAATTTTCGTTCTTATCGTATCAAAAATTTCTAGCGCCTCTTTATCGGTCATGCTTGCAATGAAATCCCCAACTAGGTTTAAATTTCTATGTCTCGAACTTTTAAACCTTGAATAATAACTGTTCTCCGAAAGGAGTTTTGGAATATCGTCCAAGCTATTGAAAAAGTGGTCGAATAAGACTTTCAATACCCCCTCTGCTTCTCTTCTCATGAAATTTATCTCCATACTCCTGTACAGATTTTTAAAGAGATATTTTTTTAATTCCAGCACTTTTTTAGTGGTATCGGGGGAAAAATCAATAAGGTTTGCCGTACTCATGCGAGCAGGATTTTTGTAAAGATTTCTTATATTGTCACGGGAATGTTCAATTAAGTCGTTCACTAAATATTTAATTAAATCCCTGCATCCCTGAGCGACTGAAAGTGATACTGGAACCTCAAAAGATTGCTTTAAACATAAAAACTCTTGAAAAAAAGGGGCCCTCTGCAAGCTCATTAAAGATAGAATTCCTGCTTCATGCCCGTCGCTAATATCATGTGCACAGTAAGCAATATCATCGGATAACGATGCGACTTGAGCCTCTAAAGATGGCAGCAGCTTTAGATCTATGCCCCTATCCCCTCCCAAAGATATATTTTCATTCCAAAAAACCGTTATCATTTTATTGTTATCACCAATTGGCCCATTGTGTTTAACTATTCCATCTAAGGATTCAAAACATAAGTTAAGTCCACTAAACTGTGCATATTGCCGCTCTAATATAGTTACAACTTTAAGCGTTTGTAAATTATGATCAAACCCTCCCACTTCGTCCATTAAACTATTCAAGCTTTCTTCACCGGAATGACCAAAAGGCGGATGACCTAAGTCATGAGCGAGAGCGATAGTCTCACAAAGATCAATGTTTAAACTAAGATGGTTTGCAATTGTCCTTGCTATTTGACTTACTTCGATCGTATGTGTGAGTCGCGTTCTAAAAATATCGTTGGTAGTAGAGAAGAAAACCTGAGATTTATTTTGCAGCTTTCTAAAAGCTTTGGAATGGATAATCCTATCTCTGTCTCTTTGAAAAATAGACCTAATGGAACAAGGATCTTCTTGATACACTCTTCCTAACGATTTATTGGGATCAGAAGCTATATTCAAAAAAATGCTCGCAGCTTGCCTAATTAACTATCCAAGTATATATTACGGTATAGTCCCGTATGTAAAGAAAGAAAAATGGATCTAAAAATACCTCCAACGGTAACAGACCGAGCATTTGAGAAGATAGAGGAATCTTGTGAAAGCAAGATCTTGAGGATTGCCGTGAAAGGAGGCGGATGCTCAGGTTTTCAGTACGTCTTTAGTGTTGTGGACAAAATTAACAAAGACGATCATGTCTTCGCGAAAAGCAATTGTAGGGTTATAATAGATAAAGCATCTTTACAGTTTTTAGGTGGTGCCAAAATTGATTACAGTGAAGAGCTGATAGGCTCAAGTTTCAAAATCAGCAATCCAAACGCTACTTCATCGTGTGGATGTGGCACAAGCTTTTCTTTCTCACCTTCATTTGAATAAATAAGCATATGAAAATTGTCACCTTTAACGTTAACGGTGTACGAGCGAGAATGGACACCCTACTCGAGTGGCTTAAAAGTACTTGCCCCAATGTAGTTGCACTTCAAGAAATAAAAATTCAGGATGCAGATTTTCCTAGATCTACCTTCGAAACACTTGGCTATAATTGTTACCTAAATGGACAAAAATCGTTTAACGGCGTTGCAATCTTAACAAAAGGGGAAGCTACATTATCAAGTAAGATTTTACCTGGTAATTGCGACGATCAACAAGCACGCTTTATAGAAGTTTATTACAGAAAAAAGAGATTTATATGTATTTACTTACCAAATGGAAACCCAAAAGGTACAGAAAAATTTTTGTATAAGTTGGAATGGATGGATAGGCTAAATGATTATTGTCATAAAGCACTGGCATCCGAAGAAGAAATTATTATCCTAGGAGATTTTAATGTAATTCCTCAATATAATGACTGCAAGAACCCTACACAGTGGATGCAAGATGCATTATTTGATTCTCAAGTAAGGGCAAAGTTCCATTGCCTTTTACATTTGGGATACTTAGATGCGATTAGAATACTGGATGGGTCTAATTCAATATTTACTCAATGGGATTACAGAGATCGTGCTTGGGAAGAAAATAATGGGGTTAGAATTGACCACATCCTTTTAAATCCAAACGCTGCCGATAGATTGGAAGATAGTTGGATAGATTCTACTTTGAGAGGCCAAGCGAACCCCTCGGACCACGTTCCTGTTTGGGTTTCACTAAATGAAAAATAAATCAACCTTCATGCTTATAGATCCAATCAAGCCTTTTGAAAAAAAAATTTGGCGAGAATACGGTTATGAGTCTTAAAAAAACAAAGAAGGTCCTTCTTAATATCTTCTGTTCCAAGTGATATGCCTTTTCGTTAAAATTTGAAATTTTATCCAATTGGCGAATTCGCCTTATTCTCTTTTTTGAGTATCTACTTAATCCTTTGCTTAAATCTAAAGGAAACTCCTTTATACATTTCGATAATTCCCAACTATCTTCTAAAGCCTTATTGGCACCTTGCGCCATATAAGGTAGCATCGCATGCGCAGCATCGCCCACCATAACCACATTTTTTTTCTGCAGCGTGATAGGTATTTCACTCTCAATTACAGGCCATCTATAAATATTTTTTATACCAGGGAGGCAGATTTGAAGTGACTCATCTATTTCAAAATCATTCAGAAATTGTTGCTTTGATACCTTTTCCTTCCAATCATTAATCATTTTCCCACTTTCTCTTTTACAAAAAACAAAATTAATCATTCCATTATTTCCAGTTGGGTATGTTACAAAATGCCTACCTTTGCCAAAAAAAAGATTAATATTATTGTCTGAAAAAATGGCTGGTAATTTCGTGTTATTTAATACAAATCTGTAAGCACATTGTGAAATACTCCTATTTTTGATTTCTCTAAAAATAGTCTTTTTCCATGAGGAGCCTACTCCATCTGCGACAACTATGAGGTCTTTGTTAATTTTCTTTCCATTGTATGATATAGAAATATTATTTCCATCTTCTCCAACTAAAGGGAGTGCTCTTGAACCAAATTTAACCTGTATTTTTTCTTGTTTTACTTTTTCAAATAGTATTTTTACTAGAAGCGATCTGTTAAGCGTAATAAATGACCTACCATAGCGACCCTTAAGTCGCTCTAGTATTTCTAAACTACCAATACATTTAAAATCATCCTCATCAAATAAGCAAAGGTTATTGGGTTTAATTCCCGCTCTAATTACCGGCTTGTCCAAACCCAGCTTTTTTAACACAAATGAGCCATTCGAGGTAATTTGTATACCCGCGCCCTCACTTCTTAAATATTTATTTTTTTCAAATACGGTGACGTCGCACTTTAATTTTTTTAAAAGCAATGCAGCACTTAAACCCGATATGCCTGCTCCGATTATCGCTACTTTTAAATTCAGTAATTTATTGCGCCTAAAATCTTTCTTCAGTCTAATCGTCCCTATGGTCTCTTTCGCGCCTTTCGTGACGTTCTTGAGCTTCAACACTTAGTGTTGCTATAGGACGGGCATCTAATCTTTTTAAAGATATCGGTTCACCAGTTTCCTCACAATAGCCATAAGATCCGTCATCTATTCTTCTTAGTGCAGAGTCGATTTTAGAGATAAGCTTCCTCTGTCTATCTCTGGTCCTTAGCTCCAGCGCACGGTCAGTTTCCTCGGAAGCTCTATCGGCAACGTCTGGAATATTTCTGGTCTCTTCTTTCATTCCCTTTATTGTGTCTTTGCTCTCAGATAAAATCGACTTTTTCCAGTCAAGGAGTTTGTTCCTGAAATATTCTATCTGACTTTCATTCATAAAAGGCTCATCTTCAGAAGGCCTGTAACTTTCATTCAAAAATTCTTTTGACTTTATAAAATCTAAACCCATAATTCCCCCAAATAAGATAGATTAGAAATTCAACATATATATTCGATAATACAAATTTAAACATTTGTCACTACATGATTTTAAAATTTTTATTGGATAAGAAAGGAAATTTCAATGAAGTTTGAAGGCACATCGGAATATATCGCCACGGATGATTTAACGTTAGCTGTTAATGCTTCGATAACTCTGGAGCGACCTCTCTTGGTAAAGGGAGAACCAGGTACAGGAAAAACAGAGCTCGCAAGACAAATTGCTGAAAGTCTCTCACTTCCAATAATTGAATGGAACATTAAGTCGACAACAAAAGCACAACAGGGACTATATGAATATGATGCTGTGAGCAGATTACGGGATAGTCAACTTGGAGATGAAAGAGTCAAAAATATAAAAAACTATATCAAAAAAGGTAAAATATGGGAGGCTTTTGAGACAGATGGTAAGGCTGTCCTGTTAATCGATGAAATAGATAAGGCCGACATTGAGTTTCCAAATGATCTTCTTCAAGAATTAGACAAAATGGAGTTTTTTGTTTACGAGACAGGGGAAACAATAAGTGCGTCCAACCGTCCTATCGTGATAATAACTTCGAACAATGAAAAAGAATTACCAGATGCTTTTCTAAGAAGGTGTTTTTTCCACTTTATTCAATTTCCTGAAAAGGAAATACTTGAAAAAATAGTTAACGTGCACTTTCCCAGTGTGAAGAAAAATTTGCTTGAGACTGCACTCAATCAGTTTTTTGAAGTAAGAGAGGTCCCTGGCTTAAAAAAGAAACCATCAACGTCAGAGATGTTAGATTGGCTTAAATTATTGTTAGTCGAGGAGCTTGAGGCCGATGACCTTAAGATGGATGGTAAAAATATTTTACCAAAGTTACATGGAGCACTATTGAAAAATGAGCAAGATGTTCATCTTTTTGAAAGGCTTGCTTTTATGGCTAGAAGAAATAATGAGAGTAATTAGAGGCAATGTTCTTAGTTACAATTACCGCAGTCGGCCTGGTAATAGGCATCTTATTAAACCGAAAACGCAAAATATTGGATATCTTGCATAGATCCACAGTACTTTCTATAATATTTTTTGTATTGGGCATAGTGATTGTGATTATTTTTGGCAAATAAGGAAAAGGTGAATTATGTTCTTAAATCTTTTTGACGAAATGAAAAATGCCAAAATCCCTGTTTCCCTTCGGGAGTACCTAACTTTCTTGGAGGCATTAACTGCAGGAGTGGCGATTTTCGACGTTAATGATTTTTACTATTTAGCCCGCTCTTCTCTTGTTAAGGACGAGAGGCATATCGACAGGTTTGATCAAGTTTTTTCACACGTATTTAAAGGTCTAGAGCAAATCGAACTAGAAGAAGTTTTCAAAAAAGTTGAGATCCCACATGAATGGATAAAAAAACTGGCCGAAAAAACTTTATCTAAAGAAGAAATGGAAAAGATAAACAGTTTAGGCAGTTTTGAAAAGTTGATGGAAACACTAAAGAAGAGATTGGCAGAGCAAAAGGACCGCCATCAAGGAGGAAACAAATGGGTAGGTACAGCGGGTACATCCCCTTTTGGAGCCTATGGGTATAATCCGGAGGGAATACGCATTGGACAATATGAAAGCAGGCATAAGCGTGCTGTTAAAGTTTGGGATAAAAGAGATTTTAAGAACTTTGATAGCGATATAGAGCTCGGCACTAGAGGTATGAAAGTAGCTCTTAAAAGACTAAGAAGATGGGCAAGAGATGGTGCAGATGAAGAGCTCGATCTTGAGAATACAATTAGTTCCTCTGCTAAAAGCGGTTTTATCGACGTTAGAACACGACCTGAGCGTCGAAACTCTATCAAAGTTATAATTTTTTTTGATGTTGGTGGATCTATGGATGCATATATTAGACAGGTTGAAGAATTATTCTCCGCAGCCCGAACGGCGTTTAAGCATCTTGAATACTATTACTTTCATAATTGTCTCTATGAAGGAGTGTGGAAAAATAACCATAGACGATGGACTGAACAAACACCCACAACTGAAGTAATGAATACATATGGAAAGGATTATCGTTGTATTTTTGTAGGAGATGCATCGATGAGCCCATATGAGATAGAATATCCTGGAGGGGCCAATGAACATTATAACAATGAGTCAGGAAGAACTTGGCTCGAGAGAGCTATTACCAAATGGCCTAACTATGTATGGATAAACCCGACCTCTAAAGAGCACTGGGAATACACACACTCAACTCACATTATAAAAGAAATCTTTGAAGATAGAATGGTGCCTCTTACTTTAAATGGCTTGAAAGAAGGCATGAGACACCTTTCCTAACCAAAATGATTACTAAAATTCTTCCAATAGTTCTGTTAGCATCGATCTTTTACATAGGATCCATTTATTCGTCCAGAAATTTAGGCAAGAAACTTGAAAAAAGATCGCAAACTTTCAATGACCCAGTTATTGACAATTATTTAAAAGCATTTCAATCAATACTCGATTTAAGCGAATTAAAAGTATTTGTGCTAAACGAGAAACAAGTTAATGGTTTAGTAACACCGAATGGCAATATTTACATAACACAGGGCTTTATCAATCAGTATAAGTTAGGTCAAGTTTCAGGCGCTGAATTGTCTTCAGTTATTGCACATGAGCTAGGGCACTTAGCCTTAGGACACACAAGAAAACGTCTTATAACTTTTTCCGCAGCGAGCGCAATCTCTCTAGTTATCTCAACTATACTAAGCAGATTAATTCCATATATAGGTTCAATAATTGGAAGGTACTTATCTCAAATTCTTATTTCTGGGCTCTCGAGAAAGGATGAGTTTGAAGCAGACTCTTACGCTGCTGCACTACTAATTAAGTCTGGCATTGGCACTGCTCCGCAGATTAGCCTACTAAAAAAAATAGAAAAGTTGACCGGAGTTGCCTCATCTAATTTTACTTGGACACTCAGCCATCCTTCACCTGAGCAAAGAATAAAAGCAATAAGAGACTTAGAAGCTTCTTGGACAACTGAAATTAAAAATCAAAATTAATCTCAGTTCCGCGCTTTGTGCAGACTTCAAACCAGTCAATCATATACTCTTTGTGAGATCTTAAAACCGATACAAGTATTTCGTTGTAAGATTTAAATAGAATATTTATTTGTATTTCACCTAATTTTGTTCTCAAAAAATTAGTTTCCGAAATCTGAAGTTTTTCTAAGTTTATCGGAACTCCCTTTTTTAACGCATTTAGAGCCTGATCACCCTTAATTAAAAACCATACTCTTAGATCAGATGTATTTTCCGCAACCCCAGTTGTTAAATTCATTTGCTTTTTGAATTTATTGAGCAAGCTCTCGTTTTGCTTCTTTTCGTTTAACAAGAGATATTCATCATCAGATACAAAGCAAAGCGTTAAGCCATTCCTCTCCAATGCCTTTTGTGCAGAGGGCAGCTCGATACCAATATTTTTTTTCACAACGCTTACACTTTTTTTATCGGTATGGTCCAATCTTATATTCAGTGAACTTAATGAGCCAATCAAGTAAACATCTACAAATGAATCCAACTTTATCTTATCCATTTTGTTTAGAACCCTCCATATCGTAAAAACTGGGATCTACAAGCTTTGCAAAAATAGATTCTTTTGACGAACTCTCAAACTCTAAAGCTGATCCTATTCTAGATCTACCATTCTCAATCAACCCGAGCGCTATTGATCTCTTCAAAGTAGGGGAAAAATAGGTTGATGTAACGTGCCCAATAGCTTTACCGTCTTCAAGAGCGTGACATCCATCCGGAAGAACCTTGTCAGTATCAAGGGTCAGTATCCCTACTAATTGTTTCCTTACCCTTGCGTTTAGATGAGGCAAACTAAACGCTTTTTTCCCTATGAAATCGTTTTTCTTTTTTGATACGATCCATTCCATTCCCAAGTCCTGAGGCGTAACGGTCCCGTCTGTTTCATCTCCAACGACAATAAAACCCTTTTCAGCCCTTAGAATGTGCAGTGCCTCGGTTCCATATGGTTGTATCTTGTATTTCTTTCCTGCCTTTAAGAGCTTATTCCATAGTTCTTCCGCTTGATTAGAGTTAACTGCTAATTCATAAGACAGCTCACCTGAAAAGGATATCCTATAAACCCTAACCCAGATATCATCAATATAAGTCTCCATGAAATGCATAAAAGGTAGTTTGTCGGGAGATAGGTCAATGGATTTAAAAGTTTGTAAAACTTCCCTAGCTTTTGGTCCGGCTATTGCTATTTGTGAATATTGTTCAGTCAAGTTGATTATAAATACCTTTAAATGATGCCACTCAGTCTGAAGCCATTCTTCAAACCAAGCATAAACCCTATCGGCACCCCCTGATGTTGTATGACATAAAAATGTTTGTTCATTAAGCCTGGCAACTACACCATCATCAAAAACAAAACCCGCTTCATTACACATTAAACCATATCGGCACTTCCCAGTTTTCAAGCTCGACATCATATTTGTGTAGATCAAATCTAAAAACTGGCCTGCATCAGGGCCCTTGACCATAATTTTTCCAAGAGTTGATGAGTCCAGGAGACCAACATTTTTTCTAACGCTTAAGACCTCGCGATGAAGTGTGTCCTCCAAATTTTCATTAACTTTGGGATATGCGTATGCTCGTCTCCAATCTGCTACGGGTTCCCATATTGCGTTGTTTATTGAATTCCACTTATCTATTGGAGTTTTTTTGATGGGCTTAAACAGCTTTTTCGTATACTGACCAGCGATTAATCCTAATGGAATTGGTTTATAAGGAGGTCTAAAAGTTGTGTGCCCAATGGTATCAACAGATTTTCCTAAACTCTGTGATAACACGTAAATACCATTGATACTTGATGTTTTACCTTGATCAGTTGCCATCCCTAAGGTGGTGTATCTTTTTGCATGTTCTACATTCTCAAACCCTTCTTGGGCTGCAAGTTGCAAATCACTCACTTTTACATCATTTTGAAAATCAATATACATCCTCTTTTGTTTATCTTTTGATGCTCCATAAGGTAATACGAAGACCGGGGGGGCATTTCTTTCTAGCTCTTTAGAAAATATGTTAGGCTCAATATATCGTTTTGATTTAATTTTAAGCCGTGATGCAAATTGATTGATTTTCCGAGGAACTTGATCCTGGATATCATAGTTGCTAAATACGCCTGCACAACCACCGAGGGCCAGCATATTGGTTTCACCATCTTTACCTACTGGTGTCTTATCAGGATCGGGCCTATAAAACCCCAAATCGCCATCCCATATAAGTTTTCCACCACAATGTGACCAAAGATTTACATTTGGTGTCCATCCACCAGAAACAGCTACTGCATTGCAAGAGATTAATTCTTCAATCGTTCCTTCACCATTAACAGAACAAATACCGACTGCGTCTACTTTTCTCTTACCTTCGACTTTACCTATGCATTTTCCAAAAAGTATTCTAATGCCTAAGGCCCCAGCCTCTTTAACGAGTGGGCCATCAGATGAAGCTCTCGCATCGAGTACCACTGGCACATCAATACCCACTTGTTTTAGTTCAATAGCCGTTTTATAGGCATAATCATTATTCGTTGTAAGGACTAACCGATCTCCTAATAAAACACCGTACTTTTGCAAGTAATCGCGAGCTGATGCAGCCAACATTATTCCAGGCAAATCGTTATCCGGAAAAACTATTGGCCTTTCAATTGCCCCCGTACAAAGAATAATATTTTTTACTCGAATTTTCCATAATGCCTTTTTTGTAGTTACATTGAGACCTTGATTTTCTTCATAAGCTAAAACAAACCCATGGTCAAAGATGCCCGTAACACAAGTGTTTAATTTTACAGCAATATCCTTGGACTTTTTCAAAATTTCTATACTACTCTCATACAATTTTTTATATCGCTCTCGGTCCTCCGATTTGCAATCCTGAAGGTACCTTCCACCCATCACACTATCTTTCTCACAAAGCATTACAGAAAGACCTCTGTCCCTAAGTGCTTTGGCAGCTGTAATCCCGGCTAATCCACCCCCAATTATTAGTATATCTGTATTATGATAAATGTGTTCATAGTGCTCTTCATCATACTCTTTTGGAGCCTTGCCTAATCCAGAGGCTCTTCTGATCATTGGTTCAAAGATGTACTTCCATGCCGCTCTTGGCCAAATAAACGTTTTATAATAGAAGCCCGCAGCAAAGAACCTGGCGAGTAAATTATTAATTGAAAGAAAATCAAACCTTAATGACGGCCAATGATTTTGTGAATTTACATTCATATTTTGTTTTATCTTTACCTCAGTAGCTCGAATATTTGGCTCAAAAAAAGATCCTTCTCCTATGCCCATGAGTGCATTTGGTTCCTCTTCACCAGCAGTGAATATGCCTCTTGGCCTGTGATATTTGAAGGATCTTGCCACTAACAGTTCATTATTGGCTAATAGAGCAGATGCAACAGTATCGCCATCAAAACCCTTAAGGTTTTTTCCGTTGAATCTAAAATCAACTAGTTTTTCTCTGTTTACCCGAGAACCTCCTCGCGGCAGTCTAGAACTCATTTAATCCAACCCTTAAAATCAACTCTCGAACTCCTGATCTTTGCTAGCAATGATTTGGGTGGCAGTGCATCTTTGGCTGAATACGAACCAAACACTTGGTTGGTTATAGTACATCTAGCCGTATGGAACCATTTTCCACAACCATAAACGTGCCTCCATCTCTCAAAAATAATGCCTTTATCATTTTTTCTTTCGTATAGATATCTATAGAAATCTTTGTCGCTGGAAGTGTGATCTCTTCTTATTAAGTGGGCTTGACCGCCACAACTCAACTCTGTTTCATCACAATCTCTTCGGCAAATAGGACAAAATAAATATAACATTACACTCCTTAATGGGCAACTGCTGCGGCGGCACTTTCATCTATTAATCTGCCTTCCGAAAATCTGTCCATTGAAAATGGAGCGGCTAAGTTCCCAGGTTCTTCATTATAAATCAATTCCGCTGTTGCCCAACCTGACCCTGGAATAGCTTTAAACCCACCTGTGCCCCATCCACAATTTATAAACAAACCCTCTACAGGCGTTTTAGAAATTATCGGAGATCTATCGCCAGTCATATCTACTATCCCACCCCATTGCCGCAATTGTCGCAAGCGGCTTATTACTGGGAAAGTTTCGACCAAGGCACGCACGGTTTCCTCAATATGGAGAAAGCTTCCTCGTTGACTGTAATTGTTATAGCCATCAGCCCCACCACCTATAACAAGCTCTCCCTTATCAGACTGACTCAAATATCCATGCACTGTATTAGCCATAACAACACAATCTATGATTGGTTTTATTGGTTCTGATACTAACGCTTGGAGAGCCACTGACTCAATCGGCAATCTAAAACCTGCTAATTCGGACAAAACACTTGAGTGGCCCGCGGCGACAAAGCAAACCTTTTTTGCTTTTATTTGTCCTTTTGAGGTTTCAACTCCTACTATCTTTTCCCTTTTCTTTTTTACTCCGACGACCTCACACTGCTCTATTATATCAATACCATAATCAGAGCACTTTCTCGCATATCCCCAAGCCACAGCATCATGGCGTGCAGTTCCACCTCTAGGCTGCCAGAGTGCTCCTAGCACAGGAAACCTTGGCCCATCAATATTAATAATTGGTACTATTTCTTTAACCTCATCTGGAGTAACCATTTTCGTATCTACTCCGTTAATTCTATTTGCGTGCGATGTTCTCTTCATTGCTCTTAACTCATGCTCCGTCTGACAAAGCATGAGTACCCCCCTTGGGCTGAACATTATATTGTAATTTAGATCTTGCGAAAGCGTCTCATACAAAAATCTAGACTTTTCATAAATACCAATGGAGCTTTCCTGCAAATAGTTGGAGCGGATTATTGTAGTATTACGCCCCGTGTTTCCCCCACCAATCCAGCCTTTTTCAATCACTGCGATATCAGTAACATCATAATTCTTAGCCAAGTAATAAGCAGTCGCCAGGCCATGGCCGCCCCCGCCCACAATTATTACCTCATATTCCTTTTTTGGTTTAGGCTTTGCCCAAGCTTTCTCCCACCCCAGATTATCTCTAAAGGCTTCGGTAACGATGGACGAAATTGAGTATTTTTTCAAATTTTATTCCCCCTAATTAACCCTTGTTTGTCTAGATCAAAAAATATATATCAAATACTACTTTTTTACACAGTTAATGATCTAGACAAGAACCAGCTAATGTACTTTTCAATTCTACTATTTGTAATGATCCTTACAAGCTTGTTTTTGTCCTTTAGATATTTTATTTCAATGATGCAAAAAGCTAAAAAACAACAAAAATATTTATCTTCTGAACAAATCATAGTTAATAAAAAGAACCTACTTTCACTAATGGGCTTTATTTTTGTTACTGTCTTACTCTATTTTGGCCTTGGAAGACCTGATCTCCTTCAACCACAATTGCATCAAAAAAAATTAGAGCGTGCGTATGTAATAGATGACAATAACTCAACAGATACCGATGAAAACGCAAAGCTGCTTTTGTTATATAAACAATTAAAAGAGACACTTGCAAAAAGGCCAAGTGACATACGTGGGTACAGTTTATTAGTGAAGACCTGTCTAACTTTGAATAAATATCACGAAGCACGTTTAGCCCAAGAAAAAGTATTGGTTTTAAAGAAATCAGCCGCGAATATAAATGATTATGCTCTTTTGCTAGACACATATATTATTGCTG
>QOQE01000014.1 GCA_003331935.1 Alphaproteobacteria bacterium | reverse complement strand
GACAATGTTGCAAAGTAAATCTATGATCATTTTTAGGAAATTTAGCCAGAGCACCTTCCAGACAATCCAGAGCTAATTCGGTAGCCTCGTCTCCATTAGTATGCGTGTGTACTAAGATATTATTTTCTAATGCAAGCTCATAGGCTTCTTGTATATGTTCTGGAGCGGTATACCACATGCCATTGGGGGCTCCATTATAATATCCGGGCCACTTCAGTCTAGCCGTGAAGCCTTGTATTGAGCCATCGGCAACAATTTTTATTGAACCTAGTCTTAAATTTTCTGTAGATTTTTTTTTGAGCTCTAAGACTTTAGGGATTAATTCTTTTGGGCTTATCCCTTGCATGTATCGCAGTGAAACGATCCGAGCTGGAAAATCTGGCTCCGATGTTACCTTTAGCATCATTTCAACAGCCTCATCTGTTTGAAGGTTCGCAAGGTCAGCAGCAGTAGTGACTCCGGCTCTGGCGCATATTTTTCCAAAGTTTCTTAGACCTTTTGCATCTCCTGAGAGCCAATCCTTACCTAAGCCTACATGCCTAGTTACTAAAGCAATGGTTTCAGCCCCTCTTATCTCCCCAGATGGAAGACCATCGTCACCGAGAGGAAGGCCCTCATGATTTATGCCTGTTCTCAAAAAACCTGCCAGCTTTAAGCCTACTGAGTTTATATTGAGTTTATGTCCAGACGCATGTAGTATTCCTATCGGTCTTTGATCTGAAACCACATCCAGTATTTTTCTGTCTAATGCTTTGTCGTCAAAATAAATTGGGTCTAATCCCCATCCTGCTAATGGTGCGTTCGGGTCCAGTAAGGTTTCATTCTCGTGTTTAAGTTTATGAACAAGCTCTTTTACATTTTTAATGCCTAGGCTCATTGTCCCGTCTGGCTTTTGTCTATCAAAATAGCCACAATATAATTTACTCCACAATGCACCTTCAAACAAATGACTATGCCCTTCAACAAGGCCCGGCATTAAAACGTAATTCTCAAAACTTTTATCCAGTTCGTAATTAACCTGAGGTTTAATTGTATTGAGGTCTCCCACTTGAACAATTTTACCATCTAGAACACTCATGTATTGTGCCTCTGGATTTCTAGGGTTCATTGTAATTATTTTTTTTGCCTTAAAAATCTTTAACAAGAGTAAACCTTTCAAAAAAAACTTCTGTTTATACGAAAGCTTGATATCATCAATATTAAATGTGACTTTTGAATGATAATCAATCAAATGTTTCTATTGCAAATTAGTTTACCTTAAGTCAATCTAATTATATGGGGGCGTTAAGTGAAAATCGGGCAAAAATTCAATTAACTAGAAAGGTCGAGAAATGAAAAAACATTTTTTAAAAACGTTACTTCTCACTGCTACTCTAATTTTTACGTCATTAGGCGTAAGTTTTGCAGAGCCGAAAAAGGGCGGTACGCTGATAGCTGCCGTTGGGAATAGCCCACGACATTTAAATCCAGCTGTTCAATCAGGAATTGTGACTGGGTTTCCAGGCGCACAGCTCTTTGCAACACCAATTCGATATGACAATAATTGGGAACCACAGCCTTATCTTGCTGAGTCATGGGAAATAAGTGATGGCGGAAAAACAGTTAGACTTAACCTTGTGAAAGATGCTGTGTTTCATGATGGAGTTCCAATTAAATCTAGTGACGTAAAGTTCTCCTTGGAAACAATTAAAAAGAATCACCCTTTTAAAACAATGTTTGCTCCTGTTGTTTCGGTCGAAACACCTGACGAGCATACGGCCATTTTAAAATTATCATCTCCACACCCCGCTTTAATGCTAGCCATGTCATCACAATTGATGGCTATAATACCTGAGCACGTATATGGAGATGGTCAAGATCCAAAAACACATCCACAAAATTCTGAAAATGTTGTTGGATCGGGTCCTTTTAAGCTCGTTGAATTCAAATCAGGTGAGCATATCATCTTGGAGCGATTTGATGACTTTTTCATAGATGGGAGACCATACCTAGATAAGATGGTTCTTAAAATTATAAAAGATCCTGCAACCAGAACTATAGGACTTGAAAATGGCGAAATCGATTTTTATGCTTTCGAAAATGTGGCAAGAAACATTGTTCGATTGAAAAAGAACGATAACCTGACAGTAACGCCTGATGGATATGCAGCCATCGGACCAATCGACTGGTTAGCCTTCAATACAAAAAATGGAAAAACGGCGGACGTGAATGTAAGACGGGCTATCGCTTATGCAATAGACAGAAACTTTATTCTGAAAGCTATTATGCTCGGCGTTGCCGATGAGGCACGAACTGGTATTCATCCTGGAAGTCCTTATTATGAGCCAAATGTGGAGCCCTATAATTTAGACATTGATAAGGCAAACAAGATTCTTGATGATGCAGGTTACAAGAAAGGTAGTGACGGTATGCGGTTTGGGTTGACAGTCGACTTTGGTTGGCCAGGGCTAAAACCAAACGCTGAGTACACGAAGGCGGCGCTCAAGAAAATAGGTATAGATGTAACTGTAAGGGCATCTGCTGACTTTCCAACATGGGCGAAAACTGTTAGCAACCATGATTTTGATCTAACCTGGGATACCGTTTTTAATTGGGGAGATCCTGTAATAGGTGTTCACAGAACCTATCAGACCTCAAATATAAAAAAGGGAGTCATCTGGTCTAACACTCAACAATATAGTAATCCAAAAGTGGATGCGATAATGGACAAGGCTGGAGTAGAAAACAATATGGATAAGCGAAAAGCTCTATATTCAGAGCTCCAAAAAATGCTGGCAAATGACTTGCCCGTGTATTGGACAAATACTCTTCCTTATCATACCATTTACAGCAAGAAGGTTGGCAATCCCCCTATGGGAATTTGGGCAACCAGCTCTCCAATGGATATGACATATATCAAAGATTAAACTATAATGATGAGAAGGGGCATAAGTTGCCCCTTCTCATTTCCCAATAAAATATTTCAGTCATATATACATGCCATTTTTCGTTTCACTGATTAGGCGCCTCGGTTCCATGCTCTTGGTTTTGCTTGTCGTAGTCGTCTTAAATTTTTTCATGCTACATTTAGCTCCTGGTGATATCGCGGACACAATTGCTCAAACAATGGGGGGTGCTGATGAGCAAGATATGGCTGAACTGAGAAAGCAGTATGGGCTTGATCAACCATTTTTTATTCAGTTGCTTAACTATGTTGTTAAGGTTGCTTTATTGGATTTTGGACATTCTCACTTTTACAATTTGCCAGTATTTGACTTGATAATGGAGAGATTTCCTGCCACCTTACTATTAGTTTTTTCTGCACAGATATTGTCTATATTCGTGGGCATACTTTTGGGAGTATACGCTGCTCAAAACCCTAATGGGCTATCAAGTCTTTTTGTAAATATGTTTTCTCTATTTGGATACGCAGCTCCTGTATTTTGGACTGGAATTCTTCTATTGATTGCGTTCTCACTCCACGTTCCTATTTTTCCAGTCTCAGGTATGAGGGATATAACAATTGAAAGCAGTAATTTTTTCGTTCATTTCTTTGACGTACTTAGACACTTATTTTTACCTATGATAACGCTGGCCTCTATATTTTTCGCCTATTATTCGCGTCTTTGTAGAGCGAGTATGCTAGAGGTACTCGGCGCGGACTTTGTTCGAACCGCTAAAGCAAAAGGACTATCCAAGAAGGACGTATTACTAAAGCACGCACTGAAGAATTCCTTATCTCCTGTAATAACTTTTGCTGGACTGAGTTTCTCTGCCGTTGTCTCAGGAGCCATTCTGGTAGAAACAGTGTACAGTTGGCCAGGTTTAGGAACATTAGCATTTAATTCAATTATATCTAGAGATACGCCGGTTTTACTAGGTATTCTGATTTTCTCAACGCTCATGGTAACTGTAGGAAATCTTTTAACAGATTTAACGTTAAAAGCTTTAGACCCGAGGATAAAAATTTGAGGTTTAAGCATGTTAGAAAATGAAGAAATTGAAGAACCTACAATTAAGCCTGTTAAAGAAATTTTTCAGACATTTTTCAAGAGTTACTCAGCAGTTACAGGACTGATTATTCTTATTGGTATCGCAGTGATGGGCTTTATAGGACCACTCTTTTATCCTACTGATCCCTTTGATATGGTATGGATGCCATTTTCGCCTCCAGGAGCCGATGGGTTTCTGTTAGGAACAGATTATTTAGGTCGTGATATCTTATCCCAAATTATCAATGGCGCACGCGTGTCGATCGCAATAGGTTTTTCAGCGGCTTTGGTTTCTTGTTTTATAGGGGTTGGTATAGGCTCATTTGCGGGGTTTTATGGCGGTTGGGTCGAAGAAACATTAATGAGAATAACTGAGTTTTTTCAAGTTTTACCAACCCTATTGTTTGCTATGGTAATTGTGGCACTATTTGGTTCATCTGTACTTTCCATAACTCTAGCGATAGGAGCAGTAAGCTGGGCGAGTGTTGCAAGAATTACAAGATCAGAGTTTTTAAGAATAAAGGAGCTAGACTTTGTCTTAGCCTCTCGCTCCTCGGGGAGCAATGATATGGCTCTAATTTTCAAAGTTATTTTACCGAACGCGGCAGCTCCAATAATTGTGCAATCAGCTTTATTGGTAGGAGCGGCAATTACATTTGAGGCAGGCTTAGCTTTTCTAGGTTTGTCAGACCCAAATGTCGTAAGTTGGGGTCAGGTGATAGGATCTAACAGAGTTTATATTCTTGACGCGACATATACTGTTACATTTCCTGGAATAGCAATTTTTATAACAGTGCTAGCTATTTCTCTTGTAGGTGATGGTCTTAATGATGCGTTGAATCCAAAACTTAGGTCAAGGTAATGGAAGACCTAGTTTCGATAAATAAACTGAATATAGAGGCAAGAACAAGAGCTGGCACGCTGAAAGTGGTAAACGATCTCTCTTTTACTATAAAAAAAAGTGAGACTTTGTGTGTTGTTGGAGAGTCAGGTTGTGGAAAATCTGTAACAGCATTGTCGTTGATGAGCTTATTGCCTGAGGGAATATTAAAGGTTTCATCAGGAGACATCTTATTTGACAACATTAATCTAGCTCGATTATCAGAGGCAGAGCTTGAGGGTATAAGAGGTAATGAAATTTCAATGATATTTCAAGAGCCGATGACTTCTCTAAATCCTCTTTTTACAGTCGGAGAACAGGTTTCAGAAGTTATCAGGCGGCATAAAAATCTAAATAAAGAAAAAGCATGGGCGAGTGCGGTTGAGTTACTAGATGCTGTGAAAATTCCTAATCCAGATAAAAGAGCTTTTGATTATCCTTTCCAGCTTTCTGGTGGACAACGACAAAGAGTTATGATTGCAATAGCTCTAGCGTGCCAGCCAAAAATCTTGATCGCGGATGAGCCAACAACGGCACTGGATGTCACCATTCAAGCAGAGATACTCGCTTTGATTAATATGCTCAAACA
The DNA here is from genome assembly GCA_003331935.1 of Alphaproteobacteria bacterium. Taxonomy (GTDB): domain Bacteria; phylum Pseudomonadota; class Alphaproteobacteria; order Rhodobacterales; family Rhodobacteraceae; genus CACIJG01. The sequence goes on along the minus strand of QOQE01000014.1, from coordinate 42,240 downwards.
AGAAACAGGTACGGCAGTGATGTTTATTACACATGACATGGCGGTGGTAGCGCAAATGGCAGATCGTGTTGTGGTAATGCATCCAGGTCAAAAAGTTGAGGAGGGAACGGTGCATGAGATTTTTAATAATCCTCAGCATGAGTATACAAAGGCCCTTTTAGCAGCGGTCCCCAAACTTGGCGAGATGGCAAGCAAGAAATATCCCGAACCCATGCGGTTAGTAGGAGAGAAAAAGACAAATGCTTTAAAGCCCATTGTTGGAACGAATGAGCCACTACTTAAAGTGAATAATTTGGTAACCCGCTACCCGGTAAAAGGGGGTGTGTTGAGACGAACGGTAGCACGTGTTCACGCTGTTGAGGATGTCTCTTTCACTATCATGAAAGGAAAGACACTTTCGCTTGTTGGGGAATCAGGATGTGGTAAGTCAACGGTGGGACGCTCGCTCATTCGATTGGTAGAACCCACATCAGGGAACGTGAATTTAGACGGTCAGAATATACTATCACTAAATCCAAAGGATATGCGGGAAGCCCGTAGCAATATCCAGATGGTCTTTCAAGATCCGTTTTCATCATTAAACCCACAACGACCACTTTTTGATCAAGTAGCGGAACCGTTACGTAATTACGGAACGGTGAAGCGTGAAGTATTGCAAGAGAAGATTGGTGATCTCTTTGATCGTGTAAAGCTACCACGAAGTTTTATGCGGCGCTTTCCGCATCAACTTTCGGGTGGCCAGCGTCAGCGGATAGCAATTGCGCGTGCATTGGCGCTTAACCCTAAGATGATCATAGCAGATGAAGCAGTGAGTGCATTAGATGTATCGGTACAAGCTCAAGTATTAAATTTAATGATGGAACTCCAGGTTGATTTGGGTCTTTCCTTTTTATTCATCAGCCACGATATGGCTGTTGTTGAGCGGGTCAGTCATGATGTTGGTGTTATGTATTTAGGCCGCCTGGTAGAGATTGGGCCTCGTCCATCGATCTTTCGTAATCCTCAGCATCCTTACACACAGGATTTATTAAAAGCGGTACCCATTGCGGACCCAGATAAGAGGAAGTCCGAAAGAGATTTAAACTTCAAACCACTTCCATCGCCTATTCATGATCTGTCCCATGACCCAGTACCCTCAGAATATAAAGAGGTAGCAAAAGATCACTATGTACTGACAACTGATTGTGGCTATTAAAATTCAAATTGAGGAAATAGATATAATGCAGAGTATGTTTAATGACATCAATCAGGCTCGTGAAGTATTGCAAGGTAAAATTGTAAACACGCCAACGCTTAAATTGAATGAGGATGATATTCAAGAGATTCTTCCTCATAATGCTGATGTATCCATAAAGCTGGAATTATTTCAGCAAACGGGCTCGTTTAAGGCGAGAGGTGTGGCTATCGGACTGGAAACTCTAGAGGAAGGCAAAAAAGCACAAGGTATTGTCACGGTCACGGGAGGAAATCATGGCATTGCTACCGCTTGGGGTGCAAGTCAATACAATATTTCCGCAAAAATTATTATGCCAAAGACTGCGGACCCATTTAGAATTAATAAATGCCGTAGTCTTGGCGCTCAAGTAATACTTGCTGAAAATGTTGATGATGCCTTTGCTAAATTAGATGAAATCGAAAAGGATGAAAACCGCTTTGTGCTTCACCCATTTAATCAAGAAAACATGATAATTGGTTCAGCTACTTGCTGTGCTGAAATTATAGACCAGATGGGTGATATTGATATATTAATTATTCCGATCGGTGGAGGTGGCCTGATAGGTGGTATGGCACACTATCTTGAACAGATTAATTCGTCCGTTGAATTATTAGGTGTAGAGCCTACAGGAGCAGATAGTTTCGCACAAAGCTTAGAAAGTAATAGTGCGGTGAGAATTAATAAAGTGGAGACAATAGCTGACAGCCTAGGCGCTCCAATGGCCATGGACTTTTCTTTTAACATCGCAAAAAAGAGAGTAAATCAAGTTGAAAAAGTTACTGATGATGAAATACGCAGAGCAATGATTACCATGAGAGATAGGCTTGGATTTATTGTTGAACCTGCTTGCGCTACTTCTTTAGCTGGACTGTTAGAGCGATATAAAAAGAAATGTGAGGGTAAAAAAGTTGGAATAATTGCATGTGGCTCAAATATTTCATTCGAAAGATACAATGAAATATTAAAAGTCTATAAAGACTAACTCCACCACCTAAATAATCCAATTATCGCAGCACATGAGTAAAAGAATTGCAATAAAAGTATTCCACGATGACTATTCAAATAGGCCCATACTCCAATTGAAATAGCAGAAACTAAAAGTAAGAAAAACCCGATAACCTCCAAACCGAGGTTCAATGCTACAAATACTGAATAGAATATTGCTGTAATTACCCCTAGCCACTCAAAAATGTAATAATCCTTTTTCTTAATCATTAGGCTTTCTCTTTTTTAAATGAGTAAAGTTAAATACTCCAGTTAAGTGTCTAGGATCAATATCTGGTTCAAAGATCTTATGTTTAACAACTTTTTGAGTTCCAGTTACTGGAAGGTCATCCATGAATAAGATATAGCCTGGGGCCTTGAAGTATGCCATCTTTTCCAAGGCATGGTTGAAAAGCATCTCTGCTACCTCTTTAGATCCCTTTTTGCCATCTTCAAGAACTACGCAGGCCATAACTTCTTCCTCTCTGATATCATCCTTCACTGCTATGCAAGCAATCTTAGATACAACTTCTATTTCAAAGAGGCAGTTTTCGACTTCTGCTGCAGCAATATTTTCTCCAGCACGCCTGATAATATTTTTTGCTCGATCGACAAAATACAACATCCCCGTTTCGTCCATAATTACTGTATCACCAGTATGAAACCAACCATTACCCCATGCTTTTTCAGTTTCTTTTTCTTTATTTAGATAACCGCTAAAAGCCCCCGCTCTGGGGGTTTTCTCTGAATGCCTGACGACCATTTCACCTGGCCTTCCTCTCGCGACTTCCTGGTCATTTTCATCTACTACTTTAACCTGAAGGTCTTCTCGGGGTCTTCCCATTGCTCTGGTATGTATCTGCCTTGGTTCTTCGTTATTATAGAGCACTCGACACATTTCCGTCATGCCCCAGCACTCTATTAATGGAATACCAAATCGGGTCTCAAATTCTTGATGCAAAGCTGGCTCCACTCCTGCACCAAATCCGACCCTAAGTTTTCCAAGAGATACTTTTGTCGCAGACTGATCAGACAATAAAACAGCGATGATGACACCTAAATAATGAAAAATGGTTGCTTCTGTTTCATTGATATCTTCCCACCAATTTGAAATGCTGAAACGCTCTGGTTGAATAAGGCTATTCCCAGTAAGCATAGCCGCGAAAAAAGTAACTATGCCAGCATTTATGTGGTAACTCGGCAAGGGGTTCAAAATTTTATCTTTTCCAAAAGACAAACTTATTGGCGCTCCAATATTTGCATAGACGTCACCACACATTAGCTCATATTCATGAGATAATATGCACCCCTTAGGTCTTCCTGTTGTTCCAGAAGTATAGAGTAAACTTGCTTCGGTTTTTCCATGGACCTTTGCTCCAAAATCAGATAACTGCTTAAGTGGTTGAATAGTCTCAATTTCGTCATAAGTGACTAATGGAACAGAAAGATCTTTGTAGTGTATAGCTGTTTTGAGCTGTTTTATGTAATGCTCTGAGCAAATTGCTAAGACAGAACCACTATCTTCCAGCAAATACGCTGTCTCGTCGGGAGAATAATCAGGATTTATAGGCACTACTGAAACTCCGATTTTATTTAGTGCTAGTTTACAGATGTAATGCGCTGGAGTGGACCCGAGCAAAGTAGCAACTCGCATATTGTTGCCGTAGCCATTTTCTAAAAAAATTGCTGATATCTTATCAGCTTTATCAAACGTTTCTTGATAAGAAAATGTTGTCATATCTTTTTGATTTCTTGAGGGAGATATTAAAAAAGGTGCAGAAGGTGTTTTTCTACATATATCTTCAAAGGATTTAAAAATGGTCAAATCGTGTTTATTCATCTGAAAAACATCCGTAATTAAATGATATCTATTGTTATTCTTACCTAACGGCAATAAGATTAAATAAAAGGTTTAATGGGGGAAAGACTTAATTTCAATATTAACAAAATCATAGCAAACGCTTTTTGCATTGAAATTAAGTTTCTAGGAGTTTTATGAATAAAATCCAAAAAATCACAGCAGGTAAACGAGATTTTTTTTCTCCCAAAGGAAGGCAAGTTGACGATACCACGGTCGCTAATGTAAAGTCTATATTAGGGGATCTAGAAATACGCAGAGATCTTCTTATTGAGGCTTTGCATAAAGTTCAAGATGCCTACGGGTATATCAATGCTTCAGATATGGCTGCGCTTGCAGAGATTTTTAGATTATCTCAAGCAGAAGTTTATGAAGTTGGGAGCTTTTATCACCACTTCAATATTATAAAAGAAGATCAAGAAAAACCCTTTAAATCAAAATTAAGAATCTGTGACGGGTTATCATGTGAAATGGCTGGAGCAAATACTCTTTTCCAAAAGATAAAGGAAAAATTTAAAACCGAAAAAATAGAAGTTGAAAAAGTTCCTTGCATTGGCCGCTGCGCGTCAGCACCTGCTGCACGTTTTAATAAGGAACCCATAGATAATATGGATGTTGATAAGATTGTTGAAGTACACCGTGCTGGAATGTCATTTGCTCTTAACTTGCCAAAATATGAGACATTAGTTGATTACATAGGGCGAGGGGGCTATGGAATTTTTAACAAATTAAAAACAGGAGCAATAGAACCTGAAGATATTATTAAAACAGTTTCCGATGCGAACTTAAAAGGGTTAGGAGGAGCTGGTTTTCCAGCCGGCCGGAAGTGGGAAATCGTAAAATCGTTCAAAGGTCCACGTCTTATGACAGTCAATGGAGATGAAGGAGAGCCTGGCACTTTTAAAGATAGATTTTGGTTGGAAAGCCGACCTCATCAAATGCTCGAGGGAGCTTTGATTGCGGCCAAAATTGTTGGGTGTGAGAAAATTTATATTTACATGCGTGATGAATATCCAGAGGTATTAGAAATTTTGAAGACAGAGATAGCGTCTATTGAGAAAGAAAAGATAGCAACCATTCCGATTGAAGTTAGGCGAGGCGCCGGCGCTTATATTTGCGGTGAGGAAAGTGCCATGATTGAAAGTATCGAAGGAAAAAGAGGGGTGCCAAGACATCGGCCGCCGTACATTGCTGAAGTAGGATTATTTGGAAAACCTACGCTCAATCATAATATTGAAACTTTGAACTGGCTCCCCGAAATAATTGAAAATGGTGTCGACTGGTTCAAAAATAAGGGATGGGATGATAAACACTCTGGAATTAGATCTTTTTCTGTATCGGGTAGAGTAAAAAATCCTGGAGTTAAGCTTACTCCAGCAGGCATACCACTCTCTAAGTTAATAACGGATTATTGTGGAGGGATGCAAGATGGTCATATCTTAAAAGCTTTCTTTCCAGGAGGAGCATCTGGAGGCATACTTCCAGCTCATCTAGCCCATTTACCACTTGATTTTGGAACCTTTGAAAAGTTTGGGGGTTTTATCGGCTCTCACGCAATAGTTGTTTTATCAGACAAGGACAATATTAAGGATGCAGTACTAAACACGATGCGCTTTTTTAAACATGAGAGTTGTGGGCAGTGTACTCCTTGTAGATCTGGCACTGACAAAATGATTAGGCTTTTAGAAGAAAATAATAAGGAACTTGAATTATATAACGCATTAATTAAGGTGATGAGCGACAGTTCGATTTGTGGTTTAGGCCAAGCAGCCAGCAATTGTGTGTCTCATCTTATAAACCATTTTCCAGAGGAATTTTAATTTGAGCCTAGATAATTCAAATATACCTGAGGAAATTTCCTTCATGTTAGATGGTAAGAAAGTTACCGCTAAAAATGGAGAGACTATCTGGCAAGTAGCCAAGCGGCTGGGAATAAGTATTCCCCACCTTTGTTGGAAAGATGCCCCAGGATATAGAGCTGATGGGAATTGTCGAGCCTGTATGGTTGAAATAGAAGGTGAACGAGTTTTGGCAGCATCATGCGTTAGAACTCCCTCAGAGGGAATGACAGTATTTTCAAAAGGTGATAGAGTAGAGAGTAACAGAAAGATTGTATTTGATCTTTTGGCATCCGATATGCCTAAACGAGAAACTAGCCCAGATCCAGAGTCCCATTTTTGGTCGCAAGCGGCTGAAGCAAACTTCTCTAGCCCTAGTTTTCCAAGTGGAAGGCCAGGCGCAAAAAAAGAAATTCCTGTTGATAGTATCTTCCATGATGCCTCCCATCCCTCTATATCTGTCAACTTGGATGCATGTATTTCTTGTGGGCTCTGTGAGCGAGCTTGTAAGGAAGTTCAGGTAAATGACGTAATTGGAATGGCTAATAGAGGGATTGATACAGTACCTACTTTTGATATTACTGACGCTATGGGTGTTTCCTCTTGTGTTGCATGTGGAGAATGTGTCCAAGCTTGTCCTACAGGTGCTTTGATGGAAAAATCCCTGCTCAACGATAAGGGTACGGTAAGGGAAGTTTATCCTGACAAAAAAATCGAGAGTGTATGTCCTTTCTGCGGTGTGGGTTGTAGAACAGAAGTAAGTGTAAAGAATAATAAGATAGTTGCTGTCGATGGCATTCAAGGACCTGCAAACAGAGGAAAACTTTGTGTTAAGGGCAGATTTGGAATGGATTATGTAATGAATTCTGAAAGATTGACAAAGCCTTTGATTAGGAGAAAAGATGTAACAAAAGACCCAAATTGCAGCTACAATTTTTCTGATATCAAAAAAGTTTTTAGAGAGGCATCTTGGGGCGAAGCTCTGGATTTGGCTGGTGATAAATTTTTGAAAATTCTCAAAGAAAAGGGAGGGCAAGCCTTAAGTGGCTTTGGTTCAGCCAAAGGTACAAATGAAGAAGCCTATTTATTTCAAAAATTTATCAGACAAGGCTTTGGAACCAATAATGTTGATCATTGTACGCGACTTTGTCATGCTTCTAGTGTAGCAGCATTGATGGAGGGTATTGGGTCAGGCGCGGTGTCAGCCCCGTTCACAGCAGCTGAAGATAGTGACTGTATTTTAATTATAGGTGCTAGGCCTGAACAGAATCATCCTGTGGCTGCGACATATTTCAAACAAGCAGCAAAAAAAGGTAAAAAATTAATTGTTATGGACCCAAGACGTCAGGGCCTAATGCGTTTGGCTAGCCATCCTGTTGTATTCAATGCTGGAAGAGACGTCGCAATGCTTAACGCAATGATTAATGTAATAATTGAAGAAAAACTATACGACGAGCAATATATTCAGGCTAATGTAGACGGGTTCCAGGCACTTTCAGAGAAAGTAAAGGATTTTACTCCCGAAGCAATGGAGCCAGTTTGTGGTGTGAGCTCGGAATATCTTAGGGATTTAGCAAGAGTTTTTGCTACTTCTAATAATAGTATCATTTTTTGGGGAATGGGAATAAGTCAGCATGTGCATGGAACTGATAATGCTCGGTGTCTGATTGCTTTATCGCTAATCACAGGACAAATAGGAAGAAAAGGGACAGGATTACATCCGCTGAGGGGACAAAATAATGTGCAAGGAGCATCAGATGCTGGCCTTATTCCGATAACATACCCAAATTATAAATCTGTTGAAAGTGAAGATATTAGAAGAAACTATGAAGACGCATGGGGTCGATCATTAGATCCAAATAAAGGCCTAACTGTTGTAGAAATAATGAATGCTATTAATGAAGGCAAAATTAATGGAATGTATGTCATGGGAGAAAACCCGGCCATGAGCGACCCCGATCAGGCCCATGCTAGAGCAGCGCTAAGCACTTTAGATCATTTGGTTGTTCAAGATATATTTTTCACTGAAACTGCTTGGTTTGCAGATATAATTTTTCCAGCCTCGGCTCAGGCAGAAAAGCTTGGTACATACACCAATTCCAATAGGCAAGTGCAATTGGGAAGACCTGTTGTCGATATGCCCGGAGACGCACGACAAGATTGGGAGTTAATAGTAGAATTGGCCAAGAGATGTGGATTGGATTGGAATTACGAAAATGTGTCGGAAGTCTATACAGAAATGGCAGGCCATATGGAGAGTTTAGATAATATTGACTGGTCTAGGTTAGAACGAGAGAGTTCTGTTTGCTACCCAAGTTTCGCGACTGATTTGCCGGGTGAAGAAATTATTTTTTTTTCGGGGTTCCCAACTACAACCGGCAAAGCAACTATAGTCCCTACTGATTTGCTGCCACCAGATGAGTTGCCCGACGAGGAATATCCACTAGTATTAACGACTGGAAGGGTACTAGAGCATTGGCATACAGGTGCTATGACACGGAGATCCTCCAATTTGGAGGCTCAAGAGCCAATCCCTGTTGTCAGTATGCATCCAAGAGATGCAAAAATTAAGGGATTTTCAAAAGGAGATTGGGTTTCCGTTAAGACAAGACGTGGTGAAGTTATACTTCAATTAAAGTTTGATAGAGATGTAACACAAGGAATGTTGTTTATGCCTTTCTGTTATAACGAAGCACCAGCAAACTTTCTTACCAATCCCCAGCTTGATCCTTATGGTAAGATTCCAGAATTTAAATTTTCAGCTGCAAAAATCACAAAAGTAGAAAAGCCAAAGTAATCCGTTAAAAAATAAAATATTGACTAAAGTTAATAAACACTCTGGAAACTGCTTGTTAATTCGTGGTAATATTTTTTAGGTGGTGACGTAGCTCAGCTGGATAGAGCACCAGATTTCGGCTCTGGGGGTCGAGGGTTCGAATCCTTCCGTCATCGCCATTAGCTTTGTCCATAAACTACGTCCAAATTGATATCAAAATCGGTCTCTATTTTTTTAAGAGTTTCCTCGCTGACGTGGCTTTCAAAATTACCAGAAAGTAATCCTTCAAGGTTTTTATTGGCTTCGTTTAACATTATATTATCTTTCTCCTGCATCCAAATATCAGGCGATAATCTTTTCGCGGACTTTGGATAATTGAAGTCTGTGTTCATTCTTTTCAAGGTATCATATTCCCCTAGAAAGTGTTTATCCTGCATAATTACGCGTTTTATTGACTTTAGATCATTGTCCAAAGCCGCCACGTCTACGCTACGCATCGAGCTTAGGACAGACCCGCATAGTTCATTATCAAGAATAAATGACTCCAGGGATACTCCCATGAGACTGCTAAGCATACCGCTTGCTTGGGTTATTAAGTTTGCCCCCGACTGAGCTGAGGTTGCTATTGTAAGAGCTTTCTCATAACCGGCTTGGTAATCAGGAATGTTGCTATCTGATGCCCCCGCAATTGAGGAGTTTGGGAGATTGTAGTAACGCATCATTTGACTCAATAACGAGGACGTTTGAGCTTGTTCCCCGCTTCCTCCAGCCATACCACCTGTCCTTAGATCCGTTACCATAGATCTAGGGCCACAAATGACTTTAGAATTCGGGTCCAAAAGCCAGCATATAAGTAAGCCGGATAATGTCTCTGCGATCGTTTGGCAAACAGATCCAACAACACTAACCGGGCTCGATGCTCCCCTCTGGCCAAAAACGTTGGCCATAATGGGAATACCGTATTTAACACTCTCTTTCATAACTTCGCATGCTTCGGGCTCTAGCCTAAGTGGGGGAACTATGAAGTTGATATTTAAAGATAAGAAAGGGGATTTCCTAAAAGCGCCTTCTCCACCAGCTAATAGATAGCAGACCTTAGCGAGTTTTTCGACGGTTCTGTGATTTGTGACACTAGTCATAACATGCTTTTGAGTAGCAGATAACGATATGACCGCAGTATATATATCCATGAGATCTGGATCCGAAACATCTGTCAACACTAGAGGTCTTGAAAAAAAACTAAGGTTCTCTTGTTTATCGACTACTCTTGCTGCACTCAAAAGATCTTTCTTTAATGAGGGCCGGTAAATTTTTTTTTTGAAATCCAAAATAAGTGGAGCTGCACCCCCTGTGCCGCAGTAAACGTTTCCATTTGAAAGACTTAAGTAGCCTTCCTGATTTTGTCTATATAGTAGAATTTCATTATTTGTTGAACTTAAGCATTGCTCAATAAGCTCAATCCCAAAACAGTATCTGTTATTTTTCTTAATAATAGTTTTATTATCAATAAAGCACTCTAAAAATCTGGGAAGTTGTTCGAAACCTATTTCAGATAATATGTGTAATACACCGTCGTTGATCTCATGCTTTTCTTTGTTTGTAAGCGTGTTTAGATGATCGCCAAAAGCTTGCAATACAAAAGCAGGCCTATCAGCGTCTATACCCAGTGATGCCCTGGAACGTGCACCTCTCCTACGGCTCATAAATTATTTTTTGAGATTAACTAAAAATCTCAATCAACTTTTATATTGATGGCAGATTTGCGGCCGTCTACTTCTTCTATTTCAAAGGAAACCTCTTGGTCCTCATCAAGTCTTTTAAGACCAGCAGCCTGTACAGCGGTGATGTGAACGAATACGTCCTTATCTTCACCTTCTGGCGCTATAAAACCGTAGCCCTTTTTTTGGTTGAACCATTTTACGATACCTTTAGTCATTATAAATCTCCTTTGACCGCGCATATTATTCGTTATTTAGGCTGCATTTTAGGATATTATTTTATAAAAGAGACAAAATAATAAGCGTAAACTGCATACTAAAAATTTCGTTCGTGATAGCGATAGACTAATTATTGTGTCTTTTCAATTTATTTTTTCTAATTTTAGTTTTTTTGTTAATATGAGTGATATCTCTGTAGTATTTCAGAATAATTTAATAAAGGAAATTATCATGGTAAATAAGGTAGCGTGGATAACCGGCGCTGGATCTGGTATTGGTGAGGCTTCAGCTATTAAGCTTGCATCAGAGGGTTTCGCAGTTGTCCTCTCTGGAAGAACCAAAGAAACTCTGGATATGGTAGCATCAAAATGTGAGGGACAGGTTTCGGTAAAACCTCTTGATGTTTCAAATTACGAAGACGTAAAAGTCGTTTTTGAAGATATCATATCCGACTATGGTCGGGTAGACGTTTTGGTTGCTAGTGCGGGTTTAAATGCAAAAAACAGAAACTGGCATAACGTATCAGAAAAGGATTTTGACCAAATCATTAAAATTGATTTAAACGGGGTATTCTATACAAATCGATTGGTATTAGAAACAATGAAGGAGCAAAGGGAAGGGCTAATTATAAATGTCTCATCTTGGGCTGGGAAATATGTGACGACACTAACTGGACCTGCATACACAGCAGCTAAGCACGGAGTAAATGCTTTAACCGAAGGGATCAATATGGAAGCTGGTCATTTCGGTGTGAGAGCTTGTGCCCTTTGCCCCGGTGAGGTTGCTACCCCAATTCTGGATAAAAGGCCTATTCCTGTATCTAAAGAAGATAAGGAGAAAATGGTTCAACCAGAAGACTGTGCGGAGACTGTTGCTTTTTTAGCGAAACTACCACCCAGAGTATGCATAAACGAGATCACCATCAGCCCTACTTGGAATAGACTGTATGTAGCAGGCCTCACAGATCAAATTCCAAAAAAATAAAAAATAAATGGCTCAATTCTCACAGTTGACCCAGTCCATTTTTTGGATGCTTGGAGCTATGATCTCCTTCACTCTGATGGCTGTTTCAGGAAGAGAATTGTTTTCATCCTTAGACACTTTTGAGATTATGCTCTATCGGTCTTTGGTAGGAATTCTTCTAGTCTTAGCTTTTGGAAAATATTTCAAAACTCTACATCAAATACGGGTGGAAAACCTTTCACTACATTTTATAAGAAACATAAGTCACTTCGGTGGACAGAACTTTTGGTTTTACGCTATTGCTTTAATTCCGTTCTCTCAACTATTCGCTTTTGAGTTTTCTACCCCTCTTTTTATTGTTTTTCTAGCACCTATTTTTTTGGGTGAATTACTCACCAAGGAAAAGCTTATCGCAGCGGCTATTGGTTTTCTTGGTATTATGTTTGTGGCAAGACCCGATCTAAATACTATAAGCTGGGCATTGATAGCAGCGTTTCTCCTGCCTGTTTGCTTCGCAGCAACAGCCATTGCCACGAAATTGCTGACACGCAAGTTTAGTCTGACTTGCATACTCTTTTGGTTAGTGATTATGCAAACTGCTTTTAGCCTCATTTGTGCTGGATATGACTTTGATATCAGGATACCTACACAGACCGATTTGCCATTCTTGCTTGTAGTTTCCGTTACTGGATTAACAGCGCACCTTTGCATGACCAAGGCATTTAGTTTAGCTCCAGTTTCTGTTGTTATGCCTATCGATTTTGTGCGATTACCTTTAATTTCTATGGTAGGTTACTTATTCTATAATGAGGTGCTAACATGGTACATTATTTTAGGTTCAGCTTTAGTGTTTGTAGGGAACTACATTAATATAAAAGCCGAGGAAAGGGCGCAAATTAATGAAAGAGTTTCAAGATCTTAAAGATAGTATAAGGACGGTACCTGATTATCCTGTTAAGGGTGTGCAATTTAGAGATATTACAACCCTTCTTCAAAATGCCAGTCTTTTCAAAAAGATGATTGATGGAATGACAAAGCAATGGGCTGATGTTGAAATAGATGCAATTCTAAGCATTGAGTCTAGAGGGTTTATTATGGCTGGAGCACTAGCATGTAATCTTGACGCTGCTTTTATCCCTTTGAGAAAGCCTCAAAAATTACCTTGGGAGACTTATAGTGTCTCATATGAGTTGGAATATGGCGCTACGGATATGCACATACATAAAGATGCCTTAGATGGTCACAAAAACCTTTTAATAATTGATGACCTCTTAGCTACCGGAGGGACAGTAATAGCTGCTCTAGATCTTATAGCTAAATTTAAGAATAAAAACGTTCTAGGAGCTGGATTTGTTATAAATCTCCCACAATTGGGAGGTTTGAAAAAATTACAAGATATAGGAATTGAATCCAAATACTTAATTGAATTTTAAAAAATCAATTCAAATTTTCAACGAATCGATATTTAATTGAATGAGAGCAAATTATTGAATTTGTTCTCTTTTGTTGGTGGAGTTTTTTATGACAGATAACGGAGCTATGCAGGCCATGTTAGATGCGTTTGATAACGCAAAACAGGGTTTAGGAATTTGGGATGAGAACGATAATCTTATCGGTTTTAATAGGATTTATGGTGATGTTTTAGAAAAGAACCTGCTTATAAAACCCTCTTTGGGCATAAATTTTAAAAAGGCTTGGAACGATGTGGCAAGTATGCCTGACACTATCCATAGCGAAGAAAATATAAAAAAAAGATTTTCATTGAGGGAAAAAGCAAGGCAAGAAAAACTTTCCCTTGAAGATGAGTTTGAAGCTGATGGAGGAGATTGGTACAATATTAGAGAAACAGCTTCAAACAATGGCCATATGATTACCGTTGTCATTGACGTTACAGAAAGAAAGAAAAGAGATATCATGCAGTCGAGGCTTTCGAATGCGATAGACTCAATTCCTTCGCATGTGATGTTTTGGGATAAAGAAGAAAAGCTAATTAAAGTAAATGAGCTCGCTAGAAAGGAGAATGCATCCGAAGGCATACATCTTAAGGAAGGAATGACCTATGCAGAATTTCTAACTAATCAGTTTTCAGCGGGTCTTTATTCAGTGCCTGAAAATTTTGTGGTTGAAGATTTTGTAAAAAAGAGAATAAAAGAAAGAGCAGAGCTAACTTCCAAATCTACGAAAATAAAATATAGAGATGGCAAGACTGTTATTAGAACCGAAAATAAGCTGGATGATGGTGGTATTCTAACGATATTAAACGACGTAACCGAGCTTGAGGAAAAAGAAGTCCAAGAAAAGATCCTATCTTCCTCTATAGATAACATGTCCTATGGGATTCAGCTGTGGGATAAAAACAAGCGACTGCTCCGATTCAACAAATACTTAAAAAAGAGAAATGATGATTTCGGAATAAAAACTGAAGTTGGTATGACCTGGAAGGAATCAATGACAAGTCAGGTAGAGAATGATTTTTATGAGCTGCCTCCTAATGAAACCAAAGAAGGCTGGATTGAAAAAGGTATATCGTACTTTGAAAATTTTGAAGGTGAAAATACTACAACTTACAAATTGGGCGATGGCACTTATTCAATGGTTACAGAAAAAAAGCTTGAGGATGGGAATGTTCTTCAAGTGATTTCAGATGTAACACATCTAAAAAATCAGGAAAAAGAGCTTGAGCGACTTCGAGACGGCGTTGACCAGATGTCCACTGCAATGGCTTATTGGGACTCTGAAGACAATTTAGTTTACGCAAATAAAATTATGCGTGATTTCCAAAGTGACTATGGATTCGACATGAAGCCTGGGACTAACCGGTTGGATATGTTAGACAATTCTTTCAAAAAAGGTGGGCTGTCTCTGGGTAATGAGTCAGCAGAGGATTATCATAAGAAATTTATTCAGATGATGGACTCGTCAGATGAGGCGGTTACCCGTGAAATTGAAAGCGAGTGGAAGGGTGAAAAAAACTTTATGCTTAATAGTGCGCAACGGTTAAGTAGCGGAGATTATATTACAACGACTACAAATATAACTGAGCAGAAAACTAGAGAGCTTTCTTTGAAAAGACTTACCGATGCAATAGATACGATGCAAACAGGAATTGTCGTTTGGGACAAGGACCATAAGCTCCTATTTTCAAATGAATCCATGAAGCAAGTGCAAGGTGAAATAGGTTTCCAGTTTGAGCCAGGGGTCTCAAGGCACGATATGCTTAAAAACCAGGAAGCAAAGAATGCCTCTCCTGTACCAAAAGGGAAATCTATTAAAGAATGGATTGATGAGTCCATGGAATTAATGAAAGAAAACCCAGAAGGCTTGCAAGGTGAAATAAATGTAAATGAAAAGACATTACTATATTCCGTAAAACTTCTTGAAGATGGTTCATATATCCAAAGTTATGCAAACATTACAGAATTAAGAAAGAAGGAAAAAGAGCTTTTACGCCTTCAAGAAGGGCTAGAGCAAATGGGAACTGGGATGGCGTTTTGGGATAAAGATGATAGGCTTATATACGCTAATAAGAACCTTAGAGATTTTCAACAAAATATTGGTTTTCAATTAGATGCAGGGGTATCAAGAATTGATATGCTTCGGAATCAAATTAATAAAGGGGCAATGGATTACGGCTCTAGTTCGGCAGAGAAGGTCCACAAAGACTTTATGAAAAGAGTTGATGCTGCTTCTAAGGATGGCGAGGGAGCTAGCATAGAGTTTGAAACAGAATATAAAGGCGAAACTATTTTCGCTATGGTAACTGGCTTTAGATTGAATAGTGGTGACTGGATTCAAACTGTTTCAAATGTGACGGAGCTGAGAAAACGAGAACAGGATTTAAATCGTATTTATAACGGTATAGACGTTTTGAATAATGCAACAATTTTGTGGGACTCAGATCATAAGGTTGCTTTTTGCAATAAGGCTGCAGTTGAGGTTCAAAAAAACTTTGGTTTTGATTTAAAAATAGGTGTACACAGGCGACAACTGATAAAGAACTCCATAAAGATCGGATTATTCAGCTTGCCACCCAAGCAAACTATTGATGAGTACATAAGCCAGAGTTGGCAAAAACTGAAGTCAAGTAAGACAGGTGTTACTATTGAATTAGGAAATTGGATAGCAAATACAGTAGGACTGGATGATGGAAGCTACATACAAAGTTACACCGATATATCTGAAATCAAAGAAAAACAGGCTGAATTAGAACGATTATATGATGGCGTTGATAAGCTTGTAAACCCAGTCACTATTTGGGACGCTGAGAACAAGTTATTCTTCTGTAATGATGCTGCCAGAGTTAGAAATAAGAGAGATTGGGGTTATGATTTAAAGCCAGGTGTTGATCGCCGAGATATGCTAAATCATCTTCTTAAGAGAGGTCTAACCTTACCCAAGGGCATAAGTGTTGAAGAGTATATGGGCATACAAAAAGGCAGAATGCTTGAAAACAAAGAAGGAATAACCGTTGAATCAAAAATGGGTGACTTAACTTTTTTGGCAACATCAAGAATGCTAGACGATGGAGGATTTATACAGAACTTCACCGATATATCCGAACAGAAAAAGCATGAGGAGGTAGTGGAACTTCAAAAAGAGAGGTTTTCACGAGTATTAGGCGACTTAAACTCCATAGTGTTCGAGAGTGATTTGCTCTCCGGAAAAATAATGTATGAGGTGCCTGAGAATTTAAGCAATGAGTGGGGAGATGTTGATACTAATTTAATGGTCAATGCTGACGATGCATACAAACTCATAAAAGAGGAATATCGAGAAGATTACATAAATGCATTCAAAGAGCATATAAAGGGTAATTCCGATGAGGTCAGGGTTGAGCATTTGAATAGAATGAGTGACGGATCAGAATATTGGTATGAAACTAGAGCCAAAGCAACCTTTGAAAAAGGAAGGGCAATAAAACTAACTGGTATTGTTGAAAATATTGAAAAAAGGAAAGCTTTAGAAATAAAAGTTGAAGAGGCACAACAGCTGGTTAGTAACGCTATCAATAATATTGAGGCGGGAATTTTATATTGGGACAAAGATGATAAACTATCGCTTTCTAACAATTATATGGAAACAATATTTGGTGAAGCTCTGGAAGTCGGGCAAACCTTTAGGGAAGCATCAAAGCTCTTCATAACTAGTGGAATTTTAAATCTTTCCGATGAAGATTTTGAAAAATGGGTAGAAAATAGAGTAAAGGAAAGAAATGCCATAACAGGTACAGAGATCAATTATTTGCCTCCTACAAAAGAAGGAAGGATGTTACAAATCTCAAGTCGGCGACTGCCCGACAAATCGCTCATCCAAATTTTCTCAGATATTACTGATTTAAAACAAAGAGAGTTAGATCTAGAAACAATTGTCGAAGAACTAAATGTTGCCAAAGAGCAAGCTGATGGAGCTAATAAGGCAAAAAGCCAGTTTTTGGCAAACATGAGCCATGAGCTTAGAACGCCACTAAATGCTGTAATCGGGTTAACCGAAATGCTAAAAGAGGATGCAGAGGATGATGGAAATGATGATTATTTGGAGCCTTTAGAGCGTATCCACGGAGCAAGCAAACATCTGCTTAATCTTATAAATGATGTTCTAGATTTATCCAAGATAGAGGCTGGAAAGGTTGAATTATACAATGAAAGCTTTTCATTGCCAGCCTTGTTAGAGGAAGTCGCTGACACCTCTCGAACTTTGGTTGAACAAAAGAGCAATAAACTTTTGCTGAATATAGAACCAAGCATCACTTTTATTAATGCAGATGTAACTCGGACTAAGCAAATTGTTCTTAACTTAATTTCAAATGCTGCTAAATTTTGTGAAAATGGTGAGATTTCTATAGACGTAAAAGTCAGAAACAGCTCAAAAACGAAACTTATTCAGATTGATGTAAACGACTCTGGAATCGGTATGACGCAAGAGCAAATCGATAAGCTATTTCAGGCATTCACCCAAGCTGATGCGTCTACCACAAGGAAATACGGAGGGACAGGCCTCGGTCTTACTATCGTGCAAAATCTTGCAAGATTAATGGGAGGTGACGTTGCGGTCAAAAGTGAATTAGGTAAAGGAACAACATTTACCGTTACTATTCAGGATGTTGAAATTGAAGGAACATCTGATATCGATGCTGAGGATTTGGAGAGTCTCAATCGAGAAACTGCTTTAGTATCAAAGAAAGATGGAAGAAGTACAATTTTGGTTATCGATGATGATCCCACAATTAGAGATCTCATGACCAGACACCTGGAAAAAAATAATTTTAGCGTACTCCAAGCACTTGATGGAGCTCAAGGTATAAAGATGGCCAGAGAATATAAACCCGATGCTATTACTTTGGATATTTTGATGCCCGAGATGGATGGATGGTCGGTATTGCGTACGTTGAAAGCAGACAAAGAAGTTGCGCATATTCCTGTAGTAATGGCTTCTATAATTGATGAAAAGAAAAAGGGCTTCTCATTAGGGGCAGCTGACTACCTATCAAAACCAGTAGAGAGAGATAGATTAATCGGATCTATAGGCAAACTGCTAGGCAGCAAACCCGGAAAAGTTATTATGATAGTGGAAGATAATGAAGACTTGAGGTTCACTATAAAAGAGGCTCTCACGGGTGCCGACTACCATGTGTTGGAAGCATGCAACGGAAGGGAAGCTTTGGAAATATTAGATAACAAGACTAGCAAGAAACCAGATTTGATTCTTCTAGATCTAATGATGCCAAAAATGAATGGTTTTGAGTTCTTAGAGTTTTATCGAAAAGATTATAAAAATCAGGTACCAGTAGTTGTGATTACGGGAGCTGATTTAGACGAAAATGATAAAAAGTTCTTATCATCTGAAACTACCCGCGTGTTAGAAAAATCGTCTATGACTGACATTGGAATAGCTGATCAACTAGTTGAGACGATTGAATCAGTTGCGGGAGGCAATGAATGACCAAGATTTTATATGTAGAGGATAACGCTGATAATATCTATATGCTTACCCGTCGTTTAAAAAAGAAAGGGTTCGATATTATAATTGCGGGTGATGGTCAAGAAGGTATAGACAAGGCGATAGACGAATCTCCTGATCTTATTTTAATGGATTTGAGTTTGCCAACGATGGATGGTTGGACGGCCACTGCTAAAATTAAAGAGATCGAAGCAGTAAAAGATATTCCGGTTATAGCTTTATCCGCTCATGCGATGCCAGAACATCGCGATAGGGCTTTAAAGGCGGGGTGTAGCGATTATGATACGAAACCTGTTGATATAAAAAGACTGCTCGAAAAGATTGGCAAATTTATAGAAGTTCCAGGATAGCATGAATTCTTTTAACCAAAAAATACTTATAGTTGACGATATTGAAGATAACAGATTTACTCTTGAAAGAAGACTATCAAGGAACGGGTATACTGAAATTAGTCAGGCTGATTGCGGGAAAAAAGCTTTAGAGTTGGTAAAAGAAGAAAGCTTTGATCTCATATTGCTTGACTTAATGATGCCAGACATAAGTGGTTTGGATGTGCTTAAAACCCTTAAGGCTGATCCAAAAAATCGTGGTATCCCAGTTGTAATGGTAACTGCAGCAGACGAGATTGAGACAACGGCAGAATGTATAAGCAATGGCGCAGAAGATTACATTACAAAACCAATCAATGCCACGCTACTTAAAGCACGTGTTTCTGCATGTCTTGAAAAGAAGCGGTTTAGAGATAGTGAAGAAAACTATCTAAGTAAAGTAGAGGCAGACAAAAAAAGAACTCAAGCATTTTTGAAACAGATTCTACCAGAAAAAATAGCAGAAGAGCTAAACTCATCTGGCTTAGTAAGGCCTAGAAAATATGAGGACATTGCAATTTTGGTATGTGATCTTGTTGGGTTTACTGCCTTTTGTGAATCTAATCCGCCTGAAAATGTAGTGGAAAATCTACAAGAGATATTTGAAAAATTTGAAAGTGAAATTGAAAAATTTGGTTTAGAGAAAATAAAGACGGTTGGCGATGCCATATTAGCGACTGGAGGCTTGACCAGAAGTTTAGATAATCAGGTACTCGCAGCCTCTCGATGTGCAATTAACTTAAAAAAAATAGCTATAGAGTCCGACCCAAATTGGGCAATACATATAGGCATACACTCAGGACCATTGGTAGCAGGGCTAATTGGAAAAAAGAGCTTTCAGTTTGATGTGTTGGGCGGTAATGTAAATACAGCGTTTAATATATGCGATAGAACGGAGCCTAATGAGATTTTGATTTCTAACGAAGCTTGGATGTCAGTCAGAAGTGATGTCGATGTGAAATCAAAAGGCTTAATGAAACTTAAAAGTGACAATAATATAGAGGTTTTGCAACTTCTTGGGGTCAATAGTTAGGAGAGAATAAAATGGCAGTATCAATGCAGGTAGTGTACCCAATAAATGATGACACGAATTTTGATATCGACTATTACGTTGAGAAGCACTTAGCAATAATTAGGGAAAATTGGTCAGATCATATACAAAACATGATCGTCACAAAAGGCATGTCAGGCGGGAAGGACGTGCCCTCCCCTTATTACGCAATTGCTACAGTTATTTTTGAAAACAATGACGAGATGAGAGCTGCGATGAAGAAAGGTGGCCCTGTATTTAAGGATATCGGAAACTATTACAATACAAATCCGATAATGATGTTAGGTGAGGTTGTAGGTTAAACAACCCATCAATAACGCAATTTTCAGAGCCAAACGTCTAGATATTTATCTTATAAATGCTCTTTAAAGCTCTGGCTTTTATCTCGCCTCGGCTAAACCCTATATCCGATAGGTCTCTGTCGGACATCTTTTCTAATTCTCGAATTGTTTTTAAATACTCTTTTCTCTTTTTTACCCTATCTACGGTAGCGAAGTATGCAAGTGTAAATGCTTGACCTATTTTCTCAAAGAATGAGGTGGATACTATTGTTGGTTTCGTTACAGACATTCTGATCTCCTATTTCGTTTAAAGTTAAACCAATTGTGACTTCTTGACTTATATTTAGTTTAATGTTGAACTACAATTGTCATTTTTGTTAACCTAATATCTAATAAATGCATAGCACGAGCTATTTTGGCTAAATTTGAATGAACATTTAGTAGTTGTTGGTGATATGATGAAGATAGAATATCAAGGAGGGGTAAATATGAATAAAATAGCGGAGTTAAAAGAAAAAGCTAAGATAGGTTGGGCGTCTTTTATTTCCTTTGAAGCGTTGACTAGCACTGCAGCCCCGAAACTTGTAGAGTTTGCTAATGTAAAAAAGGGAATGAGGCTTCTGGATGTTGCTTGCGGTACAGGGGTGGTTGCTTTAACTGCATCAAGAGCTGGTGCACATGTTGAAGGAGTTGATCTGACCCCAGAACTTATAAGTAGAGCTAAGGAAAATTCAAAAATAATGGGGCTTGAGGCAAATTTTATAGAAGGTGATGCAGAATTTCTACCTTATGATGATCGAAAGTTTGATGTAGTTGTTAGCCAATATGGTCATATGTTTGCCCCAAGACCTGAGGTTGTAACGAAAGAATTAGCAAGGGTTTTAAAACCAGGTGGAACATTGGCGTTTTCTACTTGGCCAAAGGAATTATTTATGGGTAAATTTTTCAAGTTAATAGAGGATTTTTCTCCGCCATTACCTGCTGAAGTTGCATCACCAGTATTGTGGGGAGATATGACAATAATACAAGAGCGATTAGAAAATCACTTTGAAAAAATTGAATTTGGAAGAGATACCATGTATGCACCCACAATGAGTCCTGAACATATGCTAAAATTATTTGAGAAAAATGCTGGCCCACTAGCGAATTTAGTGAAAGCCTTAGGCGAGGATCCAACTAAATTAACAGATTTGCGTAATTCTGCTTTAGATTTGATTAAAAAGTTTTTTTCCAACAATTTTCTTAAACAAGACTTTTTAATGACAAAATGTATAAAAAAACCATCATAAAAAGTTTTTGGAGATAATTTTGTCTTAGCTAGAAAGTAGCATAGGCAGAAAAAATAATAAGCTTAATTGAATTATCTTTTACGCATTCTTGGATCGAGAGCATCCCTAAGCCCGTCACCTAGATAATTAATGCTTAGAACGGTCAACGAAATCGCTAGTCCTGGCCAAAAAACCCTTTCAGGATACTGCTGTAAATAATCAACTGCATCGTTTAGAAGTCTTCCCCAAGTAGGAAAATCGGGCGGAAATCCTAAGCCCAAAAAAGATAGTGCACTTTCCGTGATAATACCATTAGCAATGCCAAGAGTCGCGGATACCATTATGGGTGATAAGACGTTTGGCATGATATGCCTTAAGATAATCAAAGTATCCGAAGTGCCGCTTGCTTTGGCGGCTAGTACAAACTCCCTTTCTTTAAGAGCAAGAACATCAGCTCGCACTATTCTGGCTGTAGGCATCCAACTGGTAATGCCAATAGACACTACTATTAAAACAAACATGCCCTTTTCTGGTCCATATGCCTGGCTAAGAGGCTCCCTGAATAAAAGCATCATGACTAAAAGTAGAGGGAGTAAAGGCAAGGAAAGGAATAGATCAGTGAACCTCATAAGAACTCCATCCAGTTTCTTGTAAAAACCGGCTGTTACACCTATGAAACTTCCGAAAAACAAAGAAAGAGCCATTGCAGCTAATCCAACTGCTATCGATGTACGGCCACCAGCCATCATTCTTGCTAAGGTATCTCTACCTAATTGATCAGTTCCAAAGGGATGCAATAGGCTCGGACCTTGGTTTCTTGATCGAATATCGATTTGATTTGCATCAAAAGGCCAAACGAAGGGTCCTACCATCACTAGCAATACAATTGAAAAGAATATTATCGCACCTAAAAGAGCCCCCTTATGGCTCTTGAACTGATCCCAAACATCTCTAATCTTACTACGTGGTTTTACAGTGATAGTGCTGTTATCAGTCATAGCGTATCCTTGGATCAAGTATTCCATAAATGATGTCAGCCAATAAGTTAAAAAGCACTATCAAAACAGCAAACATAAAAGTAATCGTTTGGACTGTTGGAAGATCATTTGCATAAATTGCACCAATTAATTGCTGACCTATGCCATTTACTTTAAATACCTGTTCTGTAATGATTGCACCCCCAAAAATTGCCGGAACATTTAAGGCGATAACGGTAATAACGGGGATCATTGAATTTCTCAATACATGGATCATTACGACGGTCCATTCGCTCAGGCCCTTTGCTCTTGCGGTTCTCACGTAATCTTGATTTAAATTGTCAAGCATCGTTGCGCGCATAAATCTATTTATCATAGCCGTTGTTTGGAGTGCTAGAACCATCACCGGCATTACCATTTGTTTTAACTGAACTTTGAAGGTCTCCCAATCAACTACAGAATGTGTAGTGTCATAAATTGATGGCAACCACCCTAATTGAACAGAAAAAATCACTATAACAAAAACCCCAGTGAAAAATGGTGGCACTGAATAACCGATCATAGTGACAAAAGTACCGACCTGATCAAAAACTGAGTATTGTTTGTAAGCGGAATATATTCCTATAGGGATGGCTATAAGTATTCCAACAACATAGGACATGCCAACCACCCAAAGTGTTTGTGGCATTCGTTGGACAATTATATCCATTACTGGACTACGTGTTTGCCAGCTTATTACCCGTAGTTTGTCCTCTGAAAAACTAGTATTAAACATGTAATCAATAAATACTTGTGGCTCTATCCAGAAAAGCTGTATTAGCCATTTCAAAAACTGTACATATAATGGTTGTCCTAAACCAAGAGCCTCTCTCATCTTTTGTTTAACTTCTGGAGGCACTGTCAAGGGCACTTGAGCCATAGGATCATTAGGCGCAAGATTTAATAAAAGGAAGATGACCAAACTAATAAAAATTAGAGTAGGTATTGAAATTAATAAGCGTCTGAAAATGTAAGTGAGCATCTATAGGCAAAAAAAAAAGGAGGCGCAGCTTTTTAACTGCGCCTCCTTTAAATTTACTTTATACGATACCAATCGGCAACGTTCCACAGTTCTGAGTCCCATGTGTTTAACACCACTCCGCCAAGAGATTTGGCATGAGCTGAAACTCTTCCCCTATGTACCAAAGGTACTATTGTATAGCTGTCCTTGGTAAGCATATTGTTCAGTTGAATACCGATTTCGCCTCGCTTCTTGAGATCACCGGTAGCCGATAGCTTATCCAAAAGTGCATCATAGGCTGGGTCACAATATCTATTGATGTTTGCGCCTTGCCATTGACTTTCTGGCTTAGGCTCATTTCCACATCTATACGCTGATAGATAAGCTTGTGGGTCTGTCCCATCAAACGTATTCGCATACATTTCAACATCAGCATAGAACTTCTGATACGTATCAGGAGAGCCTGGGTCACCACCAAAGAAAACAGAGGCATTAAGGTTTCTGAGTTCTGTCTCAACACCTATTTGCTGCCACCACTCTTTGATCAGAGCTTGGAAGTCCTGTCTAACAGCATTAGTAGATGTTTGATAAAGAATGGATAGTTTCACACCATCTTTAGCTCTTATGCCATCAGATCCTTTTTTCCAACCTGCTTTTTCTAACAATGCATTAGCGCCAGCTATATCCTGCTTGAGGCAATGCGTGTTTTTAGCAGCATAAAGATCAGGTGCTGGAACTAGGTCACAAGTCACGTCTCCTGCTTTTCCATAACCTATCTCAACAAGCAACGGTCTATCAATTGCCATAGATAAGGCTTTTCTCACGTTTATATCAGAGAGAAATGGATGTGGTGCTTTTCGAGTTGACCTTGTATCTGCGTCCAGCGAGGGAGATGGGTCTGTCATATTCATTTCCAATCTCTCGACTAGCGGTCCAAAACCTGCTATAGCAACACCCTTGCCAGCTTTTTCCATGTTTGCAATAACTTCAGGTGCTAACTGTAGGTTCCAAGCATAATCGAATTCGCCTGTCTCGAGCACTGATCTACCAGCTGCTGTCGCGTCTCCACCACCCTTAAAGGTGACAGTTGCAAAAGCTGGTTTATTAGGATCCCTATAGTTGTCATTAGCCTTCATCTGAATAACATCA
Source organism: Alphaproteobacteria bacterium (assembly GCA_003331935.1). GTDB lineage: Bacteria > Pseudomonadota > Alphaproteobacteria > Rhodobacterales > Rhodobacteraceae > CACIJG01. The sequence goes on along the minus strand of QOQE01000014.1, from coordinate 17,617 downwards.
TTTGGCTTGAATTCTGTCACAACAAAAGGTCCTGTACCTATTGGTCCAAAGTTTTCTGCGGTACAGTTCGGAGCTTTAGCACCCATACAATTAGCGAATTGCTTCGCTTGAAGAATTGGTGACTGTCCTCCCACAAAAGGGCCGTAAGGATTTGGCTTTGGAGCAGAAAAACTTACGATGATTGTTCTATCGTCTGGCGTTTCAATGCTTGTTACGCCATCAAATTTTTCCAATTGAGCACATCCCCCATTAGGGTCCATGCAGTAATCTCCAGTAAACTTAACATCCTTTGAAGTTACTGGACTCCCATCTGACCATTTAAGGCCACTTTTCAATTTCCACGTAATTGACTTAAGATCAGCACTAACGCCACCGTTTCCAACTGTAGGAACTTCGTCCACGAGATAAGGAACGAGAGCTCCTGTTTCAGTATATCTTGCTAACGGCTCTATGATCATCGAAGACGACTCAATATCCTTAGTTCCGCCTGAAAGATATGGATTTAAAATAGAAGGTGCTTGCCAATAGATAATGCTGACATTTCCATCGGAACCCCTTCCTGCAAAACTAGCCGTAGCAATAAGAGCTGCCGCCAATCCTACAAATAAAGATTTTATACGCATATAATTTCTCCCAAGTTAAGGGCCTAAAATCAGAAAAGGTTACAGGTATCTGATTCCAAAACCCGTTATAAGCAGAGATTGAGTATGCAATATCGTTTTGTCATTGTAAATGATGTAATTCAAGTTGTATCATGGATTCGAAATAGTTAACAAAAGAGTCGAAATTAAACACATGCTTGACGAAAATGAACCCCTTGCTTCCTTTGAAAACTTACGGGTAGAGTTCGACACAAAAGATGGGCGGGTGGTTGCAGTTGAAGATATTTCTTTTCAGATAAAACCGCAGCAAACGGTATGTTTGGTAGGGGAATCGGGTTCAGGAAAATCTGTTTCCTCTCTCTCTATGATGAGACTTGTAGAGTTTGGTGGAGGTGCCTTAGCTGGAGGCAAACTGATGTTCAATCGAGGTGAGAAGGGCATGATTGACGTTGCAGTCTCTAAGCAATCACAAATGAGAAATATCAGAGGTAATGAGATAGGAATGATATTTCAGGAGCCTATGACAGCGCTTAATCCAGTTTTTACTGTTGAACGACAATTAACCGAGGGACTGATAGTTCATAAAGGGTTTTCAAAGTCAGAAGCTAAGAAAAAAGCTTTAGAGCTCATGACTATGGCCAAAATACCCGAGCCTGAAAGACGATTAAAGCAATTCCCACATGAGCTTTCTGGTGGAATGAGGCAGAGGGTAGTAATTGCTATCGCATTAGCGTGCCAGCCAAGACTTTTAATTGCCGATGAACCAACAACGGCACTGGATGTCACCATTCAAGCAGAGATTCTTGCCTTAATTAATAGGTTAAAGGAAGAAACAGGTACAGCCGTGATGTTTATTACGCATGACATGGCGGTGGTAGCGCAAATGGCCGATCGCGTGGTGGTTATGTACCAAGGTAGAAAAGTTGAGGAGGGAACGGTGCATGAGATTTTTAATAATCCTCAGCATGAGTATACAAAGGCCCTTTTAGCGGCGGTTCCAAAACTTGGAGAGATGGCAAGCAAGAAATATCCTGAACCCATGCGGTTAGTAGGAGAGAAAAAGACAAATGCTTTAAAGCCCATTGTTGGCACTAACGAACCTTTGCTCAGAGTGAACAATCTAGTGACCCGCTATCCTGTCAAAGGAGGGGTCTTTCGCAGAACAGTAGCACGCGTCCATGCTGTTGAGGATGTATCTTTTACCATCATGAAAGGAAAGACACTTTCCCTTGTAGGGGAATCAGGATGTGGTAAGTCAACGGTAGGCCGATCGCTCATTCGATTGGTAGAACCCACATCAGGGAACGTGAATTTAGACGGTCAGAATATACTATCACTAAATCCAAAAGATATGCGGGAAGCCCGTAGTAATATCCAGATGGTCTTTCAAGATCCGTTTGCTTCATTAAATCCCCAAATGATGTTAGTAGATCAAGTAGCGGAACCATTACGTAATTATGGAACGGTGAAGCGTGAAGTATTGCAAGAGAAGATTGGTGATCTCTTTGATCGTGTAAAGTTACCACGAAGTTTCATGCAACGCTATCCTCACGAACTCTCTGGTGGCCAGCGTCAGCGGATAGCAATTGCGCGTGCGCTCGCACTTAACCCTAAGATGATCATAGCAGATGAAGCAGTGAGTGCGTTGGACGTATCGGTACAGGCACAAGTGTTAAACTTAATGATGGAACTCCAGGTTGATTTGGGTCTTTCCTTTTTATTCATAAGCCATGATATGGCCGTTGTTGAACGCGTAAGCCATGATGTTGGTGTTATGTATTTAGGCCGCCTGGTAGAGATAGGGCCTCGTCCATCGATCTTTCGTAATCCTCAGCATCCTTACACACAGGATCTTTTGAAAGCGGTACCTATTGCGGACCCGGATAAGAGGAAGTCCGAAAGAGATTTAAACTTCAAACCTCTTCCATCGCCTATTCATGATTTGTCCCATGATCCAGCGCCCTCGGAATATAAAGAGGTAGCAAAAAATCACTATGTACTGATAACGGATTGTGGCTATTAAATAAATGACTGAACTCTCGGCATTAGAAATTTTAGAAAAATTAGTTAGCTTTCCTACTGTAAGCGATAGAAGTAATCTTGAGCTGGTAGATTGGGTAGAGAAATATTTTAACTCGTTTGATATAAAAACATTTAGAAAATATAATGAAGACAATAATAAGGCGTCCCTTTTTGCGCATGTTGGTCCACTTATAGAAGGAGGAGTGGTGCTATCGGGGCATACCGACGTTGTTCCGGTTGAAGGCCAAGATTGGAGTACTGATCCTTGGGTGCTGACTGAAAAGAACAATAGGCTTTATGGTCGTGGATCATGCGATATGAAAGGGTTTGATGCATTGTCGATTTGGGCGATGATAGAAGCTAAAAAAAGTGATGTGAAAAGACCTCTTCAAATAGCGCTTAGCTATGATGAGGAAGTGGGTTGTATTGGCGCTCCGCCAATGATTGATGAAATGATAAAGCAATTGCCGAAGGCTAGTATGGTTATTGTTGGGGAGCCCTCTACCATGCTTGCAGTCACTGGACACAAGGGCGCTTTGGGTTTCACAACGCATTTAGTTGGAAAAGAGGTTCACTCTTCAATCTTAGATAGAGGTGTAAGTGCAATAATGAATGGAGCAAAGTTGATTGATTGGGCTAATCAGCAGAACGTAGCCAATAAGGCAGCTGAGCGAACTGAAACTGCTAATTTGTTTGATCCTCCTTATACCACTTTGCATGTGGGCGTAATCAAAGGTGGAACAGCACATAATATCACTTCCAAAGATTGTAATTTTGAAATGGATATTAGAGTGGTCTCTGATCAGAAAGTTGATTTTTGGATTGAAAAATATAACGAAAAAGTGAAAGAAATAGAGTCCGAAATGAAGACTATTTCTGGAGATGCAAAAATTGTTGTTTCAAATAGGTCAGCAGTGCCTGGCTTAAGACCTGAAACTAATGGTGAAGCGGAAACTTTTGTCAGGCAAATTACTGGTGATAATGGAAACCATTTTGTTTCTTATGGTACTGAGGCCGGTCAATTTCAGGAAAAGGGATATTCTGCAGTAATATGTGGCCCAGGTGATATTTCTGTTGCTCATCAGCCTAATGAGTATATTGAAAAATCACAGTTTGAACTTGGGCTAAGCTTTATGAAAAACCTCATCAAAAAGCTTTCTTAAAAAAATAAAAATCTTTGAGTTTTAGTGCCAGTTTTTGTTGACAGAATTATGATTACTAAACTACGATTTTACCAATAGATTTAAAAGGAAAACTTAATGCATATAGAACCAGGCGTAGTAAATGGCGCAAAAATAGGACTTAGTTATCTCACTGGAGCAACTGCGATAGCTGTAGGACTGAAAATGATAATTCAGCGAATTCTAACCAATACATCTGTGTTGGTAACTGGCTTGAGATGTTTAATAACGACCATTTTGGTTTTTTCTTTTTTTGAAGTTCTACCACAATATCCGTTAGGCGTATCTGAGGTCCATTTTATCTTCGGTACCACTTTGTTTTTATTTTTTGGGGCCGGGGCAGCGGCTTTTGGTCTTGTCGCTGGATTGTCTTTACAAGGATTTTTGTTCGCCCCATCAGACTTACCACAACTCTATATAAACATATCAACCTTACTTTTCCCGTTATTTGCTGTATCGTATATGTCAAAAAATGTTATCCCACCCAACAGTACTTATACCGATTTACGGTATAGGCATGTTTTGACACTTACTGGACTGTATCAAGGTGGAATAATTATGTGGGTAGCGTTTTGGTGTTTCTATGGTCAAGGATTTAATCAAGAAACATTTTACAATGTTGGGATATTCTCTTTAGCTTACTCGACGGTTATAGGAATAGAGTGTCTGCTTGATGTTGGATTGCTTGCTATGTTAAAAAGATACAAAAAGAAATCTCTACCAGCGATATTTGACCCAAGGTTGATTTCTCTAAAAGGCTAATTATCTCCTATAGTACTCCTAATAAAAGCAAGTCTTATCCATGTTCGCACTAATAGATCTTTGGATTAGTAAAGCTTCTAATTTATTGTGAAAGGTTTGTTACCATGCATTCAATAGACATTGAGAAGTTAGAAAAGCTCGCTGAGCTTTCAGTTAATACTGGCTTGGGTTTGCAACGAGGACAAAATTTGTTGATTACGGCTCCTTCAGATGCATTACCGTTAGTCAGATTTATAGCCAAACACGCCTACAAAGCAGGAGCTGGTTTAGTCACTCCATTCTTTTCCGATAGTGAAATTACGCTAGCAAGATATAAATATGCATCCGATGATAGCTTTGACGTTGCAGCAGATTGGCTCTATAAGGGCATGGGCGAAGCCTTTGACAATAATACGGCTAGAATGGCAATAGCTGGAGATGATCCGATGTTGTTGTCAGATATGGACCCAGAAAAGGTTGGACGAGCGAACAAAGCTAATTCTAAAGCTTACAAACCAGCAAGAGAAAGAATTACGCAATTTGATATTAACTGGAACATAATAGCATGGCCTGGTTTAGCCTGGGCCAAGAGGATGTTCCCAGATTTAGCTGAGGGAGAAGCACAAAGCCGATTAGCAGAGGCTATATTCATGGCATCGCGTGTCAATACTGATGATCCAGTAGCGGCTTGGAACATACATAATCAAAAGCTTAAAGAAAAAAGAGAGTGGCTGAATCAAAAAGATTTCAAAGAGATACATTTTAAGGGACCTGGAACAGACCTAAAAGTTGGTTTGGCTGATGATCATGAGTGGATGGGTGGTGCCTCAATGTCTCAAAACGGAATAATTTGTAATCCCAACATTCCGTCTGAAGAAGTCTTTACAACACCACATGCCCTTAGAGTTGAGGGGCATGTGTCTTCTACTAAACCGCTATCTCATCAAGGAACATTAATTGATGATATTCGAGTTGTATTTGAAAAAGGAAGTATAACTGAGGCAAATGCTAGTAAGGGTGAGGCTGTTTTGAAAAAGGTATTGGATTCAGATGAAGGTGCCCGCAGATTAGGGGAAGTAGCACTTGTTCCTAATAGCTCTCCAATTTCAAGCTCAGGACTTCTCTTTTACAATACACTATTTGATGAAAATGCCGCATGTCATATAGCACTTGGGCAATGTTATTCGAAGTGTTTCAAAGGAGAAAAGAACCTTTCAACTTCTGAAATTAAGGACAGAGGTGGCAATTCAAGCATGATCCACATTGATTGGATGATCGGGTCGGGAGAAATAGATATTGATGGTTTTGGAAAAAATGGAGAGACCGTCCCCATATTTAGGAAAGGTGAGTGGGTTGATTAAAACAGATATGCTGACTTCTAAAGTACTAACTGAAGGCTTGAAAAGAATAGTCAAGCTTGAAGGTATGGATGAAAAAAAAGAGTCCTTTGAAAAAACAAAAATAATAACCAAGGGTGTGGTAGTAGCTATAAGTTCAGAAGCTAAACAGAAAATAATCAAGTCTTCATAGGTTTTGTATTTTTAACCCATATCATAGAAATTCCTCAATAGTTCTAGAGCAGTAGGCTTCAAATTATTTGGATTTGACCAAAAATGGTCATTATTAATATTAATAAATCCTGGAACCTCCCGAAGCATCTCAGTATCAAGATTCTTTAAACCCATAGACCAAGCTGAAAAATTTCTCTCCACAAAGTTCCCATCTTCTAGGACCGTTATGGTGTGATGTCTTGGATCAGCCGATATTCTTTCCCACGCTAACAATATTGAATTTTTGGGTCCCTCGATAATTTGAAGAAAATTGCCTCTTTTAAACATTTTATTAAACCTATAAATCAGCAATCCAGTAATTTCATGAGCCTGGTTCCAGTCTCTTGCTTTCCTTAAAATTCCTTCTAGCTCAATACTGCTCACTTCGGATCGCGAGAAACTGTAATAAATAATATAATTCAACATAGTAAAATTTTAATTATATTTGACCTTAAATTATTATGGTAAAGTATACAGTGTTACAAACCAAATCAAGATTACCAAGGAGATAATTCTGATGAGAGAAGCAGTTATAGTATCTACAGCAAGGACGCCAATTGGTAAAGCATATCGAGGTTCGTTCAACAATACGCATGCTCAAACCTTAGCGGGTCATTCTATATCAGAGGCAGTGAAACGGGCTAAAGTAGAACCTAGTGATATTGATGATGTAGTATTGGGCGCTGCGGCTCAACAAGGCACACAGCAGGGTAATATTGCTAGACAATCGTTGCTTAGGGCAGGCCTTCCCACAAGTGTTGCTGGTATGTCAATAGACAGGCAGTGTGCATCCGGCATGATGGCGATTGCGACCGCTGCTAAACAAATAATTGATGATGGAATGAATGTTACCGTGGGAGGTGGAGTGGAATCCGTCTCGTTAGTCAGAAATGAAAATTTTAGAACAGATAATGCAAGAGATCCTTGGCTTGTGAGTGAAATACCTGATCTATACATGACTATGATCGAAACAGCTGAAACAGTAGCAGATCGATATGGGATATCACGTGAACAACAGGATGAGTATGCGTTACAATCCCAATTGCGAACGGCGGCTGCGCAAAGAAAAGGGTTAATGGATGATGAAATTGTTCCTCTGAAGTCGATAATGAAATACTTTGATAAAGAAACCAAAGTTGAGACTTACCATGAAGTAAATTTAATGAAGGATGAGGGGAACCGTCCCGATACGAGTTTGGAGGGCTTGCTTGCACTCAAACCCGTTTTTAAAGATGGCATTCATATAAATGAAGGTAGTCACATCACTGCAGGCAATGCCTCACAATTATCGGATGGAGCCTCAGCAAGTGTTTTAATGGAGTCAAAAGAGGCAGAGAGAAGGGGCTTGAATCCACTGGGGGTTTATAGAGGGATGGCAGTAGCGGGGTGCAATCCAGATGAAATGGGGATAGGTCCGGTATATGCGGTACCAAAGCTTCTGAAAAATAGTGGGTTAAAAATGGACGATATTGATCTCTGGGAGCTTAATGAAGCTTTTGCAAGTCAAGTAATTTACTGCAGAGATCGATTGGGTATCCCTAATGAAATTCTAAATGTAAATGGTGGGGGAATATCTATAGGTCACCCATTTGGTATGACGGGTGCTCGAATTGTAGGTCATGCATTAATTGAAGGGAAGCGACGAAATGCAAAGTTCGTTGTTTGCACTATGTGTGTCGGTGGCGGTATGGGAGCTGCAGGTCTCTTCGAGGTTTTGTAATTGCTAAAAGTAAGGTATCCGCAAGACTTAAAGAAATTTGAGAATTATGATTTAGGGTGTAGTGATTGGTTTTTAATTAATCAAGAACTTATTAATGCCTTTGCAAAACTTTCAGGTGATGATCAATGGATCCATGTAGACTCTGATAGAGCTCTCGATGAAATGCCAGGGGGAAAAACAATTGCTCATGGCTTATTAACTCTTTGTATTTCTCCCAGTTTAGGAAAGCATAAAATTCATATTGAGTTGTTAAAACACACTCTTAACTATGGTATCGATAAAGTTCGATTTATTTCTCCGGTAAAAGTGGGTTCATTTATAAGGCTAAAATCAAAAATAGCGCAGGTAACTTTACGTGACGATGATTCTGTTCTCTTAAGAATTGAAAGAATTATGGAAATTAAGGGAACTGAGAGATTAGCTATGTATGCAGAAACGTTATCCTTAATGTATCCAGCTTAGCCAATTAATTGAAGACACTTTCGACGAAGCTTTCAAGAGATTTTTGTAGACCTTCATTATTTAAGTGAAACCTGTCTATTTCCATTCCCCAGTCCATTTCCCTGAAGTGGTCTTTATTCTCAGCGAACCATGGTTCCGATTCATATCCTATCTCTTCATCATCACAAATTTTTGCAGTTACCAGCCATGACTTAAAGTCAATATCCTGTAAGTTATTTATGAGGTCTCTACATTTTTTACTGTTTCTGTCCATAAAATAACCAAAAAGAACGGCTCTTGTTCTATGGTCTGTATTTGTTTTTCCCATTGGTATCGGGTCCAATTCAAGGGCACTTTCTAGAAGCTCTATTCCCCTTTCTGTTGAACCAGTTCTAGATAGTATCTCTCCATATACGGATAATACTCTTGGATCATTCGGTACCATTTTGAATGAGGTACGTGCATGTCTTTCTCCGGCTTTGAAGTCGTGTGTACTTAATGCAACTTCAGCAAGCATTCTATGGACTTCAAAATCATTGTCATTTAGCTGTTGTGCTTTCTCTATACACTGCATTGATTTATCCCACCAATCTTGCCTTTCGCCTTCCAAGTATCCGCGTCCCATTCCTTGGCCTATAGCGCAAGCCTTCCAAGCATATGCCTGACCATTATTATTATCGGCTTGGATTGCTTGATTAAAGGACTCAATAGCTTCTAGGCATGCCTCCCTTTTAAATTTGTGGTGTAATACTTTTCCCCTTAACAATAATTCATACGAAGTAAGATTTTCTGTTGGTTTACGATTGGCTCGCTCTAGGCTAGAAATTTCAATCTCACCTAAAAGTGCTAACGATATTTTTCTTACAATTTCGTCTTGCACATCAAAAATGTCTTCTAGGATACGATCATATTTGTTGTTCCAAAGAGCATTGCCGTCACTCGAGTCAGATAGCTCGACAGAAATTCTAACTCGCTTTCCAGATGTGCGAATGCTGCCTGAAACTGCGTAATCTACTCCAAATTTTTTACAAAAATCTCTTATACTACTGGAAGCATCACGGAATTCGAAACAAGACTGTCGGGATAAGACCTCAAGTTCTCGTATTCTTGAAAATTCTGTAATCAGATCTTCAACAACACCGTCGACTAAATACCCGCTATCTTCGTCATTATTCATATTATCAAAAGGCAGAACTGCTAATTTTGGCTTATAACTTTTAACTGCTTCTTGCGCGTCTTTTTCTTTTAAAGCATCAGTCTTAGAAATTTTTTCGCCAGAAGGTGAGATTCCATATACTTGAAAGGCTTCATCAATATTCTTTAAGGATTTGGTCCCTGCGTCTTCAATAGTAAAGCTTATCCTTTTATTAACTTGATCTTGCACAGCTGTTGAAAGAAGTATTTGTCCAGGGGTACAGGCAGTCTCTAGTCTCGCGGCAATGTTAACGCCATTACCATAGACATTATCTCCTTCTATAATGACGTCATCCAGATGGATACCTACTCTCCAGTCAAGTCGTGAGTCGTTAGGAATAGTATTATTTCGGTCATTTATTGCTTTTTGAAAACCTATTGCCGCATTAACGCATTCAACCGGGCTTTCAAACTCAGCTATAACTGAGTCACCTGCTGTATAGAAAATTCTTCCCCCAAATTCTTTTATTTGTGGGTCAATTATAGATCTACAGGCTTTTAGGTTTTCAAGTGTTAGTTCTTCGTTCTCGTCCATTCTTTTGCTAAACCCGACACAATCGGTAGCAAGGATGGTGGTTAGTTTACGCTTAACTTTTGACATTTTTAGTTATAGAAAGTTTCGGTTTTAATAGGACAGTTATTGCCCATATCAACCCCAGTGTAAAACGAACATATAATAAAAAGCTATAAAAAAAATCAGTTCCCTTTGGTGTCTTCTTCAAAGCTAGACATGGGCGGACATGTACAAATTAGATTCCTATCCCCATGAACATTGTCAATTCTATTTACCGGAGGCCAATACTTATCGATCCGAAAAGAACCAGGAGGAAAACAAGCTTGTTCTCTGGTATACGGTCTGTCCCACTCTCCAACCAGATCTTCAACTGTATGAGGAGCGTTTTTCAACGGATTATTATCTGGATCAATACGACCCTCCTCAATATCCTTTGCCTCATGGAAAATTGCTATCATAGCATCACAAAACCTATCAAGTTCTGCCTTAGTCTCACTTTCAGTTGGCTCAATCATAAGAGTTCCTGCTACAGGGAAGCTCATTGTTGGTGCGTGAAAACCGCAGTCAACCAATCTTTTTGATATGTCATCAACAGTAACGCCCGTATCTTTAGTTAGTGGCCTAATGTCTATAATACATTCGTGAGCTATTCTTTCGTCTGGACCCGTATAAAGAATGGGATAAAACTCCCCTAATTTTTTTGCGATATAGTTAGCATTCAAAATGGCTACTCTGGTAGCTTGGGTAAGCCCTGTTCCGCCCATCATCAAGCAATAAGCCCAAGAAATGGTTAATATTGAACCTGATCCAAATGGAGCAGCGGATACGGCTCCCCCATCAGTATCCTCGAGAGGATTACCAGGAAGAAATGGAGTCAAATGATCTTTGACCGCTATTGGCCCCATGCCGGGTCCTCCACCCCCATGAGGGATTGCAAAAGTTTTGTGGAGATTTAAATGGCTGACATCAGCCCCAATTTCTCCTGGCTTTACAAGTCCAACCATCGCATTAAGGTTTGCTCCATCAAGGTAAACCTGCCCGCCGAACTTATGGGTAATTTCACAAATTTTAGAAACATGAGACTCAAATACACCATGAGTTGAAGGATAGGTTATCATACAGCATGACAGTCTATCCTTAAATTCCTTTGCTTTACTTTCAAAGTCCTTAATGTCTACGTCTCCATTATCTGATGTGTTGACTGGAACGACCTGCAACCCAGCCATCTGGGCTGATGCCGGATTTGTACCATGTGCTGACATAGGAATTAAACAAATGTCTCTGTTATTATCGCCGCGTGACCTATGGTATCGCCCAATTGTTAGTAGTCCTGCATATTCGCCCTGGGCTCCTGAATTAGATTGCATTGATATAGAGTCATATCCGGTGACATCGCATAACATTTTAGACAAACTATCTATCATCGTTTGATAGCCTAAAGTTTGGTCCTCAGGAGCAAATGGATGAACTTGAGAAAACTCTGGCCAAGATAATGGGAGCATTTCTGCAACTGCATTGAGTTTCATAGTACATGATCCAAGGGGTATCATAGATCTGTCCAGAGCTATATCTCTGTCAACGAGACGCCGCATGTATCTTGTCATCTCGCTTTCTGCCCTATTCATATGAAATACTGGATGCGTAAGAAAATCAGTTTTTCTGTATAATTTATTTGGAATTCGGTAATCTGGCGTTAAGTCATTATCTTTTCGTTTTATACCAAATGATCGCCAAACTGCCTCAATGATAGCTGGCCTAGTTCTTTCATCTAATGACACTCCTATTCTAGAGTCACCTATTTTCCGAAGGTTAATTCCTTCGCTATTTGCTGATTTTAGAATTACATTTTGCATTGGCCCAACGTCTATTGTAATAGTATCAAAAAAGTACTTTTGCTCCACATTGAAACCGTTTGCCTCTAATCCCTTTGCTAATCTTACGGTTTTTCTATGAATCCTTTGAGCGATAGCTTTTAAACCGTCTGGACCATGCATTACAGCATAAAAAGAAGCCATAACCGCTAGTAGAGCTTGTGCCGTACACACATTACTTGTAGCCTTCTCACGTCTAATGTGCTGTTCTCTGGTCTGCAGTGCCAATCGATATGCTTTATTGCCCCTGCTATCAATCGAAACACCAACAATCCTGCCAGGTAAAAAGCGTTTGTAAGTTTCTTTAGTAGCCATATAGGCAGCATGAGGTCCTCCAAACCCCTGAGGAACACCAAATCTTTGTGTTGATCCAACAGCAATGTCCGCTCCCATGGAACCCGGTTCCTTAAGTAAAGTTAATGACATTGGATCCGCAGAAATGATAGCAAGAGCACCTTTTTCGTGAAGTTTAGCCGCTAAACTTGTAAAATCCCTCAGTGCACCAAAAGTTCCAGGATATTGGAATATTGCTCCAAAACAATCTTCACAATCAATATCTTTATCAGGATCACCAACAATTATCTTTAAACCAAGCGGTTCTGCCCTTGTCTTTAGAACCTCAATATTTTGTGGGTGGCATTCATGGTCAACAAAAAATTTAATTGACTTATTTTTAGCTATCCTTTTTGCCATTGTCATTGCTTCTGCACAGGCAGTAGCTTCATCAAGTAGAGATGCATTCGCTATTTCCAACCCAGTAAGGTCACTCACCATTGTTTGAAAATTGAGGAGAGCTTCTAAACGCCCTTGAGAAATTTCTGGTTGATATGGTGTGTAAGAAGTGTACCAGGCTGGGTTTTCTAAGACATTTCTTTGAATCGCTGGAGGTGTAATAGTTCCGTGATATCCTTGACCTATTAAGCTCATCATTTTTTTGTTTAGCAAAGCTGTTTCTCTCAGATGGAAAAGCATCTCTCGCTCAGACTTTGGCTTATCCCAATCAAGCGATTTTTTTTGTCTTATGCCTGTAGGAATTGTCTGGTCAATTAATTGATCAATGTTGGTTAACCCAAGAAGCTTGAGCATCTTTTCCATTTCCTCAGGTGATGGACCTATATGCCTTCTATTGGCAAAGTCATAAGGTAAATACTCGGTAGGCTCGAAGTTATTATTTTCAAAGTTCATTTTTTCCCCCTAATAATATAATTATTCTATATGTTTCTTATATTCGTCTTCACTCATTAAGCCATCAAGCTCGCTTTGGTTTTTTAATGACATCTTAAAAAACCATGCTTCGCCAGTTGGGTCATTATTAACCATGGATGGGTCATCCACTATTGCGTCATTGATTTCCGTAATTTCACCATCGAGAGGGGCTAAGATATCAGAAGCTGCTTTCACACTTTCTATTACAACTATTTCCTGCCCCTTGGTAACCGATATTCCTACATCTGGTAGCTCAACGAACACGATATCTCCCAATTGTTCTGCAGCGTATTCTGTGATACCAACCTTCACCGTATCTCCATCAAGCTCAAGCCATTCATGTTCTTCTGTGAATTTCATTTTACTATCTCCTCTTAATTTCTTTTAAAACTAGTTGGAACAAATGGTAGTTTTGTGCGTTTTATTGGAAAGAACTTAGTTCTTAGTTCACCAAAAATGGGATCACCAACTTTGAATTTAGTATAATTCAAATATCCCATTGAAATTGGTCTTTCAAGAGTTGGTGAGTAACTACCAGATGTGATTAATCCGATTTCATTCTTGCCGCTATCATCACTAAACAGTTTGGTGCCAGATCTCAATGGAGCTTTCCCATCAGGGAAAAAAGCCTCTCTTTTGAAAGAAGGTGGAGTGTCGATTTGTGCTAAAATCTTCTCTTGCCCAGTAAAACCTCCCTCTCGTTCTCCTCCGGTACGCCTAACTTTCTGTATAGCCCATTTTAAACCAGCTTCTATTGGGGTTATGGTCTCGTTTAGGTCTTGTCCATATAGGCAAAGCCCACATTCCAGTCTAAGGGTATCTCTTGCTCCCAGTCCAATAGGTTCAATCCCTTTTTGTTCAAGAATACTTTTACAGAAAACTTCACATAAACTATTTGGTATTGATATCTCAAATCCATCTTGCCCGGTATAGCCTGATCGTGATACCCAAAGTATCTCTCCGTTGTATGTAAAGTTTTTGACATCGAGATAATTTAAGGAACTTAATTCTCCAATTTGACTAGATAATATTTTTTCTGATTTTGGGCCCTGAATAGCAATAAGTGATCTTGTACTTATCAATTCAACATCGATTTCTTTGGAAATATTTTCCTTAAAATATTTAAAATCGATTTCTTTTCTGGAGGCATTTATTACTACAAAGAAGTGATCGCCTCTATTTGATATCATGAGATCATCTATGATTCCTCCCTGCCTATTCGGTAAAAATCCGTATCTCTGTCTGTCTTCTCCAAGTCCTAAAATATCGATGGGTAATAACTTCTCTAATTCAGTAGCGATAGATTGCATAGATTGTGTGGCAGACCGAATGATTAACTGTCCCATATGGCTAACATCGAACAACCCCGCAGACTTTCTACAATACAAGTGCTCCTTCATAATCCCTAAAGGGTAATTGACAGGCATTTCGTATCCAGCGAAAGGTATTGATTTCGCACCGAGCGATCTATGAAGATCATAAAGCGCTGTTCTGTTAAGCTTATTCAAAACTCACCTTTCTTTTTCCGGTTTGATATTTTTTACCGGCATTCGTTCAAGACGTGCAAAAAACACATCCGTGAATGCCCCCTCTGTTCATTTGCCTGAGATCGTTATCCCTTCGGCGGACCTTTCTAAGGTCTCTCTCCAGAGTATATAGTATATACCGGTCCTTTTTGCCTGAGAGTTTCCGGGGCGGTTGCTCCTTCGGCAACTATTACTAGTTTCTCCCGATAATTTCAAAGCGTATTACAAAAGTGCTTAACTTACAAGAAATTTGGTTAATAAAAAATCTGACTTTAATTAATTGCTACTACTCGGAAACGTTAAGCTTATCCTGTGTCTTTAATTCAAAATCTGAAGCTGCATGTCTCTCGTGTAATTGAAACTTTGAATTTCCTACTACACGATTAACCATTCGCGCTCTACTTGCTGTGGGCCTTTTATCTATTTTCTCAGCCCAAGCTACCACATTTTTATATGAAGTAACGTCCAGAAAATTACCAGCGCTATACAATCGTCCTAGTACAAGCTGCCCATACCAAGGCCAAGTTGCAATGTCTGCAATTGTGAATTTATTACAAGCAACGAATTCAGACCCACTTAATTGCTGGTCCAATACGTCTAGCTGACGTTTGGTTTCCATAGCATATCTGTCTATTGGGTATTGAAACTTTTCAGGTGCATATGCATAAAAGTGCCCAAATCCGCCTCCTAAATAGGGCGTGCTACCCATTTGCCAAAATAACCAAGAAAGACATTCAGTGCGCTCGTTTAGCTTTGTTGGCAAAAACTCTGAAAATTTTTCAGCCAAGTATAGAAGAATAGCTCCGGACTCAAATACTCGTTGTTCTTTACCATCTGATTGATCTAGTAAAGCTGGAATTTTTGAATTAGGGTTTATTTCGACAAAGCCGGATGAAAACTGTTCACCTTTATTTATTCGACAGAGCCAAGCATCGTATTCAGCGCCTTTATGCCCCAAAGCTAAAAGCTCTTCTAACATTAATGTTATTTTTACGCCATTCGGAGTACCCTGAGAGTATAGTTGCAAAGGATGCTTTCCTCTAGGTAGGTCTTGGTCAAAAGAAGCTCCAGCCGTAGGTTTGTTAATGCTTTCAAATGCTCCCCCGCTAGGCTTATCCCATTTCCAAATCTCGGGTGGAACGTATGTATTTTTTTCATTCATTTTGATGCCCTTTATAAGTACCTATGAAACATGACCGGTTTCCGGAAGCAATAAGCAAAATTTTTATTTCGTTATAGCGTTGCCAACAAATCGTGCTAGTAAACTAGCATGCTTTCATGGTTTCGAAACAAAAAAATTCCAGACATATATCTTTATGTCAGTCATTTTTTAGATCATTTTATAATTCTTGTTTTTGCCAAAGCAGCTTATGATGCAGGTCATGAAATAGGTTTAACCTATGGTGAAACCATTCAAGTGGCAACTCTAGGGTTCATTTTGTTTGGCATTGCGTCTCCGATCGCTGCCAGATTAGCAGATATTTACTCTAGATCTATCATTATGGTAGTCTTTCATTTCGGTATCGGTATCTCATCGATTCTTATAAGCTTCTCCCATACATCATTTCATTTGTTGCTCGGTCTATCTAGCCTGGGTTTTTTTGCGGCGATTTTCCACCCAGTTGGAATAGCAATGCTATTGGAGACAAAAGAGCGTGTTGGCCTACGTCTTGGTATAAACGGATTATTTGGAAACATGGGGGTTGCTAGTGCTCCTTTAGTTACAGGAGTAATTATTTTTTATAGTAATTGGAAGATAGCTTTCTTTGTATCCGGAGCAGTATGTATTATTTACGGGATACTTTTTGCTTTAGCTCTAAAGCCAGTGGACCAGTCCAGTGAGGTGTCAGTGCAAATAAAGTCTGAGAAATTTTCCCCCGGCTGGAAGCAAGCATTGGTAGCTTTGGGCATAAGCACTACCTTTGGAGGTTTTGTGTTCACTGCAGTTACTTTTCTTGTTCCCCGGTATTTAGAACTCTATATGGAAGACCTTCTGCTCTCTGTTGCCCTAACAGGATTGCTTGCATCTTTAGTCTATGCAATCTCTTCTTTTTCGCAGGTCCTTGTTGGTTGGTTGATTGATCGTATGTCCCCTAGGAAAGTTTTATTTATCGTCTCGACCGGGCAGATTATCTTTATATATCTCGCTTCTCAATTCGATGGTTATAAGCTGTTTTTTTTAATGACGTTAGCGGTCTGTTTTGTTTTCGGGCAAATTCCAATAATTGATGCTGTTATGGTAAGATATGTTCCAGACAATTGGAGAAATCGTGTTCTTAGCATGAAATTTGTTCTCAATCTTGGAGTAGGTGCTACTGTGCTTCCAACGTGTAGTTTTATGCTAGAAAAAGGGTATCAATTATCAGACCTTTTTAGCTTTTTAAGTCTATTTTCCATTGTTATCGTTTTGGCATCTATTTTATTACCGTCACAAAGTCCTGCACTTAATGGTAGGAAATTTTATAAAGAAATATAAACGCGCTAAATTATTTTCTTTAAGACAATTGGAATGAGAAGGGCAATAAAAAAGAGTCGCATTACATGGTGGAAAGCTACATAAGTCGGTTCAGCATCTACCAATCCACCCATAGCTACCATCGTTTCGAGTCCTCCAGGCGCAATAGCTATAAATATATGGATAATTGGAATTCCCGTGATTTTATAAATTATAGATGTTGCAAGGAAACAAATAAATACCCCCGCTAGCGTAATAGTTAATCCACTTACTAGGCATGATTTAAGACTCTTCATTTCGACGCCCACGAACCGTGCCCCGATTACTGTACCTAAAATTGCAAAAGCTATACCCTCTAACAAATTCGGCACATATCCAGGGGTCAAATTTGTGCCATGAGAAAGAGCTGATATAAGCATTGCTCCAATCAAGAAGGGTGCTGGAAAATTTAATACTTTTAATAGCAAGCCACCAATAATTGAAAGTAGGCATAAAACTACCAAGCTACCTGAATTCATTATCTCTCTTTGTAAATTAGCATCATTAAGTTCACTCCCACTATATAAAACAACGATCACTGGAGTGATGATAGTT
>QOQE01000013.1 GCA_003331935.1 Alphaproteobacteria bacterium | reverse complement strand
AAGGTTAGGAACCCTTAATGCCCCTTCCCTTCCAATGTCTGCATTGCCGTTTAAACAAGCTAAAGCAATAGAACCGAATGTATTAGATCCCTTATCATTATAAAGGCTTGCATCAGGAGCGCCTCCAATACCTAGGGAGTCCAAAATAATTAAAATAGCCTTAGCCATTAAACAATTTTTTGCAAAATTGGGTTTATGGGTTGTGCCGGATTTCTTCCAGAAATGGTAAAGCAATTATTTATTTCTTCTTCCAAAGACGATGACAAACATTTATCTGGATAATGCAACATTAAAAGAGCTTCGTTTGCATCAACCCTCTCGTTTGATTTTACTACCTTTGTAAATCCAACAGATAAGTTAAGGTTATCTGAAGCTTTCTGCCTTCCTCCCCCTATTTTTATAAGAATATTACCCAATGCTTTCGTATCAATTTGAGTAATATAACCATCTTTTTTTGCTCTAATTGGGATTACATATTTAGTTTTTGGAAGCACTTTCTTATAAGTTGATAAAAAATCTTTAGGCCCACCTAACGCCGATACCATATTTTCAAAACGCTCTGCTACATGGCCGGAATCTAATAATGAGTGTACTTTCTTTTGTATTTCTATTTTACTTTTTGCAGGATAAACCATGGAATACAACTCGATGGATAAAGCTATTGTTGTGTCGAGTAGTGCCTTTTCATTTTTATTTTTACCTAATAGAACATCAACTACCGTTTCTACTTCTAAAGCGTTACCAATAGCTGAGCTGAGAGGGTCATCCATGTTTGTTATAAGTGCTCTAGTTTTACAGTTCGAAGCATTTGCGACAGATACCAGACTTTTAGCTAACTTTTTTGCTCGTGTAACATTGGTCATTAATGCCCCCCTCCCAACTTTAACATCCAGAATCAAGTTATTTATTCCAGACGCCAATTTTTTAGAGATTATGGATGCTGTAATTAAATCAACTGAATCAACAGTACTCGTTACATCTCTTATAGCATAAAGAATTTTATCCGCAGGCACTAACTTGGAGGTCTGGCCTACTATAGCGCACCCTACTCGAGATACAATTTTTTGAAATGAAGTTTCACTTTGTTCTACCTTGTATCCCGGTATTGAGGAAAGTTTATCCAAAGTGCCACCAGTGTGCCCCAAACCTTTTCCAGAAATCATAGGAACAAAGCACCCCAAACTTGCCATTAATGGGGCCAGAATTAAGGAAACCGTATCCCCCACTCCGCCCGTGGAATGTTTATCAACTATTGGTCCATTCAGTTTCCACTTTAAAACTGTACCACTATTCTTCATCGCATTTGTAAAATTTATTTTTTCAAGTTCGCTCAAACCATTAATCCATGCTGCCATCAAAAAAGCACCAGTTTGAGCAGGTTCAACCTCATTTTTGCACAATTCTAGTACAAACCATTTTATCTCATCAGAAGTTAATCGCTTTTTATCTCTCTTTTTTCTAATCAAATCTTGAATAAGCATTATATCACCGGCTACACTTGCAAAATTTATCTATCAACACAGGTCAATAGTCCTCAATTTATCTATTGTATATGATTAATAAATTATTCTAAAATAAACTTTCGGCACCTATTCTTGCCTATCAAAAATACAGATTAAAGAATAAAAAATAATAATGCCTTTAGACAAAAATTATATTAAAGCAGAAACAAATAAAGACATTGTTAAGAATAGTGGTGTACCCCTTCAGCTTGACGTTATTAATGAAGTAAGAGTGAATAAAAGTGCAGTGGAAAGAAGGTGCGCTTCTTTGACAAACCGTCGTACAGTAAAAAGACATAATCAGGCTGCATGGCTACTTAAGGCTATAACGTGTATGGATCTTACTACTCTATCTGGTGATGATACCGAACGCAGAGTTATTCAACTTTGTAATAAAGCCAAAACGCCTTTAAGACAAGACCTTTTGAAATCTCTAGGAATAGAAGATTTAAATATCAAAGTAGGCGGGGTCTGTGTATATCATCAATTCATAAGAACTGCATCAAATGTTCTTAAAGGATCTACTATTCCAGTAGTTGCAGTGTCTACAGGCTTCCCAGCAGGACACACTCCTAAAAAAACAAAAATTTTAGAAATCAAGGAATCGGTCAGAAATGGTGCTCAAGAAATTGATATTGTAATATCAAGACGACACGTTTTGTCTGGGAGCTGGGAAAAGCTTTATGATGAGATAATAGAATATAAGGAAGCTGCAGGTATAGCTTGCCTTAAAACTATTTTAGCTACTGGAGAACTAGGAACTTTAAAAAATGTACTAAAAGCCTCTTTGATTTGTATGATGGCTGGGGCTGACTTTATAAAAACCTCAACAGGGAAAGAGAATATAAATGCGACGTTGCCCGTTACCCTGGTTATGTCTAGAGCAATAAGAGAATACTTTGAGCGTACAGGGTTTGAGGTAGGATATAAACCAGCAGGTGGGATTTCGTCAGCAAAAGATTGCTTGTCTCATATGATGCTTATAAAGGAAGAACTTAGTTCAAGATGGCTAAACCCTTGTCTATTCCGAGTAGGTGCCTCATCTTTGCTGTCTGATATCGAGAGACAGATTGAACATTTTTCTACTGGCCAATACTCGTCATTTAATAGACATGGTATGGCATAGACAAATGAAAAAGGTTAAAGAAGCTTTTAAAAAAATGGACTATGAGACAGCTCTCGAGGGTGAGAGAGAGACATTGGAGTGGATAACTAATCATAAAGGCCAATTCGGACATTTCATTGGGGGCAAATTTACTAAGCCAAAAAATTTATTCAAAACCATCAACCCTTTTAATAGAAAAGAAATTGCGAAGATTTCTCAAGGAACGCTAACCGATATTAAAAATTCGGTAGATGCTGCAAGATCGGGCTTAAAAAAGTGGCAAGCACTCAGTCCCTTTCAAAGGTCAAAATATTTATATGCTATAGCTAGATATATTCAAAAGGAGTCTAGAACTATCTCTGTTTTGGAGTCCATAGAAAATGGCAAATCAATCCGCGAAAGTAGGGACATTGACATACCTCTTGCAGCGAGACACTTTTATCATCATGCTGGATGGGCTCAATTACTTGATGAAGAGTTTGAAAACTATTCTCCAGTTGGAATATGTGGACAAATAATCCCATGGAATTTTCCCCTACTAATGTTAGCATGGAAAGTAGCTCCAGCAATTGCAGCAGGCAATTCTGTAATCCTTAAACCCGCAGAGCAAACCTCTCTGACAGCACTTTATTTTGCAGAAATATGTAAAAGAATTGGTTTGCCAGCAGGTGTAGTAAACGTAGTCACTGGTGATGGAATAACTGGATCACATATGGTGAACCAAAAGGAGATATCAAAAATTGCTTTCACAGGTTCAACTGAAGTCGGTAAACAAATTAAGAAAATTACAGCAGGAAGTGGGAAAAAGCTAACTTTAGAATTAGGGGGGAAATCTCCATTTATTATATTTGATGATGCAGACCTAGACAGTGCCGTTGAAGGTATAGTTGATGCTATTTGGTTTAATCAAGGACAGGTCTGCTGTGCTGGATCTAGACTTTTACTACAAGAAACAATTAGCACAAAAGTAGAAAAGAAAATCATTTCAAGAATGAAAAAATTAAGATTCGGGAATCCGTTAGATAAAACTATAGACATGGGACCTTTAGTAAGCCTTGAGCAACTAAATAGAGTAAAAAGATTAGTTGAAAGCGGAGTAGAAGGTGGGAGTGATATCTATCAGTGTGATATGCCATCTATTTTAAAAGGATATTTTTATCCACCCACCCTTCTAAAAAATGTTTCTCCCTCGATGGATATTTTTCAACAAGAAATATTTGGACCCGTTCTTTCATCAACCACATTTAGAACACCTGAAGAAGCCGTTGCTCTCGCAAATAATTCTCGATATGGACTGTCAGCTAGCATTTGGAGTGAAAATATAAATCTTGCACTAGATATTTCACCAAAATTAAAAGTAGGTGTTGTGTGGATCAACTCTACAAACATCTTTGATGCGGCGGTTGGGTTTGGAGGTTATAGAGAGAGTGGTTATGGTAGAGAGGGTGGTAAAGAAGGCATGTATGAATACCTGGAACTTAACTCAGATACCTACAATATTAAAAAAGGCGCTAGACTATTTAAAGCAAATATTTCACCGTCAAGACAATCTTTAGCTCATATAGACCAAACTAGAAAAATGTTTATTTCAGGCAGTCAGAAGAGAGGAGATAGCGGACATGCTATCGAGATATTTGATAAACAAAAAAAAGAAGTCGCGACCGTAGGACGTGGCAATCGGAAGGATATAAGAAATGCCGTAGAAGCTGCCAACAAAAAAGTTAATTGGACCGCGCTTAGCTGTCATGCAAGAGCACAAATTTTGTTTTATATCGCAGAAAACCTTTCTCAAAGAAGAGACTATTTTATTAAGTTGCTATCTTTGACAACTTTGTGTCTAGATCCCATACAAGAATTTGATACCGCATTAAAAAGATTATTTACGTTTGCTTCGTGGGCGGACAAATTTGACGGTGCCGTTCACCAAGCGCCAATAAGAGCGAATACCATAGCACTCAATGAGCCAGTCGGTGTAATGGGGATTATATGCCCTGATATTGCACCCTTGGCTTCATTTATTACTCTAATTGCAGCAGCACTTTGTCAAGGAAATCGCTTGGTAGTCATTCCTTCAGAAAATTTTCCTTTGCCTGCAGTAGATATGTACCAGATATTTGAGACGTCAGATGTTCCTGAAGCAGCAGTAAATGTTGTAACTGGAAAACATAGGGAACTTATTGATACACTATGCGAGCATAATTCTGTGGACGGCATATGGAATTTTGGAGATCCAAAATACGTGTCTGCTATTGATAAAGCTTCGATCTCCAATTTAAAACAAATATGGTCTATGACTGGAGACAACTTAAACTGGATTAATTATCATGCGAGCTTCAATAAATTGCTATTAAGAAAATCGAGTCAGGTAAAAAATATTTGGATACCATATGGGGAGTGATACTCAATCAGATAGTATTCAAATCGAAAGCGCCTGGTAGCAATAAACCCATGGTTGTTTCTTCCAGAAAACCCTCAAGATTGCATAGATAAACTGGCGTGTTAGGTTTTGAAAATTCCATTAGTCTTTGCCTACATCCTCCACAGGGAGTTGTAGGTTTCTTTGTATCTGCCATTACCAATATTTCGTAGATTTCAGTACAGCCGTCAGTAACCATTTTTCCTATTGCCGCAGCCTCAGCACACATTCCTTGGGGGAAAGCACTGTTTTCAACATTAACTCCAGTGTAAATAGATGTATTTTTTCCAAGTAAGCTAACTGAAACATTAAACTTTGAATAAGGTGCGTAGGCGTTAGAAAAAACACTTTTCGCATTAGAAAAAAGTAATGCTTTATTTTGTTCCATTTTATTTCTAATTTTTTGGATACCCTATGGTTGCCAGCGCTTCTTTAATTTCATCTAAAATCAAAGGATCATCTATCGTTGCTGGCATTTTGAATTTCTCACCGTCTGCGATTTTACATACAGTTGAGCGCAGAATTTTTCCAGATCGCGTTTTGGGCAATCTGTTAATAATCAGTGCTTGCTTGAAAAATGCAACGGGTCCAAGTCTGTCTCTAACCATCTGAACCAACTCTTCTTTAACTTCACTTTCAGGCCTATTTACTCCATCAGTTAAGCAAACTAAGCCAAGAGGAACTTGGCCTTTTAATTCGTCACTTATTCCGACGACGGCACACTCAGCAACATCCTTGTGATCAGCTAAAATTTCCTCCATCGCACCCGTAGATAATCGATGCCCTGCAACATTAATTACATCATCCGTCCTTGCCATTATGTACATATAACCATCTTCATCCTTCAACCCGGCGTCACCTGTTTCGTAGTATCCAGGGAATTTTGACAAGTACGCCGAAAGATACCTCTCATCAGCTTTCCAGAGTGAAGGTAAAGCTCCAGGAGCAAGAGGTAACCTTATAGCAATTGAACCCAACTGATTTGGAGGTAATATATTACCCCTGTCATCCAGAACATCTATCTCAAAACCAGGGATCGGTACGGAGGGGGATCCAACTTTAATATCCATCTGCTCTATACCCCATGGATTTCCTATCATCACATGTCCACTTTCAGTTTGCCACCAATGATCAATTACGGGAATTTTGAGTAAATCCTTTGCCCAGTTAATGGTATCTGGGTCTGCTCTTTCTCCAGCCAAAAAGAGCGTTCTTAAGTTGGAAAGATTATAGTTTTTGAGAAAATCGCCTTTTGGATCAGCCCTCTTTATCGCCCTAAATGCTGTTGGAGCAGTAAAAAGCGATACAACATTATGATCGCTGATTACTCTCCAGAAAGTACCTGCATCTGGTGTTCCGACAGGTTTCCCTTCAAAAAGAACACTAGTAGTACCGCTTACCAGTGGAGCATACACGATGTAAGAGTGACCTACCACCCAACCAACATCTGACGCTGCCCAAAAAACTTCACCTGGATTAACATCATAAAAGTTTTTCATGGTCCAATTCAGGCTTACCAGATGCCCACCTACAGGCCTAATAACGCCTTTGGGCTGTCCAGTTGTGCCTGATGTATATAGAATGTATAAAGGATCCTCTCCTTTAACGGGAACACAGTCAGCTTGCTCAGCTTTTGAAACCAACTCAAGCCAATCAAAATCACGACCCTCAGTCAATTTTGCTCTCAATTCATCTCTCTGATAAACAACACAAAAATCAGGTTTATGCTCAGATAAAGAAATTGCCTCATCGAGTAAGGGCTTGTAAGGCACGACTTTACCAGGCTCTAAACCGCAAGATCCAGCAACTATTGCCTTTGCGTTACAATCATCAATCCTTACAGCCAACTCACTTGCCGCAAAGCCTCCAAAAACCACTGAATGAATAGCTCCAAGCCTAGCGCACGCTAGCATGGCTATTACAGCTTCTGGAATCATGGGCATATATATTATTACTCTATCACCTTTTTTAATGCCCTTCTCTTTGAGTGCTCCGGCTAACTTTGCAACATCTTTCCTTAGTTCTGAATAGGAAATTTTCCTTACTTTTTCACACATGGCGCTATCATAAATGATAGCGATATCTTCCCCTCTTCCATTTTCAATATGTCTATCAACACAATTATAACAAGCATTTATTGATCCCCCTGTAAACCAATTATAAAAAGGCTTTCGACTATCATCCAAAATTTTATCGGCTGGTTCATACCAACTAATTTCTTTTGATTGGTTTTTCCAAAATTCAGTAGGATTTTTTTTCCACGCTTCATAAACGCTCTTGTAACTCAATTAACCCTCCTAGCTAGCCATAAATTTGCACAGGCGTCCCTGCTAGGGCTGATATATTTAAAAGCCCTCTTGTAGTTATAGAGGGGCTCACAATATGTGCCTTATTACCCATCCCCATGAGAATAGGCCCAACCTCAATACCGTTAGATCTCATTTTTAAAATATTACGTACACCACTCGCCGCATCTATATTGCTAAATACCAATACGTTCGCTGCACCAGAAAATCTACTACCTGTAAAAATTCTTTGTCTTAAATCCTCATCGAGTGCTGAGTCAGAATGCATTTCACCTTCATATAAAAAATCCAATTTTTTGCTACCAAGAATGTCAAGAGCCTCTCTCATTTTTCTACCTGAGTCGGTATCTAAACTACCAAATTGAGAGTGTGAACAAAGAGCTATTTTGGGTACTACACCAAAACGTTTTGTGTGACGTGCTGCTCCAATAACAATCTCCGCTATTTCACCTGCGGTAGGATTTGGATGGATATTGCAATCAGCTACAAATAAAACGTCTGACTCCAATATCATCATTGACAAAGCGCCGACAGGCTTCAAGTCACCGCCGGCTAAGATTTCCTCTATATATTTTAGGTGCCATAAATACTGTCCAAACGTACCACAAATCAAGCTATCGGCTTCGCCTCGCTTAACCATAATGGCTCCTATAGCTGTCGTATTTGTTCTCATAATTGCTCTAGCTAAAGCAGGGGTCACGCCTTTTCTTTCCATTATTTCTAGATATGCTTCCCAATATTCTCTAAATCTGGGATCATTCTGAGGATTTACTAGTTCAAAATCCTTGCCGTGTACTAGCGGCAATCCATATCTCTCAATTCTATTTTCGACTACTTCCGGACGACCAATAAGTATAGGTTTATCATTGGTTTCTTCCAACAAGGCTAAGGCAGTCCTGAGAGTTCTCTCATCTTCGCCTTCAGCAAACACTATCTTGCGCGACGATGTTTTTGCAGCTTCAAACACAGGCTTCATTAAGATCGTCGATTTGTAAACTGACCCTTCCAACTTGAGTTTGTAAGCCTCTAGATCTTTCAAAGGCCGAGAAGCAACCCCACTTTTCATTGCAGCCTCTGCTACGGCTGCTGCAACATTTGGTAATAGTCTTGGGTCAAAGGGTTTAGGAATAAGATACTCTTTACCAAATTTTAAAATCTCTCCTTGGTATGCTTCCACAGTTTCAGCTGTTGAAGTCTGTCTCGCCAGATTTGCAATGGCGTGTATACACGCTAATTTCATCTCATCATTTATTTGTGTCGCTCCAACATCAAGAGCTCCTCTAAAAATAAAAGGAAAACATAAAACGTTATTTACTTGATTTGGATAATCAGACCTACCAGTTGCTATTAGCGCATTAGGTGCCACCTTTAGCGCATCAGCTGGATTGATTTCTGGATCAGGGTTTGCAAGAGCAAATATTATTGGTTGCTCGCTCATTCTGAGAACCATTTCACTTGTTAATACTCCCGGCCCTGAAAGTCCTAGAAACAGGTCACAGTTTTCAATAACATCATCTAATTTAGAAAATTGACTATCTTGAGCAAATCTTTTTTTCTCTTCGTTTATTTCACTTCTATTTTTAGTAATTAGGCCCTTACTATCGCATAGCCATATATTTTCTCTTTTTACACCAAGTTTAACCAACATTTCCAAGCATGCTATTCCTGACGCGCCCGCCCCTACTGCAACGATTTTAGTGCTTTCAATTTTCCTCTGTGAGAGCTCGATTGCGTTGACCGCTGCTGCCCCCACCACAATAGCTGTTCCATGTTGATCGTCATGGAAAACAGGTATTTTCATCTTTTCTTTACAAAGTCTCTCAACTTCAAAACAGTCTGGTGCTTTAATATCCTCTAAATTTATTGCACCAAAAGTTGGCTCTAAAGATGCTACTATCTCGGCTAGTTTCTGTGGGTTATCTTCCTTAACTTCAATATCAAAACAGTCAATATTTGCAAATTTCTTAAATAGGACGGCCTTCCCCTCCATCACAGGCTTTGAAGCACTGGGTCCAATATTACCTAAACCTAAAACAGCCGTTCCGTTTGAAATTACTGCAACTAGATTTCCTTTCGAAGTATACTTGGAAGCAGTGTTTTCATCCTCCTTTATTTCCAAACAAGCGTCAGCAACTCCAGGCGAATATGCCCTTGAAAGATCTCTTTGATTAGCCAAAGGCTTTGTCGCTCTAATTTCCAGCTTACCGGGTTGTGGAAATTCATGATAGTCAAGCGCGGCCTTTTTAGAACTATTTTCTTTCGAGTTTCTTGCCAATTTTTCCTCTTTAAGTTAGTGGTTGCGACCTTTTTTATTAAACAACAACTGAATTATCTCGTCTGCTGCTTTAGGAACATTAGTACCAGGTCCAAATATTGCACTTACTCCTGATTCTTCCAAGAATTTGTGATCTTTTTGTGGAATAACACCCCCACATATTACTAGTATATTTTGTCCATTTCTCTTTTCCAGCTCTTGAATTAATTGTGGGGCAAGTGTTTTATGACCTGCTGCCTGTGTTGAAATACCAATGATATCGAAGCCCCCTTTCATGGCGTCCTCTGCTGCTTCAGATGGCGTTTGAAATAGAGGACCAACTTTTACATCAAATCCGAAATCGATAAAAGCTGAAGCGATAACTTTAGCTCCTCGGTCATGTCCATCTTGTCCCATTTTTACAACTAACATTCTAGGGCTCCTACCCTCCATTTTAGTAAAACTGTCTACAAGGTCTATTGTCTGTTCAATCTCTTCTTTATTTTTAAAAGACTTGACATATTGTCCTTTTCCAACCTCACTTGTGGTTGAGTACCTAGTATACACTTCTTCTAAAGCATATG
Source organism: Alphaproteobacteria bacterium (assembly GCA_003331935.1). GTDB lineage: Bacteria > Pseudomonadota > Alphaproteobacteria > Rhodobacterales > Rhodobacteraceae > CACIJG01. The sequence continues at coordinate 40,460 of QOQE01000013.1, read as the reverse complement.
AAATTTCTCCTACGGTGGCACGTTCTCTTGCAGCATCGATTGCCAATGCCAGTATATTTCCCGTACCGTCTCTTGCTGCAACCTTTATCTTATTTAGTGCTGCGTTGCATTTCTCTTCATCTCTACTATTTCTTATTTCCTTTAGTCTTTCAATCTGCTCAAGGCGAACTTTAAAGTTGTCCACATCTCTTACTTCGATGTTTTGCTCTTCATCTCCAACGTATTTATTCACTCCTACGATGACTTCTTCACCACTATCTACCTTAGCCTGTCGCACTGCCGCAGATTCTTCAATTCTTCTCTTTGGCAAGCCAAGTTCAACCGCCTTAGTCATACCTCCCAATTTTTCAATTTCGTCGATCTGTGCCCATGCCTTTTCACAAAGTTCATTAGTCAGAGTTTCGACATAATAACTACCAGCAAGAGGATCTACGACATTGGTGATTCCAAGCTCTTCCTGAAGAATTAATTGTGTGTTTCTGGCAATTTTTGCTGAGAATTCGGTAGGCAAAGCAATGGCTTCATCTAGAGCATTAGTGTGAAGGCTTTGGGTTCCGCCTAGCACAGCTGCTAATGCCTCATATGCTGTTCTTACAACATTGTTATAAGGGTCCTGTTCCTGCAAGCTTACCCCAGAAGTTTGGCAATGTGTTCTTAGCATCAGTGAGCTGGTCTGTTTCGGATTAAATTCCTTTACAATCCTCGCCCATAATATTCTAGCAGCTCTAAGTTTCGCAACTTCCATAAAGAAATTCATACCAATTGCAAAAAAGAACGACAGCCTTCCTGCAAAATCATCAATGTTTAAACCCTTGGACAAGGCTGCTCGAATGTATTCTTTTCCATCAGCCAATGTAAATGCTAATTCCTGGACCAAATTAGCCCCAGCTTCTTGCATATGATAACCAGATATTGAAATAGAATTGAATTTTGGCATCTCTTTACTGGTATATTCTATTATATCAGCTATCAACTTCATAGACGGTTCGGGAGGATAGATATAGGTATTTCTAACCATAAACTCCTTTAATATATCATTCTGGATAGTACCTGTTAACTTTTCTATTGGCACTCCTTGTTCTTCTCCGGCAACAATAAAATTTGCCATTATAGGTATAACAGCTCCATTCATTGTCATAGAAACAGACATTTTATCCAATGGAATACCGTCAAACAAGATCTTCATATCCTCAACTGAGTCAATTGCAACACCAGCTTTCCCTACATCTCCTTCAACTCTTGGATGATCACTGTCGTATCCACGGTGAGTGGCTAGGTCGAACGCTACCGATACCCCTTTTTGTCCTGCTGCGAGGTTTTTTCTATAAAACTCATTACTCTCCGCAGCCGTGGAAAAGCCAGCATACTGTCTTATCGTCCACGGTCTTCCTGTATACATGGTTGCTCTTGGTCCCCTCACAAAGGGCTCCTTACCAGGAACGCTATTTAAATAGTCAAGCCCTTGAATATCACTTGCAGTATAAAGAGGTTTTATCTCTATACCCTCTGCTGTTTTCACATTAAGGGTGTCTAACTTTTTACCTCTAAGTTCTTTTTCAGCTAAATCCTTCCAGTCAGAAAGTTTTTTGTCCTCCATGCTACACCCTACTCAAACTCTATAATAATATCATCTACTGCCAAACTATCGCCGGCTGCCGCGTTGACTTTTTTAACTATACCTTTTTTTTCTGCTCTGAACACATTCTCCATCTTCATTGCTTCAACGGAACATAAAATTTGACCTTCTTCAATAGCATCGCCCTCGTTTACACCCATCGATACCAAGAGCCCTGGCATAGGGCATAAAAGAAATTTTGATGTATCAATAACTTCCGGTTCCTTAATGAATTTAAATAGCTCCTTCTCATATTCGTTACAAACAACCACGGTATTCAAAGAGCCCCGATACTCTACCGCAATTCCTTGGTCTTGAAACCTTAATCTTGCAACTATAGTATTTTTGTTAAATTCAGCCTTTATCAGTGTATCCCCTGGCTTCCAGCTAGTTACAAATCTTAACTCTAAATCATCTACATTTACGATCTGTTCATCGTCGTGTTTCTGGACTTTAGTAGATAACCATTGATCTTCAAATTTTATTGCGTATTCTCCATCTGCATTTTCTTGAAAGGGGTCAAGTCTTCCTGAAATTGCTTGATCTCTTGAATCTTTCGTATGGTATGCAAAAGTCACTAAAGCAGCAAGTTTGCTGCGCTCCTCTTCAGTAAGAGCCTCGCCTTTAAAACCTTCTGGATAGTTGTTTTCAATAAATGCAGTAGAAATATTTCCTGCGCAGAAATCTTGGTTTCTATAAACACTATGCAAAAACGGTATATTTTGTCCAATGCCTTCTATTTGATATTCATCCAAAGCCGCCTGCATAAAAGAAATAGCCTCTTCTCTAGTTTTTCCCCAAGAACATAATTTGGATATCATAGGATCATAATAAATACTAATTTCTCCACCCTCATTTACTCCACAATCATTTCTGATTACTTTATCACCGCAACTTGTCTCTTGTGGAGGTTTAAACTTTGTCAGTCTACCTGTGGAGGGCAGAAAATTTCGGTAAGGATCTTCAGCATATATTCTGCTTTCCAAAGCCCAGCCCTTTAATGTAATTTCCTCTTGCGATAACTTCAATTGCTCGCCAAAAGCAACCTTAATCATTAACTCCACAAGATCTAGACCTGTTACGAGTTCTGTAACCGGGTGCTCTACTTGTAACCGGGTATTCATTTCTAAAAAATAAAAATTCTTTTCTTCATCAACTATAAACTCTACCGTTCCAGCAGAACTATAATTTACAGCTTTTGCCAAGCTAACTGCCTGCTCTCCCATTTTTTTTCTTAGCTGACTATCGAGGAAAGCACTCGGCGCCTCTTCAATTACCTTCTGATTTCTTCTTTGGATCGAACATTCCCTCTCTCCAAGATACAAACAATTTCCAAACTTATCAGCTATAACTTGGATCTCAATATGCCTAGGATTGGTTATATATTTCTCTATAAAAACTCTTTTGTCACCAAAGGATTTCTCCGCCTCATTTTGGGAGGAAATAAGGCTTTGTTTTAAATCGCTCTCGGAACCAACAACTCTCATACCCTTTCCACCGCCTCCTGCAGATGCTTTAATTAATATGGGAAATCCAATATCCGATGCGATTTTAGCACCTTGTTTTTCGTCAGAAATTTCACCTAGAAATCCAGGTACAATAGATACACCTGCTTCTTCAGCAATTTTTTTTGATGATATTTTATCACCCATCGAGTCTATCGCTGAGCTCGGAGGTCCAATAAAAATAAAATTATTCTTCTCTACCTCTCTGGCAAAATCTGAATTTTCTGAAAGAAATCCATATCCTGGATGAACCGCTTCTGCACCTGTTTGTTTCATTGCTGAAATAATTTTTTCTTTATCGAGGTATGAACTTTGAGCAGGACTTTCTCCGATATGGATAGCTTCATCCGCGATGAGAGTATGAGGAGAATATCTATCCGCATCCGAATAAACAGCTACTGCTTTTATGCCCATACCTTGAGCCGACTTTATTACACGACAAGCGATCTCACCTCTGTTTGCAACAAGTATTTTATTAAACATTTTCATCCATTATTTTATTATATTCGGAAAATTTTTTTCTATTTCTTTAAAATCCAATATTAAAAGAGCCTCATACGATTTTGGGTTGAAGCTTTTTTCTGCACTTTTAATCTCCCTATCGAACAACCAGCTAATTCTCCCTGCATCAAGGTTTCCTCTAGCAAATGGTTTGTCCCCGAAGAAATCAATAAGGTGAGAAAGAAAAACCGTGTCAGCAATTATGTCATTTTTTCGTCGATCTGCATACCTTTCTCTTCTGAAAATCTTAGCGGGTTCAACCTTGTTTTCGCGCCTTATAGTAAAATGCACCTTAGTCTGCTTTATTCCTGATGGAAATCCTCTGTGCTTATAAATATCGTGCCTCTCTATAGTGGAATATTGTCATGTTTTTTCAGAGGATTAGATAATTTTTTATTCCTCAAGCTGGCAAAGGCCTTTGAAATTCTCCTTCTTGTATTTCTTGGCATGATAACTTCATCTATAAACCCTTTCTCGGCTGCAACAAACGGGTTAGCGAATCTCTCTTCATATACCTTTCTATGATCTTCAAGTTTGTTTACATCGCTAAGATCAGCTCTATGGATTATCTCCACAGCTCCCTTTGCACCCATGACCGCAATCTCAGCGGTTGGCCATGCATAATTGAAATCGCCTCTGAGGTGCTTAGAAGACATAACATCATATGCACCACCGTATGCTTTTCTGGTAATAACAGTAACTTTCGGCACGGTAGCTTCTGCGTAAGCAAACAAAAGTTTCGCACCATGCTTTATGACACCTCCATATTCCTGTGATGTACCCGGAAGAAACCCAGGAACATCCACAAATGTTAATATCGGTATCTCAAACGCATCGCAAAAGCGAACAAATCGTGCAGCTTTACGGGAACTATCTATATCAAGGCATCCTGCTAACACCATTGGCTGATTTGCGACAACTCCAACCGTTGATCCGTTTATCCTTATAAAACCAGCAAGAATATTCTTTGCAAATTCCTTCTGAATTTCAAAGAAGTCATTCTCGTCAGCTATTTTCAGGATCAACTCCTTCATATCATATGGTGTATTAGGATTTTGAGGGACCAACGTATCGAGAGAATTTTCCGAGCGATATATCGAGTCATACACTTTTATTGCAGGGCACTTATCAGTATTATTAAGTGGAATGAAATCAAAAAACCGTCGCACTTGTTTGAGTACGATAATGTCATTGTCATAGGCGGCGTCAGCAACACTTGATTTACTGGTGTGTGTTTTTGCTCCACCAAGTTCCTCTGCGGTTACCACCTCATTTGTAACAGCTTTCACTACATCTGGACCTGTCACGAACATATAGCTTGAGTTTTTTACCATAAAAATAAAATCCGTCATGGCTGGTGAGTAAACTGCTCCCCCAGCACACGGGCCCATAATGACACTAATTTGCGGAATAACTCCCGATGCGAGAGTATTTCTCTTGAATACCTCCGCATACCCTGCGAGGGAAGCAACCCCTTCTTGTATCCTGGCACCACCACTATCATTCAATCCTATAACTGGCGCCCTATTTTGAACTGCCATATCCATAATCTTACAAATCTTTTTTGCATGGCTTTCCGACAAAGACCCACCTAAGACAGTGAAATCTTGGCTAAAAACATATACCAATCTACCGTTAATGGTACCCCATCCAGTTATAACACCATCACCTGGTATTTTTTGGGTTTCCATACCAAAATCAGTACAGTTATGAGTAACAAACATATCAAACTCTTCAAACGAATTCCTATCAAGCAGAACTTCTACTCGTTCCCTTGCCGTGAGTTTTCCTTTTTGATGCTGTGCTTCAACTCGTTTTTCGCCTCCGCCAAGCCGCGCATCTTTTCGGCGTTTCTCAAGCTGTTGTAAAATGTTTTCCAAAATAGCTCCTATCTGAATAAAGTTACGTTATATATTTTCTAACCTGAAAGAGCTTCAAGATCTTCATCAGATGCTTCAAAGTTACTAGTGACCGATCTTACGTCTTCATCGTCTTCTAACGCCTCGATTAGTTTCGCTACTTTTTGCAATTGCTCGAACCCTATTTTAAGAGGTTCTTTTGCTTTCCAAATTATTTTACTACTTATATCTTCGAAACCACTTGTCTCCATAAAGTTTGCAATGGTGTTTAATTCTTCCGTGGGACAATAAACAAATGCTCTTTGATCGAAAAACTCGACATCATCTGCTCCTGCCTCAATTGCTTTTCCAAAAACCTCATCTTCGCTTCGTTCTTTTAAATCAAATGCTATTAAGCCACACTGATCAAATAGGAACCCAACAGCTCCGCTTTCACCAAGGTTTCCTCCATATTTGGTGAATAACGACCGTACGTTAGAAGCTGTTCTATTTCTGTTGTCTGTTAATGCCTCAACTATTACGGCAATGCCACCGGAGGCATATCCCTCATAACGAATTTCGTCCATATTTTCAAAATCTGCGCTTTGCGACTTTTTAATTGCTCTATCGATAACATCTTTGGGTACCGAGTTAGATTTTGCCTCTCTTACAGCCAACCGTAATCTGGGGTTCTTGTCTGGGTCAGGATCACCCATCTTTGCTGCAACAGTTATTTCTTTAGACAATTTAGAAAACAACTTAGATCTTGCCGCATCCTGCCGACCTTTTCTATGCTGAATATTTGCCCATTTGCTATGACCAGCCATGTGTGTTTCTACCATAAATTTTTTTTATAAAACAACAAAAAAAACTGTTAATCATAATTACTCTAGACACCCCAACACTCCACCAATTCTAATTACTTTTATTTTGTTTGCTTTACCATTATCATTCAATTCCACGCTAACCCCGCAAAGTGTGGCCTCACCCTCAGCTGGTGTGAATCTTCCACTAATTTGATTTGTTAAAAATCGACGCATTGGTTCGGCTTTATCCATCCCAATGATACTGTTATAATCACCAGACATTCCAGCATCGGATTGATATGCCGTCCCTTTGTCTAAAATTCTGGCATCTCCCGTTGGAACGTGCGTATGGGTGCCAATCACTAGACTCGCTTTGCCGTCACAAAAATGGCCTATGGCCATTTTTTCCGAGGTTGCTTCAGCGTGTACATCTACAATTATACAGTCTATATTTAGCCCCAGTTTATATTCAAAAAATATATTTTCTAAGAATGGAAATGGATCCAAGAATTTCTTTTTCATAAAGACTCGGCCAAGTACCTGAACCACTAAAATTTTCTTGTTATGAACCGAAAATATCTGCAATCCCTGTCCAGGACAGTCATCTGAATAATTAATTGGTCTAACTACTCGTTCTGTATGCCCTAAAAAGGGGATAAGTTCTTTGTTATCATAAGCATGGTCTCCCAACGTAATACAATCGACTGACATCTTAAGCAAATCTGCTGCATGAGTTGCCGATAGCCCTGCTCCAGCCGTGGCATTTTCTGCATTAGCTACCACAAAATCAATTTTTTCGTCTGAAACATATTGTTGAAGGCTGGTCTCTAATTTTTTTCTTCCCGTTTTCCCAACAATATCTCCGAAAAAAGCTATTTTCATACTTTAGGTTTCTTCATTTCAATATTCAAAAATTTCTTATTCCTGCTTCAGTTAAAACCGCGTCCAAAGGAACATCATGCGTCTCTGATGGTAAATCGTGATAACTTTTTTGTTCTGAAAAGGCAAGACCCATATATCGCGTTTGTTTATTTTTACGCAAATGTCTTATTGTTCGATCGTAGAACCCTCCTCCATAACCTAGCCGCATCCCCTTGGCGTCATACGCAAGAAGAGGGCATATAACCAGGTCAGGAGTCATAATTTTATCATTATCAGGCACTGGTATTCCATAATGACCCTCTGCTAAATCCTTTCCAGGGCTCCAAGATTTGAATGTAAGCGGGCGATTTTTGCCAATAACTATTGGCAAACAAATAGTTTTACCATGAGTTTCAAGAATATCTATCAAGCTCAAAGGATTCATTTCGCTATTTACAGGGTAATATAAACCAATAACTGAAACAGCTTTTTCTCTTAAAATCCATTTGCGAAAAAAGCGCCTGATGTTTGGACCATATTCATTATGAGTTATGTTAGTGTGGAGTTCTCTTCTTTTGCCGAGAGCAATTTTTCTGCATTGTACTTTATCTGTTTCTGACAAGAAGCTACCTCTATTAAAACACAGTGAGAACCAGCGAAACCGTATTTGTTTGATCCTCGAGAGCCTGATTTAACAGGTGGGCATCGGGTATCAAAGGCCACGACCCATGACAGAGCCAACTCCCTTTCGAGATTTTAAGGCCACTAGGATAAAACTTTTACTAGAAAGCCAGAACTCACCGAGATGACCATATATAATCTGTGTGAAATTTAAACAACTATTTAAATACGTAGTCAAATTCAGTTCATTAGCTTATGACCTGGCAAAAGTTCAATTGAGCTATACGAGGGCTATATCACTCCACAAATAAAATTTTGTCTGTAAAAAAAGCTATTAATTTTTTCTTTTTTAACTTACAAGTTACGGACACTTTTGTAAGCCGATGTAGCTCAGTTGGTTAGAGCACTAGATTGTGGATCTAGGGGTCGTTGGTTCGAATCCAACCATCGGTACCAACCTCGAAAATAAAAGAACAGCGCATGGTAAAGATAAACGGAAATGAAATTAGAAAAGGGAATGTTATTGAGCACAAGAATGGGCTGTGGATTGCTGTAAAAACCTCTCACGTAAAGCCTGGGAAAGGTGGGGCTTTTGCTCAAGTAGAACTAAAAAACATTAGAACAAACTCAAAACTAAATGAGCGCTTCAGGTCAGCTGATAAAGTTGAAAGAGTAAGACTCGAGCAAAAAGACCATCAGTTTCTATATAAAAGCGACGAAGACTATATCTTTATGGATAATGTTACCTTTGAACAAATCACCATAAAAGAAGAGTTTCTAAATATTATCACTAATTTTCTCACTGAGGGGATATCGGTACAAATTGAGTTTTTTGAAAATGAAGCTTTAAATGTTTCACTGCCTGAAAAATTATCTTGTGTGGTAAAGGAAACAGAACCTACGATAAAAGGACAAACTGCCGCGAATAGCTCAAAACCGGCAATTTTAGACAACGGTCTACGTATTATGGTTCCACAATTTATTGCTCAAGGAGAAGTAATAATTGTTTCTACGGAAACATGTGAATATCTTGAGAGATCTTAGGTGCACCTAAAGGTTTCTTATGCATAACAATACCGCTAACTTAAACATTATGATCAAAGCTGCTAGGAAAGCATCTAGATCACTTATCAGAGATTTTAACGAAATAGAAAAACTTCAGGTTGTATCGAAGAAGGCAGGTGATTTCGTATCCAAGGCCGATTTGAGGGCGGAAAAAATCATCAAAGAGGAATTAATGTCGGCACGAGCAAGTTACGGCTGGTGTGCAGAAGAGAGTGATGAAATACAAGGAGAGGACCCCACGAGAAGATGGTTAGTAGATCCATTGGATGGAACAACCAATTTTTTACACGGAATTCCTCATTGGGCGATTTCTATTGCTCTCGAGCACAAACAAGAAATTGTAGCAGGAATAATTTACGATCCTATCAAAGATGAGTTGTTTTCCGCTCAGAAAGGTGGTGGCTCTTGGTTGAATGAACAAAGATTAAGAGTATCTAATAGAACTTCCTTCCAGGAAATGTTATTTGCCACAGGAATTCCTTTCGGTGAAAGTGATTACTTAGAAAATTCTCTTACATCAATTGGTAATCTTGTACCTGGTTGTGCAGGGATAAGAAGAAATGGTGCAGCCTCACTAGATTTGGCTTATGTTGCGGCTGGCCGTTTTGATGGCTTTTGGGAACAAAATTTAGCTCCTTGGGATATCGCTTCAGGGATATTAATCGTAAAAGAAGCAGGAGGGATTTTAGAAAGCATAGAAGAAAATCTAAATCCAATAAAAACGGGTAATGTTATCTGTTCAAACAATCAGGAAGAAGTTTTTAAGAAGTTTTCCAAAATCATTAGGTCATCAGTTCAGTAAAGTTACTGGTTCTCCAAACACGGTTAATTCGGCATCTTTAAAGTCTTCCTTTATTTTTATTAAACAGTAATTATTGAAAATACTATGTACATCTCCAACGGCTTTGTCGTTGGAATAAACCTTTCTATCATCCGCATTTTTAGGACTTCTTTGTATGTATCCACAGTATAGTCTGTTTTTTAAAGTTGCCTTGTGCTTCATTCGTGCTGTAACTTCTTGGCCTATGTAGCACCCTTTTTTAAAATCTACCCCTTGTAATTTTTCAAAGTTCAGCTCCAATATATATGATTTTTCAGGTATCAACTCTACTCCTGTTTCTGGCACCACGTTTTTTAGGCGATTGATCTGAAAGTCATCAAAACCTTGATCCGGTATTTTCAATTCCTTTTTAAAATTATAGCAGCGCCAACCCATAGTCTTTGCTCTTGGGTCAGCAAAAGAATACATTTTTTCTTTTTTAGAACTTATTACAATCTGGCATCTTCTATCAGAGATAAATACGTCAGAGTTTAACTTATAAAACTCCAAGAATTTTTTGATAGCACTAGCTCTTGATTTATGAATATCGATAAAAATTTCATTGTCGCTCAAAGAAAAAACAAAGAAATCATATAGATATTTACCTTGAGGGGATAAAATAGCAGTGTAGACCATATCCTCTTTTGGTATGTTCTCGATATTGTTGGTTGTAAGTGCCTGAAGAAAATCAAGTTTATCCTTTCCTTCTAAGATTAAAATAGCTCTATTTTTGTCAACAAAACAAAAATTATACTCAATAGTGTCACTCATCATTTTTCTTCTCTACTTGTGATTTAAACAAATTAGAATAAAGCTTGCTCTCTTTCACTAAGCTGTCGTGCTTACCCTGTCCAACTATTTTTCCATTATCTAGAACCAATACCTTGTCGCTATCCACTATCGTAGACAATCTATGCGCAATTGTTATTGTAGTGGACTTTTTTGAAAGTTCGCTTAACGATTTCTGTATCAATTTCTCTGACTGACTGTCTAATGCTGAGGTTGGTTCATCCAAAAGTAAAAGTGGACTATTTCTTAGAAATGCGCGAGCTATAGATATTCGTTGACGTTGCCCTCCTGAAAGGGTAGAGCCCCTTGGACCAACGACAGTGTTAAGACCATCCTTTAATTCATTACTAAATTCGTCAACATAAGCCATCTTGGCTGCCTTTCTGATTTCTAAATCAGAGGCCATTGGTTTCCCAAATCTAATATTTTCAAGTATTGTTTCATCGAACATCATCCCATCTTGGCGCACAACTGAAATGAGAGAACGCAGTTCTTTCAAGCTAATATCAGTAAGATCCACTCCATTAATTCTTATGTGTCCGGTAATGGGGTCAATCAGCCTTGTAATCAGATTGAATAAGGTCGTTTTTCCACTTCCCGAGTAGCCAACAATTGCATTTGACGTTCCCTCTTCAATTTCAAAATTGATATTTTCTACAATTTTTTTTTCTGCATAGGAAAAATAAACACTCTCAAACTCTAGCCCCACCTTATCAAACTCGTTTTCGTTTCTGGACAAATTTGAAAAAACTATCGATGGCTTTTCCTCAAAAATCTTAAATACTCGTTCTAAGCTCGCCATCGCAACTTGAATATTTCCTGAGACATTACTTAATCTTCTCAAAGGCTCAAATATTAACGCCATGGCCGTAAAAAAACTCATAAATTCTCCAATGGTCTTAGATCCTGATGTGATATCGATAGCACCAAAAATCATCACAGCCAAAAAACCAATCGCTGCTATTATGTCGATCATTGCAGGGATACCGGCCATTCCAGCCTCAAGTCGAAGTCTGACCTTATGGGTAACCTGAAGGATATCAAAAAATTTGTTGCGCTCACTTTTTTCAGCTTTGTTGAGTTTGATGTCTGTTATTCCATGGAATATTTCATCTAAACGAACATTAGCTTTTGACTCAAAGTCTCTGTTTTCTCCAGCTCTGGATCTTACTAGGCCTTGGAGAAGTAAAATTGGCATTACTAAAAATGGAATTCCTAGGAAGGCTATCAATGACCATTTCCAATCAATAAAAAAAACAACAGCAATCAAAGAAATTAATGAAAACCCGTCCCTTCCAACAGTCATAAATACTTCACTAACTGATTCCGATAAGGCTTTACTATCAGCTCTTACTCTATCCATTAGGCTACCCGGTGAGTTTTTTTGATGGAACCCTACATCCATATTTAAGAGATGTCCCACCATTCTGTCCTGAAGTATTTTTATGATTTTTTGGCAAACATTTACTGTCATAAGCCTATGAATAAAACCTGCTATTGCCCTCATTGAGAAAATAGAGAAAATCAATACCGCGACAAAGAGTATACTGGATGTATCATTAGAAACTAAGACATTATCAAACAAGAACTTTATAGAGTAAGAAAGGACACCTAGCATCGAGCCCTCTATTGACATGAAAATTAATGCTATAAAGAGTACCCCAACATGCGCCCTAACATATGAATTCCAGAACCATTTAAAAAGAGGCTTTTTGTCATCTTGAATATTCATATTTTATTTATCTTGGAATTTTGAACCAATGCGAGTTTCTTCGAAAATCGATGTATCTTTGTGTCATCTCTTCTCTATGGTAGCTTTTTTCCACCCACTCTAAAAATTTTATCCTTTGTTTTTCGAAAGCATGACGATATTCCATTAGCATGAAATCTAAAATTCCTGCAGTCCAGCCACCCAGGTGTAAAAACTTAAAGGATAGTTGCCTTTGAGCAACCTCGATAGGTGCATTTAAAACCAACAAGAAGTACAGAGCTGAACCTAAACCTGCTCGATCTGACCCTGACTTACAGTGCATTAAAAAAGGTTTTTTTATGCTCTTAAAAACCTCATTTATTTCAAAAATTTTTTCCTTTTCTGGCAATTTTGATGAGTACAATTTTATATTGATCAGTTTAACTCCAATTTCTTTACACATATTTTCCTCAATTAAAAAAGCTCCTTGATTGGACTCACCTCTAAAATTAATTATAGTTTGAATCCCTTTTTCTTTCTGCCATTCCAAAATGCGCTTCTCAGAAGGCTGATTAGATCTAAACACTCCTGGGGCTATTTGAAAATTGTTATGATACAGGACTCTAAGAAATTCATGATCGATCCAGAAAGCATGTTTTTCAGCAGATTTTTTGTTAGAAGAGGAAAAAGATTTTGCTAAATCAGCTCTCCAATTTTCATCAAACTTTTCAAACTTTTGCTTTAAGTTAAACAAGATGTCCCTCCTTTTCCGAGAGTAGTATTACATCACTACCAAACCAGCAAGACTTTTTGATTGCAACTTGCTTTAACTTTTGTTTATAGATTACATTAGTTAAGCAAATCGGTGAAGTTATAATGAATTTTTCAAACGGACGTATACATAGAGCTCTTCCAGGACCGTCAATTATACCTGAGAAAGTACTTCAAGCTATGCAAAGGCCAGCCCCGAATATTTATGGAGGCGAACTTGAAGAGATTACAATGAGCATATTATCAGATATTGCTAAATTGGCTGATACCAAAGGCAGAGTGGCTCTATACATATCCAATGGTCACGGCGTTTGGGAGGCCGCTTTAGCGAACTTGTTTAATGCAAATGATAAAATCATAGCTATTTCAAATGGAGTATTTGGAAAGCACTGGGGTAATATTGCTTCGAAGCTTGGAATAGACGTGGTTCATTTAGAATATGGAATGGATAGAACTTTCGAGATGGATGATCTCGAAAAAGTTCTTGCTGAAGACAAAGATAAAAAGATCAAAGGTATTTTGGTTGTTCAAACCGATACGGCTTCTTCAATGCTTCTCAGTATCAATGAAATAAACAAATTAAAACAGAGCTTTAATCATCCAGCACTTTTATTGGTAGACAGTATTGCTTGTTTCGGATGTGATGATATGAGAATGGATGAATGGGGTGTTGATCTGCTTTTAACAGCGTCACAAAAAGGCCTAATGACTCCTCCTGGTTTAGGATACCTAATAATCGGAGAAAGAGCTGAGATTCATGCGAAAAAAGTATCTAAGAGGTCTGCCTACTGGGATTGGGGTCCTCGACTTGATCCAACAAACTTTTATGAGATTTATTTTGGAACCGCTCCAACACACCTACTTTTTGCACAAAAGGCAGCACTGGAAATTATCAATGAGGAAGGTAAAGATAACGTCATTAAAAGGCATGAAATATTAGCGAATACAGTTTGGAAAGCTGTTGATATTTGGAGCAAAGAAGGGGTTTTGAAGTTTAATGTTACCAATAAAACAAATAGATCTCATGCGGTAACAACACTTGTTGCAAAAAACTTTGATCTCCTTCCATTCAAAAACTGGATTGAAAGAAATACTGGCGTTGAATTAGGCATTGGGCTGGGGTTTGAAGGCCCGGAGTATCATGACGGTAATTCTGCATTCAGGATAGCGCATATGGGGCATCTTAACCCACATATGCTTCTCGGGGTACTAGCTTCTTTGGAGATGGGGCTGATCGCCACAAATATTCCCTTCAAAAAGGGTGGTTTAGATAATGCTATTGATTATTTGGCAAACTCTATAAATGAAGAGACTTAAATCTTTTTAATTATTTTATTCAAAGCATTATCCAAAACTGTCAAATCATCACTTGTACCTGCCGTGATTCTTAAAAAAGAATTTAATGGACTAACGCTTGGCATACGTACAAAGATTTTTTCTTGGATTAAACTTCTCATTAACTTGGCTGCGAATTTACCATCCCCACCACTGTTTACAGGTACAAAGTTTGTTCGAGACGATAATGAGGTAAAGCCAAACCTCTGAAATACCGCGGCAATATCTTTTTTTGATTGATCAACTTTTTTCAAAACAGCCTTTAAATGATCTTTATCCTCCAATGCCACTTTAGCAGCGATTTGACCAAGTTTATTTACTCCAAAATGGTTTCTTACTTTATTAAAAGCTTTAACCATTTTTTTATTTCCAATTCCGTAACCAACCCTCAAGCCAGCCAACCCATAGGCTTTGGAAAAAGTTCTAAATCTTATTACATTTTTCTTTTCCAAATCGATTGATGCTAATTCATTTTTATCAACGAAATCTGCATACGCTTCATCTAGGCATAATATCGTATCATCAGGAATTTTATTGATGAAATCTTCCATATGATTCTTGGGATGAAAAGTTCCCATTGGATTATCTGGATTAGACAAATACAAAATTTTTGCCTTTCTCTTTTTAGCTGCAATCAATAAGGCATCTAGATCCTCGAAATAGTTTCTATAAGGAACAAAAGACATCTTACCACCAAAACCATCTACATGGTATTTGAAAGTGGGGTAAGCTCCAAGTGATGAAACAACCTCATCGCCTGGCTCAATGAAAAGTCTTACTAGGTTCCCCAAAAGTCCATCGATACCCTCTCCTATAATAAAGTTATCTCGTGGTAGACTATAAAATTCTGATAGCTTTTGAACCAGATCAAAACTTTCGGGATCTCCATATTGCCAAACTTCGTCTGCTTGAGCTTTGATCGCATCGATAACCATCTTCGAAGGCCCGAATACACTCTCATTTGCTCCCAATCTTGCATAAAAACTGAAGGAGTTTTCTCTCTCTTGACTTTCAGGTCCTACAAATGGAACAGTTTCTGGCAAGTCATAAGCTATTTTGGTAAAACTAAGCTTCAATTGTTTAATTGCTCCAAACTTTCTAACAAGACTTTCTGTTTATTTAGTTGTACTTTGAGATCTTCATGATCAGCTTCAAATTTCTCTATGATCTTTTCAGGTGCCTTTTTTCTAAAATTTTTGTTATTCAACTTTTCTGATAATTTTACCGTTTCAATTTCTAATTTTTTTAGTGCTGTCTTTACTTTCTCTTTCTCAAGCTCTATGTCGAAACTTGACTGAACAGCCACAAATGCCTCCACTTTTCCTCCCGGAATAACTACTACATTTTTTGGTTTCTTTTGTACCTGCGTTATTTCTGATAGCCTAGCTAGCCTGCAAATTACTTTTTCATTTTTTTTGATATAGGCATTTTGTTCTGCTTGCAAATCGACCACGTACAACGCTGTTTTTTCCCCAGAAACTAAATTGAAATCGGCTTTGGTAGACCTGATATTTTCGATAAAGGATATAACGTTTTCTATGTTCTTAATCTCGTCTACATCCATAGAAATGTTACTAAATTTAGGCCAATCACTAGCAGATAGAAGCCCTTCACCTTTTTTAAAATACCCCCATAGCTCCTCGGTAACAAATGGCATGATTGGATGAAGCATCTTTAAGCACACTTGAAAAGCCCAAGCTAGAGTTTTTCTAGTTTCCAGAGAAGTTTCTTCGCTTTCGTCATTTAATAATGATTTTGAAAACTCGATATACCAATCACAGAAAACCCCCCATGTATGGTTATAAAGTGTATTGGCAGTATCGTTAAACCGAAACTTAATATAACTTTGATTTACCGCTTCCAAAGTGCCTAAAGTTTTGCCAATTATCCATTTATTTGGTGGTGATTTAACGCCAGAAATATCAAACTCACTGTCAAATTGGCATTCATTCATTTCTAAGTATTTTGCTGCATTCCAAATCTTGGTCATAAAATTTCTGTAACCCTCAATCCTTGATTCAGATAATTTTAAATCCCGTCCTGTAACCGCCATTGCCGTTAACGTAAATCTAAGAGGGTCAGCTCCATATTTATCAATTAGGTCTAGTGGATCAAGCACATTACCAAGTGATTTTGACATTTTTTTTCCGTTTTCATCTCTTACTAAAGCGTGCACATAAACCTTTCTGAAAGGGATTTCCTTTACTGTTGCAAGTTGCATCATTATCATTCGTGCAACCCAGAAAAAAATGATATCGAAACCAGTCACCAAAACACTGGTCGGGTAGTATCTCTCCATAAAGTAATTTTTTTCAGGCCATCCTAGTGTTCCAATAGGCCAAATACCAGATGAAAACCAAGTATCAAGCACATCAGGATCTTGATAAATATCACTATGCCCAGCTAATTTTTTAGCCTCTTCGAACGTTTCTGCACAATATTCATTTCCTTTATTATCGTACCAAACTGGTATCTGGTGTCCCCACCATAATTGTCTGGAAATACACCAGGGCTCAATATTTTCTAGCCAATTAAAATAAACTTTTTTATCGCGCTCAGGAATAATCTCTATTTCATTCTTTCTCACAACATCAAGAGCTTCCTGAACAATTTTCTTGGAATCGACAAACCACTGAGTGGTTAGAAAAGGTTCAACTACAACTTTTGATCTATCTCCGTGTGGAACGAAGTGTGTATCTTCTTTTTCTGCTTTAAGAAAACCTTGTTTATCAAGTATTTCTAAAATTCTTTTTCTGGCTTCAAATCTTTCAAGTCCATTTAATTGGAAAATATCCACAGACGGTTTTATTCCTTCAAAAAAGTCTTCATTATTTGTTATTGCAATGTTTGCGCTAGTATCGAAAATGTTAATCACTTTTAACTTATGCCTCACACCAACTTCCCAATCGTTAAAGTCGTGTGCAGGGGTAATTTTTACAGCACCCGTTCCTTTTGAAGGATCAGCGTAATCATCAGCTATTACCGGAATCTTTCTTCCGACCAATGGTAGAATAACCGATTTTCCAATCAAATCTCTGTATCGTTCATCACTCGGGTTAACAATGACAGCGGTGTCTCCGAGTAGTGTCTCTGGTCTCGTAGTTGCAATGACGACATGGTCCACAGGCTCTTCTTTAATTATCTCGCCTTTTTCATTGATTTCAACTCCAAGTTTGAAGGTGCCCTGTTCTAGAAAGTACTTTAACTCCCATATTTTTCCTTTAACCTCAATCTGCTCAACTTCTAGATCAGAAATAGCACTTTGAAATTTTGGATCCCAGTTAACTAATTTTTTACCCTTGTAAATTAACCCTTTTTTATAAAAATCGACAAAAACTTTGATAACAGCCTTGTGAAAATCAGGATCCATAGTAAACCTATTTCTACTCCAGTCACAGGATGCACCTAACCTTTTAAGTTGATCTATTATAGTGTTGCCAGATTTTTCTTTCCAACTCCAAACTTCATCAAGAAAATTTTCTCGGCCCATTTCCTGTCTGTTTTTATTATTTTTCTCTAATTCTCTTTCAACCACCATTTGAGTTGCAATTCCTGCATGATCCTGGCCTGGTTGCCACAAAACATCATAACCATTCATCCTATGATACCTTACCAATATGTCTTGGATCGTATTGTTAAATGCGTGACCTATATGCAAGCTGCCTGTGACATTAGGTGGAGGAATCATAATAGAGAATGGTGGTTTGCCTTTGTCGCTATCTTTGCCCGATCTAAAAGCACCGGCCTCTACCCAAAGGTCATTTATTTTTTTTTCTGCTTGCTTAGGATTGAATTTGCTTGGGATACTCATCTCAACTTAGACCCTACTAGATGTTACACATTTGGCAAAGCGCATATTAGAATGCATATCCTTATCTCCTCTCAAGAGGTTCGTCACTAACGAGTATTGATCAATTAAATTCTTAGATGACTTTGCAATAAAATTTCTTTCTAATAACCTATAAAACTACCTTATTCTCTTTTAGCTTTTTTAATATTTCTGCTTTTGTATTTGTACTGCTTACGGTTAACTTATTTTTCTCGGAAAGTTTAATAAGTTCAGCCTTTGTTAACAAATTTATATTTGAAGCAATTTTTTTGGTGTCAGCAGGTTTTGTTTTTTTTGAACTTAAACCACCCAAGCCCTCCTGAGGTTTTATAGCCTTAAGTTCACTTCTTACAATTTTCCTTATTAGATTTTCTAGCTCTTTTTTATCTAGATTGATATTTTCAGGTAAATATTTCTTTTCACCAGCCGAAACCAAATTCTCCTTTTTTAGTTTTATTGTTTTGTATTCACTGACTTTGAAAAGCGTCTCCTTTTCCCCTGAAACAATGGTTTTTATATCACCAAGAATTTCTTTTAGATCAACTTGATTATTTTCTATTTTCTCTTTTTTTGCCTTCTTTTTTTCAATCATAAAAATTCCTCCTAGTCGCCATCTCTTACTAGCGAAGCTGAAGCTCTTTTCTGAGGGTGCCTATCTCTGCTAACAAGTCAAATCTTGCAATTAATATATCAGTAGTTGCGGTGACCAAGTCAACTTCCGAATTCAATAAATTTTGATAGGCTTGATCAGTATCAAGCGAAGTCTTTCCTCCAAGTTTCCACTCCTCAAATACACTCTCGTACAACTCTTTCAACGCGTTAGCTTCTTCTTTTTTTGCAGTAGCCGAGGATCTTAATGACATTAAATCTAACCACTTTGTGGTGACATCTCTTTCTAGAAACTTTCTGCTTACTGCAATTTCAATTGCCTTAGCCGCCAGATTGTTTGATGCAATTTTGACTTGAGCTTTTTTTTGCCCACCACTGTATAACGTAAGGTTGGATGTTAAGGATATTCTTCCTGAACTATGGTTGCTTCCCGAGGTTGGGCTATCACCATATGACAACGCTCCTGAAAGGCTTAGGTTTGGCAATCGAGATTTTTCAATAGCGCTCAATTCTTGTTGTAGCGCTTTCTCCTCAAGTAAGAGGACTTTCAAGCCAAGGTCATTTTCTAAAGCAACTTTAATACTATTTTCTAGCAAAGAAGGTTCTTCCATAATGATTTTGGGAAGCGTAGGGGTCCCTGGCAATTTACCCACTAAAGTTTTATAACCTTCTCTAAATTTTTTAACATTTGCCTCCCCCACCTTCAATTGTGCCCTGGCACCAGAAATTGAGGCTTTAGATCTTAACAAATCAGACCTAGTAGCCTCACCCAAATCAAACCGGTTCTTAACTGCCAAGAATTGCTGCTTCCTTATCTCTAAGCTATTTGCATAAAGTTCGACAATTTTTATAGCCTTGAATAATTCTAAATGCACTCTAACCACATTCATAATTAAATCGTTTTCAACCTTCTTAAATGAAACTTTCGACGCATCATTTAAACGCTGAGCAGCCCTCTTTTTTGCATTAAGTGATCCAAAATCAAATAACATATATGAGGAGTTTATCGAAACACTGTAGCTATCTGTCTCTTGGTTCGTGTCAAAGTTTGATGACCGAGATCCCGTAGAATTTAGAGACAGATTTGGTAGTGATTTTCCATTTTGCAAAAGAAAATTTTGATAGCTATTATCAAGCAACACTTTTTGGCTTTTCAAACTTTCATTATTGTCTAGTGCTGTTTGAACAGACTGTTTAATACTCTGTCCAGAAGCTCCTTTATAAAGAAGCAAGAGCATGGGAATTAATATTACTAAAACTTTTGTATTCATTGGATATAAACTTTTTTAAAAGGTAAATGCTTTGTCTTTTTTGAATTCACTTAACAGCGCACAATTTGCTTCGAAAAGATTAGCCCACTGTATTTGTCTGTCAGTTTTTATACCTAGTCTACATTGACCTAATAACTTTTCTCTAAAAACTGCTATGATCCTTCCCCCTGATTTAAGCTGATCCAGGATTTCTTGATGTATAAATTCAACAGTCCCTTCAATTAAAATTACATCGTATGGGCCCTCTTTTTTTGCGCCTTCATTGATGTTACCCTCTTTAACCAGAATATTGTCATATCCATTTTCAATTAGCCTAGACTGAGCTTCTTGTGCGAACTCACCACTCTCTACAGCAACCACGAAATTTGCCAGTGATGATATTAAAGCACAACTATAGCCATAACCTGAAGCGAGACTAAGCACGTTATCCTTAGTGCTGAGGTCGAGTGATTGAATCATCTTTGCAAGAAGCCAAGGATTCATTGCTTTTCTATCGTTTTGTATTAACAATTCTGCTTCACTATAAGACAAGCTGGAAAAGTTACTTGGTAAAAACTTATCGCGTCGCACCTCTCTGAGCGCATTCAATAGTTTTGGGTTTGTCACATTCGCAGGCCGAATAAGGTTATCGACCATATTGTCTCGTGCTTTTTTGTAATTGAACATTTAATGAATTAAACCATCTATTAGAGGAGATATAAAGACACAGAAAGATTTACATAATATTATATCTTCTTGCAATGAATTAAATTATTTTATATTGCTAATCCTTAATGAATGGGCGACGTGGCGGAGTGGTTACGCAGCGGATTGCAAATCCGTGGACACCGGTTCGAGTCCGGTCGTCGCCTCCATTGACCCTAACTAAAGAAACCCTACCCAACTTGGATGCCTGAGACAATGAATAAAGATTATGTTCTTAGTATTATCAGACAAATAGATAATCCTCTAAATAGTGATCTTTTGCAAATGATTGAAACTATAGATGTTTCTGAACAAACAGTTAAAATCATCATAAACTCAGAATTGAATTCTGCTGTACAAAATACCACAAGTCTTTGGAAAGCTTTGATTGAAAAAGACAGTAATATAAAGAGTTGCTCTATAATTTTCACAAAGCACAGTTCGCCGGATTTAAAAAAAAATATGCCTCAAAAAAATGACCCTTTTCTAAACAAATTCGATTTATCTCACCTAGGGAAAATAATATTTGTTGCCTCAGGAAAAGGAGGAGTTGGAAAATCAACTATCTCAAATAACATCGCCACTTCAATAGCAGATATGGGTTTCAAAGTCGGTTTAATGGATGCAGACATTTATGGACCTAGCCAACCAAAAATGCTTGGACTAAATAAATCAAAGATCAAGATAGAAGATAGAAAAATTCAGCCACAAATAATAGGTAATCTAAGCATTATGTCGATGGGAATGCTATTTCCAGAGCATGAAGCGATCATCTGGCGGGGCCCTATGCTCATGAAAGCTATACAACAACTTCTTTTAGAAGTCGAATGGGGTAAACAAGATTACTTCATAGTCGATCTACCCCCTGGAACAGGTGATATTCATATAACTCTAGCACAAAAAGTCTTGATTTCTGGAGCTATTGTTATCTCAACGCCTCAAGACATTTCTTTGATCGATGCAAAAAAAGCGATTGCGCTATTTAGAAAAACGAACACTAAAATTCTGGGCCTTATTGAGAACATGTCGTACTTTGAATGTTCAAATTGTGGGGAAAAACACCATATATTTAGCAATGGAGGCGTTGGAAAGATCACCAAAAGTGAAAATATTCCATATCTGGGAAGCATACCCCTGAAAAAAGATATAATGGAATGTGCGGACAAAGGGAAACCCTACGCCTCACATAGTGCAGAGGGTAAAAACCTTTTCGGTGAGCTTGTTAAAAATATATTTAAGGAACTAAATTCCTATTGAAAAAATGATCCGTAGGGAATAAAGTTTACAAAATTTCCTCTATCTATATCTTGTTCTTCCTCTGAAAGCTCAACCAAACCGTTTGACCAGGATAAACTAGAGAGTCTACCAGATCCCTCTAGTGGAAAAGTTGAAACGAAGCCATCTTCCCTATTCAAATTAGCGCGTAAAAACTCTGTTCTACCACGTCTCTTATACTTTTTAAAATTTGCTTTTGCCTTAAAAGAGAAAGGCTTAAACCATTCTTTTTCTCCTCCAAGTCTACCCAGAGAAGGGCGCAAGATAATTAGCGCACAAATAAATGCCGCCACTGGATTTCCAGGCAACCCAAACACATACTTAGCTCCCAACTTTGCACAAATAAAAGGCCTGCCAGGTTTTATTGCAATACGCCAATTAATTAGTTGACCCTCACTACTAAGTATTTGTGAAACAAAATCTTCCTGTCCTGTTGAAACTCCACCAGTAGTGACGAAAACATCAACGCAGTTTAAGTTATCAAAGATTTTTTTTCTCAATAGCCCTATATCGTCTCCTACTGACCCCATATCGACAACAGAGTACCCCCATTTTTCTAATAAACTCTTCAATGGAATAGAATTTGTATCAAAAATAAAACCTTTACTCTGCCTCTTTATACTCGCATTTAGCTCATTTCCCGTAGTTATAAGACCAACCTTGAGGGGCTTTACAATTGATATAGATGAATTGCCTGACCCAATTAACGCAGCCAAATCAGTTACTCTTATTTGACTATTTTTTTTAAATAGTAAATCCCCTTTTTTAAAATCCTCACCCCTCAACCTTATATTAGTCTCCACATCATCGTCCTGCACGAAATGGATTTTTTGATTATGTTCTTTTGTGTTTTCTTTGAAAATAATTCTGGTAGTTCCAGCAGGTATGGGTGCCCCCGTTAAAATTTTTATTCCCTCATTTATTTTAAGTTTTATTCTAGATCTAGAACCTGGTCTTAATAAACCCTCTAAGAGGGTGATATTTTTGCTAGCTGATCTAGCTTCTTGATTTATAGCAAAACCATCTATCGCTGAGTTATCAAATGGTGGATTATCATTTTTAGCAAAAATATCTTTTGACAATATTCTATTGACCGCATTTTCAACACTAACTCGACTTTCCCCAGAAATCGGTTTCAGCTCAGCTTTAAGATTGAAAAATAGCTTGCTTAGGGAAGTTAATTTAACTTTTGGTGAGGCCATGTTTTAGATAATTCCTATTTTCTCTTCTATGAAGTCACAGATTTTCTTGACATCATCTCTTTCGAATTGTGGTAGGGCTGAATTTTGAATTTTTTGTTGATTAATTATGAGTCCGCATATTGTCCTATCTGTTTCATACAGTGGTTTCCTTTCGCTCAAACTATCCACAACTTCTACTTTTGTATGATCGCTGTCTTTAAACCCCTCGACAATAACAATATCAACAGGCGTAATTTGCGTGATGAGATAAGGCAGATTAACTTTTGAGTCACCTGACTGTCTAGAAAACTTAACCCACTTTTTTTCAGAAGTGAGTATTGTCTCTTTTGTTCCTGCATTAAAGTGTCTGAATGAGTCTGATCCGTGTTTGTCTACCGAAAAGTTATGGTGAGAATGTTTTATAGTCGATACAGTTAAACTTCTATTATTAAACTCATTAATCAATTTTTCAATCAGAGTCGTTTTTCCTGAATTTTTCCAGCCTACTACACCTATAATCTTCATTTTTCTCTTAGATACTCCTTTAGCAGCATAATATCTTGGGGTGTGTTGATATTGAAGAATGGATCCATCCGTTCATCGGAAAAACATACAATTGAAGCTTTGTGTCTCTCACTCCAACATGTAATTTTTCTCACACCTTTCTCTAGCTGCTTCCTCAGGTCTTCGAAGAGAAAGGTCTTCCATAAACCAAAAACTGGATGTAATAATTTCCCTCGTTTATGTTCTGATACAGACGCCGCAAAAACAATATCCGAATTACTTAACTTTATCTTTTGATCAAGTTTGTCTAATAGATTTTCTGGAAATAATGGTGTGTCCACAGCAACCGTTGCGACCTTTTCATAGCCCATATCATTTGCCCAAATCATTGCAGTTAAGATTCCTGATAAAGGGCCCCAAAAACCTGTAAAGTGATCCCTTAAAATTGGCAGACCATGCTGCACATATTTTGGGTTGCTGGAACTTGTATTTATAGCAACCTTTGGTGTTTGACGTATTAGTCTGCCCACAACCATTTCTAATAAATTTTGGTCTGCAATAGATAAAAAAGCCTTATCATTTCCATCCATTCTTCTTGATTGTCCTCCAGACAAAATAACTGCAGGAATCTCACTTTCAAACATAACTTTTTCTCAAAACTTTCAATCCAAAACTATCCTTTCAAATCCACTAACACACATAAATCTGTTACCCCTAAATCTACCTACCATTGTGAGATTGAATTTTCTTGCTAACTCAACGGCTGACTTCGTAAACCCTGATCTAGAAACTAACAACGGAATGCCCATGCTTACTGTCTTCAAAACCATCTCCGTAGTCAATCGACCTGTCGTATAAAGAAATTTATCAGTAGGGTCGACAGCTTCCATAACTATAAAACCGCTAACCTTATCTACCGCATTATGTCTACCTACATCTTCCATATATGCCAACATACTTTTTCTATCACATAGAACACTTCCATGAATAGCTCCTGCTTCAAGGTATAAGCTTGGGGTTTGATTTATTTCTTTAACTATTCCCTTAATTTTCTTCAGGCTAAATGTATTTAATTTTTCAGATGATAAAGGCGAAATTTTTTCGAACATTTCACCAAATATGGTTCCCATAGCGCATCCGCTAGTTTTAATTCTCTTTTTATTATTAGTTTCGAAGAGCGTAGCTTTACTTGTTCTCACAACTACAACCGATAGATCTTCATTAAACTCTACCTCCTTTATCTCACTTAACGAATTGATCATGTTTTGGTTAAAAAGAAAGCCAACAGCCAAGTACTCTGGATAGTCACAAATAGTCATAGCACTGAGAATTTCTTGCTTATTAAGATAAATTGTTAAGATTTTCTCATCAATGAGAGAAATACTCTGACTTTCATTTTTTTCATTGATTACCTTTTCATTAAAAATCGATTCTTTCATTTTTAATTTTGGTAAAATCTTTTTGAAATTTTTTTGTTTAATTTTCATATCCCAATCTTTTATTATATATAAAGAATTGTCTATTTTTAATCTTAGCGCTCAAATGAAAAAAAAGTCCGATTATTGTATTGTAATTGATACCACTGGCTTGAGATGCCCTTTACCAGTTTTAAAAGTACGTAAAAATCTGCCAACATTGAAAGGAACAGACTTAGCTCTGATTATCGCTGACGATCCTTTAGCTGAGATCGATCTTAGGCATTTTTGTAGTATTAAGAATTATAAGATAAGAAATATTTCTTCCAACAAATCTGACGAGAAACAATATTATGAGATTATGCGTTTAAATTCCAAATAAAATATTTGTTATTTTATCAGTCTTCAAGACCTTGCCTTTCAATGAAATCTCTGTCAATTTTTGGCAATTGGCCTCCTGATATCGAAGCCTCAAATGCCTGGAGCCTTTTATAAATTGAAATTAGATCAATGATCGTTGTCCAGGAGTTTACCAGAAACTGGAAAGAAGATGCAACTTGTCCGAAAGCCCTGAGTATCTGATTCATAATTCCGAGCGTAATTCTACCGCTTACTATGGTAGGAATTATGAATATGTAGACAATTATATTATCAGCTTGAAGGTATAGGTATCTAACCAAGTTAAAGTATGCATAGTGAAAATATATCTTAAAGTAGTTTCGTCTCACATTGTTAAACAACTCTACTAAAGATACTGGTTCTGCTCTGTCACTGTTGTCTTCACCATATACTAATTCTTTTCTGAAGGCAGCCTCAACGCGCTGATTTTTGAATTCAAGTCCCGGCAATTTAATTCCTGCAAAGATAAGAAGAAAAGTGCCGAACACTGACCAAACAATTGCTAGTGTTACTAAAGGGTAGGGTATAGTTCCAACAAGTGGCATCTCCTTTATGTGTACCGATAAAGCAGAAAGAACTGGTAAAAAAGATATTAAAGTCATAACGGAATCAACCATCGCAACCCCCAAACCCTGCATAATTCCAGAAAATCGCATTGTGTCTTCTTGAATTCGTTGAGATGCTCCCTCAACCTTTCTGACCTGTGACCATTTTTCTAAATAATAATCATTCATTGCATTACGCCACCTAAAAACATAATGAGATGTGAAAAATAATTTTAGCGGTACAAAAACAATATATGGGAACACTATTATACAAAAAACAGCTAAATGCCCATACAAATCTGAGTCAGTGACCTCAGCATTACCATTAAGTGCTTTTTGAACATCATTATAAAATGGGCCATACCAGGCATTAATGACAACGGAAACTTGTACCGTGAGGTAAGCCATCAAAATGAGCAATGATGAACCTAATATTGACCATCTTTGCCATTTATGTGGCGAATGATATGCCCAAAAAAAATAAAAAATCAATGTTGCTACTACATAATAAATATCAAAAAAAAGAAACTCTGGAGTTATAAAATACCCAAGACCAATAACAGTCTCGCTATCTTCAAATAAATTGAAGCCTAGATACCCAGCTAAACTCTTACCAAATAGATAATAAAAAGAAATTACGACTAAAATCCATGCCACTAGTGAGAGAAGAAACAGCTTAGGTTTGGGAAAAAAAGATTCGAACATTGTCGTAATATAGTTGAGATATCTATCAACGTATATTTCTTTTTTATAGAAAAAGCCTATGCCTTGAAAAGGCACAGGCTTTTTAGAAAATTTTTCTAAATCCTAGTAATGAATATGGAATGGCTTCTTTTTGCAAAGATATATCTTTCCAACTAATCCAGAAGAAGTTCTGGTCTCAGCCCATCCTACGACAGAAATGGCATTACCACCTACCAATAAAGCCCTATTCCTAAGCCCTATAATGGCTTCAGAATAATTTATATTAGATGCATATGACAATTTAATAACCTCAGTACAGCCTCTTTCATCCCGTAGAAGTCTGTCTGGGTGCAATGAAACATATTTAATCCCTTTAACAGGTGTAACTCCTGTTCCTGCCTGTCCCGTAGCGGAGGACACTACCGGATCACCAACTGATGCTGTTGTTAAACCGTAAGGATTAGTTCCCTGGCATGCTGTTAAAAATAAACCAAAAAAAATTAATACTACAATACGCATAAAATACTCTCCTTCAACTTACCCATAATCGTGTACGACGTAGCCAAAATTTTATTAGTAAATTTTTTTTGTATCATTAAATTGTTGTAAAATTACTACTAAATTTTCATTTTTCGATATACCTTCAAATTCCGACTGCTATGTCCGAGGGCTATTTGAATAAGGCATACAAGAAAGTTTTAGTGAATAGAGTTTGACCCGCTTTGTTGGCATGAAGAGAAAAGGTCATCACCGATGTCAAACATATCATTTTGATATTTGTCAACCTGATTTTGGTCATCAAAAACCTTTTCCATTTGACCGGAAATATTAGTTAGAAAAACACAAGATTTTTCTAAGCATGCTAAAAGATCTAAATCGCTTTGTGCTTCCATATAATCTAAGACTGCGTTTGCTACCCTGCTTTTGAATATTTCAAATTCTCTAATAGAGTGATCCACTGAAACCAAGGAATTAGCGCTGGAACCTTTTTTGTTATTATTTTTCTTCATTAGACTTCTCTAGTTTGTGATAGCAATTTAGTAAAACGACCGAGCTCTTGAATATTTAGTAAATAAACTTTTTTTTTAACAGTCGTTAATTTTCACGGTTATATTTAACAATTGATTTGTTTTGAAAATGGAAGATGATTTAATAGATACAGAGACTAAGTCTGACGAACAACCCAAACCAAAAAGAAAAAAGAAGCTAATCATTCCTTGGAAAGCATTGGCTTTATATGTTTTACCTGCTTTGGTTGTCTTTATAATTTTTTTCGTGATGCACAAATCATTTGTTCAAGCTCCTTTGTCAAGAGAAGAGATTGCAGCTTTGTTGGTAAATAATCAGAAAGAAGAGCTCTCAGACAATAAGTCTGAAGAAAAACAAGTTGAGGATAAAAATGAGAAACTTCCCCAAAACTCGAACATCCCATTTCTAGGACCTCGACACTTTTATCACCAGTTTACCGGAGCTTTGGCGACAGACTTAAAAAATGAATCTGGTATATTAACTATTGAAATAGCTGTTTCAATATTTATGGGAAAATTGAATGCCGAAGCATATTTCGAGAACTTTATGACTTTTGAGCCAGCGTTAAGGTCAGTGATATTGGCTTTGATGAGAACTAAAACGAAAACGCAACTTGAGACAAACGAAGGTAAAGAAGTACTAAAGCTAGAAATTCTCGAAACGATAAATAATGAATTGGTGAAGTTAGGTGCAAAGCCTGAAATCAAAACTGTTCAGTTGACAAAATTACTATTGATTTAGAGCTAGGGATTTAGAAAGTGGAGTTGAAAGATACAAGAAATTTACATACCTCAGTAGAAATGGGCGTGCCGCCGGTTTCTGAGAGAAATGACCCCAAAAATCATAAAGTTTACGATATACTATTTCAACCCAGAGAAGATGAGGCCAATCCAAATATTGAGAGTAAAAATGCCTATAAAATTCATAACAAAATTTTATTTGGCAACGTTTCTACTTTAGATTGGCTCAATACTTGGCGGTCCTTGGAAGAAAACTAGGCATCTTCGCCAGAACCAGGTAAATAACCTTTGCCCTGAATTGCCTTTGCGCCCATTTTTTCTTCTAAATCTGGATTATTACTAACAAAGTCAGCAAGCTTCTCGTTCACTATCTTTTCGGCGTCTTCTAGGCTGTCAGCTTCTAGTTCGGCTATCCCATCGATCACCCAATGAACTTTAACTTTCATATTCATTTTCCGTATTTTGTTTTGTTTTTTCATCTACACGCATATCGTCTGCTATAAACTCCTCATGCTTGTCTCTTGATACTAATTGAGTTTTTATTATGGTATCAGGTTCAAGCTCTTTTTCAACCTTGTCCCTTTTGGCACTCGCATTGTCAATTCCAAGTGCGCTTGCAACGTTAAACCACAAATATGCATTCTCAAAGTCTTTCTCCTCGGATATACGCAAATAATAGTCTCCAAGTTGCATTAACACATCTACATCTTTCTTTTCAAATCGACTGATGAGATGTGCCAAAACTTGTTCTCGTACGTCTTTCAGTACTTTTTCTGGAACTATGTCAGATAATTCCTCAGAAAGGTCTTCGCCTTTCTCAATCTTTCCAAGCATGGACAAAAATGACCAAAAAAGTGCTTCTTCATAGTTTTTGGTTATTCCTTTCCCGGTGCTAATCAAAAACGCTAAATTATATTGAGCATCATGTTCATTATTTCTTGCTAACTGTTCAAAAATGGAAACTGCTTCTGAATATTTTTTTTCTTTCACAAAATCTGTCGCTGTTTTAAAAAGCCTATCCGAGTTAGTCACTTCAGAAAAAAGGGGGGAAAAGGGGTGCACTACCAACACTAAAAAGAAAAAAAAGTTTTTCATCACCTGCCTGCCATCATAACTAATTGAAGATAAAAAACCCTTAACTTAAATTTTGAGCCTGGTTTTTGCTCAAAGACCACTATCCTTGGTCTATCGGTGTTTTGTTTTTGGAACTCGAGGGACATATTTTCAGGAAGAAAAACTCCATTTCTCTCAAGCGTCTTTTGCGGATCTTGAGAAAAATCTCTATGAAAGGGTTGGTCTAGCCAAACTCTGGCCAGCACCTTTCCTAATATATCAGGTAGAACATCCCTAACCTCTTCTCGCGACCCAAGTCTCAAGTTTTCTTTGACAAGCTGAAAAGGTTGTGATGATTGACCATTCTTTTGCCTTACAGACGGGGGCAGCACTTTTTTAATCGGTACTAGTGCTCTTGAATCTTTATCAGACATAGCTATTTTTCCTTGTTAACCATATATAATTAAAACAATTTTTGATTAATATAAACCCAAAATTATTTCTTTAGATAAACGACATATGGCACGATTTTTGTATTAGTTTTTCGAAAGGAAAAAAAAATGCTTTCAGTAGTAAGATCAGGGTTAAGCGCAGCTTCTCAAGAAATTTCAGTTATTTCAAATAACATAGCCAATGCATCTTCTCTAGGCTTTAAAAAAAGCAGTGCAAATTTTTCAGATGTTTATACTGAAATGTCTGACTCAAAAAATGCAAGCAGAGTTGGGAATGGGGTTAGAGAGGAGGCACCAAGAAGAAATCACTCTCAAGGTTCCTTAATACTTACAGGAAATGCACTTGATTTAGGC
Organism: Alphaproteobacteria bacterium; assembly: GCA_003331935.1. Classification (GTDB taxonomy): domain Bacteria; phylum Pseudomonadota; class Alphaproteobacteria; order Rhodobacterales; family Rhodobacteraceae; genus CACIJG01. The sequence continues at coordinate 10,219 of QOQE01000013.1, read as the reverse complement.
TTAAATGGCCAAGGAATGTTTATTCTCGACACTTCAGAAAGATTAGGTGAGTTGTCATATACAAGAAACGGTGCGATAAATATTAGAGAGGACGGTAAACTAGTAAATGCAGATGGTATTTCATACCTGGACATTAATGCTCAAGAGATAACACTTCCCTTCAGAGCAATAAATGAAGATGGAACTGAAGAAGCTCTTTCGGAAGTTAAAGTCACAGCGGAGGGCTTTTTGAGAGCCACTTATGGGATAGATAACTATATTGAAATTACACAAATAGGTTTAGCCAGGTTTGCTGATGAAACGCAACTAAGAGCGATAGGTGATAATATATTTACAGCAACTCCAGAATCAGGACAAGCAACAATTGGTGCTGGAAAAGATTTAGGTTTTGGAAAAATCAATTCTGGTAGCCTTGAGGCGTCGAACACAGATATAACTGCAGAATTAACTCTTCTAATAAGAGCGCAACAAGCTTTTAATGGATCAGCTAAAATGATGCAAGCAGATGCTGATGTAACCAGAAGGCTGATTGATAGCTAGCGATTACTTCAAAGGCAAAATCCAAGAAATATCGTCAATTTTTCTTGAGGTTTCCTCATCTATAAGTAAGTCGCCTTTAAGATTAACTCTTAAAGAAGTATCTAACAAAATAACCAAAGTTGCAGGCCTTACTGCAATTTTTAGTAGTAATTTTCTTGTCTTATCGAAGACTTCTTCATTGAGCTCTAAAATAGCTTTCATAAAAGGCCTATTTATTTCGATATTTAATGATCCACTGCATTTTTGCATCATTTTCATTGAAGGCTTTATCGTAACCGAGCAAATACCTCTTCCTATATTCATCAACCCACAAGATAATGTTATTGTTTCTTCACAGCTATAACCTATCATGTTTAAGTCTGCTGTCTGAATAGACATATGGATAGCCTTTAATTCTTGGATGTCGTGGTCCATTAATATCTAGTATCTGTTCTCTATATTCGATCTGAGCAATAATACTGCGGACTTTTTAATTTGTGAAACTCTGCCTGTTGTTATTTCCATAACTTCCGCTATTTCGTAAACATTTAACTCTTCTACGTAATAGAGCTGAATTACCATAGCTTCTTTCGGGGGAAGCTCCTTCAGTGCATCAGTCAAAATATTTTTTAGCTGCGATCTATCCAAATTTTCTTCTGGTGTATTATCTTTGGAAACAAACCACATGGAATATTCATCATAAACTTCGTCAAGCGACTGGTGTACATTGGCATTGAATGCCTTTTCCCATTCTCTATATTCGTTTAAATCAAGTCCCATCTTTTCTGCTATTTCAGATGGCACCGGTTCTCTCTGAAGAGATCCCACTAAAAACTGAACTGCCTTCTTTTGCTTTTGCTGCATTTGAATTGTTGTTCGGCAAAGATTTGAGCTTTTTCTAAGGTGATCAACTATCGCCCCACGAATTCGAAGCACCGCATAGCTCGCAAAAGTGGCACCCTCTTTGGGGCTGTATTTTTGGGCTGCTGTAACTAAACCGAAATATCCAATTTGCATCAAATCCTCAATTTCTATAGCAGATCTAACTCTACCATGCATGTGCCAGGCTATCTTTTTTACCAAATTCATATTGTCAACAATGAGACTTTCGACGTTTGGTTGTTGCTCGGGATAACTAGCTTTCATTTCTATTCCAGTAACTACTCATTGGTCTTTGAAAAAAAGCGTATACCATTATTTTTGTTTTCTCCAGCCTTAATGATCTTTTTTGATATCCGTTGAAAGGCTAACCGTTCTAGCTCAGCATTTTTGTCTAGTACAATTGGTAATTTTTTTATAATCGCATTTTGAACTTTCTTTGAACGCGGAACTCCTCCCAAAAAAGTAAGATTTGCGTCCAGAAATTTATTAACGATATTTCTAAATTTCGTAAAAGTTTTCTCAGCTTCTTTCTCGTTATCGGTCATATTTACGACTATAGAAAAGTTATGGATATTATGGTCCAACTTAGCTGTCTTTATAAAGGTATACGCATCCATAAAGCTCGTTGGTTCACTCACAAGTACGATGATTAATTTATCAACTGCTGACGCGAAGGTCATTGAATTTTCTGATGCTCCTGCAGGAATATCTACAATTAAAGAATCAGTATTTTTTTGAATTGGATTGAGCGCTCGTATAAGCTGGTATTTCGAGTTTTTTTCTATATTAAGAATGTCTATTAAGCCATTACCACCAGAGATAAACCTTAATCCCAATGGTCCGGTCTCAATAATATCCTCTAAGGGCAATCCATTTTTTAACAAATCTCTTATGGTTTTTTTTGGGTTTATTCCAAGCAAAATGTGAGCATTAGCCAATCCAAAATCAGCATCCATCAGTGATACTCGGGACCCCATCTGGCGTAATGTTAAAGATAAATTTACCGCAATTGTAGTCTTTCCTACACCACCTTTACCACTGGCTATTGCAATGGAACTACTCATTTTCAAAACCACTACTTAGATAACTCTCGAGGTGATTTGATAACACATCTGGGTCAGATACCGCCAAAGACCCTAATATTGTCTTCGAGCCCGTTATAAACCCCATTTTGATGTGTCTATCGGATAAAACACACAGTTCTCTAGGATAAAGTTTACATTCGTCAGCTTTAGTAAAAGCGACTAGAGGTTTAAGATCGCCATAAATATTAATTTGACTTTCTATAAACTGTTTACTCCCACCAGTTGGCAGACAAAGTATTGTCGCTACTTTGGTGGCTCCTATCTTATTTCTTATATTCTGAATGAAATTTTTGTTTTCTTCTGAAATAGAGCCCATATCGACTATCATCTGATCATCGCAAATTTTATTAAAATCATCAATATCTTGATCTAATTTGTAATTAAATTTTTGTACATTTAACAACTTTGAGTAATGCGACAGATCATCTTTTTTGTTTGTTAGCTGGCTTTCTGTAGATACCAATGCAGGCTTTAAAGCATCATTATGCTCCATTATTCTTGCAGTAAGCTTAGCAGCCAAGGTAGTTTTGCCAACACCACTAGGCCCTACAATAAATATTACCTTCGATTTTAGCACTTCATTGACCTCGTCACAGCCTATCCTTTTCGAGAAAGCTTTTAAAAAGGCGGCCTTACCCCGTTCGAGGTTTAAACCGTCAAATGCCGGCCTTAGCACTGAAATAATATCTGGGGAAAATTCAAGTTGGCGAAGTTTTAGAGGCACTGCATTACCTGCTTTCTCATTTAAGCTTCTTTCATCCGTAATAACCATACCCGACAGCATGCTTTGCAACTCGTTTATTTGGCTTTTAACTCTCAACAGTTCTGAGAAATTATTTTTTTCAGAATTGTAGCTATTAAAATTAGCTTTTGGACCAAAATTGTTGGATCTGTTATAGATTCGATCACGTTGCTTCTCCCTGAGTACATCTATTTTAGAATGCAATATGTCTGAAAAGTTACCGCCATCAACCGTTGGTTTACCTAATTGTTGTTTGGGAATAGTATCAGTTGCCTCAATTTCAACTTTATTACCCCTTTTTGAGGTGGAGACAATGAGCGCATCTGGTCCCAATTTTTTGACAACTTCCTCCATTGCGCTGGCGCTATCAGATGCCAGGAATTTATATGTGGTCATTTTTTTCTCCTATGTATGTATCTCATGAAGTATCTCCATCTATTGTAGCAACTACATTAACCTTTCTATTATCGGGTAATTCTGTAAATGAAAGTACAATTAGGTCCTCAACATGTTGTCTTACAATTGCCGATATTTGTTTTCTAATACTGGGCGAAACCACTAACACCGCCGGATTACCCTCAGAAGTTAGCTTTTGATTTAAATCAGATATATTTGATATAAGCTTGGTCGCTAATTGATTATCTAAAACAAGCCCTTCTTCTCCATTTTGCTTGGCCATTTTTATAAGCATATGCTCTAGCTCTGAATTAAAAGTTATAACCGGAAGCGATTTGTTTAGAGGAGCGACTTGTTGAATAAGTAATCCTGCCAGTGAAGGCCTAATAGCCTCTGCGGTATCAACAACACTCAAGTTTTTGCTTACCAAACCAGCTAAAGACTCTAAAATAATTCTTAGGTCACTTATTGGCACTCTTTCCGACAGTAATTCCCTTAAAACGCCTGTAAGATTGTGTAGTGGAACTAATTTCGGCACCAGAGATTCTACTAAGCTTGGTGCGCTTTGTGAAAGATTGTCTAAAAGCGTTTGAACGTCGTCCTGCCCTATAAGTTTTCCAGAATGCTTATAGAATATCTGACTCAGATGGGTCGCCAAAACAGACTCAGGCGCCACCACAACGTAACCTTTTTCCTCAGCCTCATTTTGTTGAGATGGCAAAATCCAAGTAGCATTCATACCAAAAGAAGGATCTTTTACTTCAATTCCTTCAAGCTTGATGTTGGTTTCATCTCCCGGAATAGCAAGCTTTCTATCAGGATAAACGACATCATCCCCTACGATGGTTTGACCAATTCTTATTCTGTATTGGTTTGACGCTAAAGTCAGATCATCCCTTATTCTAACTGCGGGGATTATAAAGCCTAGCGCTTTAGAAACTTGTTTACGTATACCCGTTATTCTTTCAACTAATGGTCCACCAGAATCATCATCTACCATTTCGACTAACCCATAACCTAATTGAATTGAGACCGGGGAGTAATCCGTTACATCTTCTAACTTTAGCTGATCTCCTTCCTTTTCATCATTTATTTCTTCTATGGCTTCGTCACCAACGGAAAGTGTTTCCTTTCTTCTCTCTGCTCCACGGGCTAAAAAACCAGCAAATGCAGCAACAATAGCTGAGATAATAAATAATAGGTTTGGCATTCCAGGAACAAATCCAATTAGCAACAAAACCGCTGATACAGGAATCCACGCTTTTGAAATACTCAACTGCTCGCCAATATGTTCTGCCATATCCTGTTTATCCGATACACGAGTAACTATTATAGCTGTTGAAATAGCCAGTAATAGCGATGGAATCTGAGCAACCAATCCGTCTCCTATGGACAGTAAGATATAAGTCTCCGCAGCTATAGTAATAGGCAAATCGTATTGGCTGATTCCAATAATTAATCCGCCAATGATATTAATTGCTAGAATAAGTATGGATGCGATTGCGTCACCTTTGACAAATTTGGAAGCTCCGTCCATAGAGCCATAAAACTCTGACTCTTTACCTATTTCTTCTCTCCTCCTGGTAGCTTCTTCTGATGTTAGAACTCCCGCATTTAAGTCTGCATCTATTGCCATTTGTTTGCCTGGCATCGCATCTAGTGTAAATCTAGCAGTGACTTCAGATACTCTTCCGGCACCTTTAGTAATCACGATCAAATTTATGATTACAAGTATAATGAATACAAAAATTCCCACCGCATAATTTCCAGATACGATAAAATTACCAAAAGCTTCTATTATTTGACCTGCGGCATCACTTCCAGTATGGCCCTGGCTTAATACAATTCGCGTTGAGGCTACATTAAGAGCAAGTCTTAGGACGGTTGCTATCAATAGTAAGCTTGGAAAGCTAGAAAATTCAAGTGGCCTAAAGGTGTGCATGGCTACCATCAAGATTACTAGTGATAGAAGTATATTAGATACAAAAAAAACATCTAAAAGGAATACAGGAAGTGGAAGCACCATCATCGCGACTAGCACGATTATTCCCAACGGTAATATTCCTGACTTGGCTATAGCTGAAATATTATTTGATAGCGCCGATCCTTCTTTCGTCAATTCCATGACTTTTAATCCTCCTTGTCAAAAAATAGTCACTTGATCAATGTTTTTTCAAAAAATCGCCCTTAAAACTTTACATTTATTGAGCTCTTTCACTTATTTGCTCTTGTCTGAGGAAAGAAAGCAAAATTCGTGCCATCGTTTATAAAAAAAAATATCTTAATAAGAACATATGGCATAGAAAATGCAAAGCCATCTCATTCTTTTTTAAGAGAAGGTAGCAAAATGAATAAATTTAAAAAGCCAGGAATACTTGTCACTTTTATTGGGGCCGCGGTTTTCGTTTCCGGTTGTCAGTCAAGTTTTTTAACAAATGCAAATGACGACGTTGCAACGTCAACTCTAAACGTTTTAAGTAACAAAGGGGAAGACGCAGCCCATCTAGCAGCAATAAATGAGGTATTAGATGCTTCCGTTGATAGCGTACCTACAATTAGTGCGATGGGTTATGCGGTTGTTTCATCTCAGCCAGGACGGTCAGCAAATCAAAAACGTTTAATGGCTATCAGATCAGCTAGAATGGCCGCGATGCGTGATTTAGCTGAGCAAATCCACGGTTTAAAAGTCGAAGGTAATACCACCGTAATTGATTTGATGGTACAAAACGATACATTCAGAGGCATTGTTTCAGGAACAATTAGAGGTGCTAGAACTGTAAGAATTAATCCTACAGGTAGTGATACTTATGAGGTTTTATTAGAAATAGATAAAGATACTTTGAGCTATCTACTGCGACAAGCACGAACCGTAGCGTAAAAGTAAATTTGTGATGCAATTATTTACCTTTTATATTCTAGCTTTAGTTCAATTTTTAAGCTTTATTTATGCAAACATTGCGTTATCAAAAGATACTATTCGTTTCATTGAGACAACTGGAAGGGCTGTGTTAGAAAGCGAACAAGATCTTGATACACCCCGACGCAGAGCACTTGAAGATGCTTTATATTTAGCAGCACTGCACGGGGGAGCGAAAATAAATGGATTTTCCTCAGTCGATACGGATACATCTATAAAAGAAAATTTAGTGGTTAAGCCAGACAGCCATATATTAGACTTCGATATAATTTCTGAAGAGCAGACGGAAACTCATTTTATAATCAAGTTGAGATCAGCTGTTGGCCAATTAAAACGAAGTAATTGCGAAAATAAAGGTTTGAAAAGTATTTCTCTTTATAAGCCTACTGTTTTAATTCATCCGAGCGTTCCCTATTGGGTGCATTCTTTAGCAGATAAATTGATTGAAGATTTTAAAATCTCATTACAGTCTGAAAACAATTTAAATATGACTGATTATTCTGACGTGGCATTGCAACAGAATGAGTTAAAATCAATTAATGATAGTTTTGATTATGTTTCGTTAACATCAGGACGATCAAGAACGAATTATGGTGACTACGCAATAGTTCCCTCATTAGAAATTTCTAAAAGCACTAAACTATCGGGATTTACTACCTACGACAGCCTAAAAATTGCTTTTGATACAAACGTCTACGAGGGCTCTAACTACTCTTTAAATTTCTCAAAATCGCAATCCTTTGAGGCCCTCTTTGATTCATCAGGTCCATGGAGAACTATAAATCTTCTCTTGAAGTCGAGTAGAGAAAGTATATTGGAGCCAATTTTACAAAAGGCATCAGAACATTCCAAAGAGATAATAAATGAACTTGTTTGCAAAAAAGTATACAGCAAAATAGCTGTTAATAATGGAAAAATAGAAGTGCCACTTGGGAAAAGACATGGAATTTCAATCTCAGCTCTTGCGGTAACGCAAGGTGATCAGACCCCTTTTAACGTACTAAGCGTTGAACAAGTTTTCGAAAATAAATCAGTTTTGATACCATTGAACAGTTCAGTAGAAATCAACAAATTCAATGGTAAGTCGATACAATTTCTAGGAAAAATGTGATGCATAAAAATTGGTTTAAATTACTTTTGACTTTAAAAATGTTAATAGCACCTATTTGTTTACATGCAGAGCCTTTTGTTGTTTTATCGTACAACAATTCTTCGGAGTTATCGGAGCGTGACAATCCGTTCAGTCTGGACCCAGATTACTCTCTCAAACATAGAGTTTCATCAGGTGAAACATTGAATGTCATCATCAAGAGATACTACGAAAAAAGTGGCCTTAATTTAAGTTTTTTACAATTAGCTATAGTCTCAATCAACAAGCATGCCTTTAGAAACAAAAATATAAACTATATGATTGCGGATCAAACCATTCATCTACCAAGCATTAATCAAATTTCTAAGCTTATGAAAGGAATAGATTTTGACTTAGATGAAGTTACTGATGGTAGGAACGAAAACATATACTTTTACGGAGGTTGAATTGAGTTTAAAGTTGGCCATATCAATATCTTGCCTTTTGTTTTGTGCTACTTGTAAGAGTATGGCGTCTCAACCATATATTTCTGGATCACATTTATCTACGATAATTGTAGCACATTTGAACGATATTGGGGTGAGAAGTACACCAGCGATTAATCAGGATAGAGTATTTTATGGTTGTGCTAAAGAGGATATAATAATTGAGAAAAGGGCATTGTCTTGGAAAACAATTAAGCTTACATGCAAAAAAAACGATAAATGGACTTTTACCTTTAGGAATAAGGTTGAGATAGCTCAGAATAAGCTACAGTTTAGTGTCAAGAAGAGCTTAAGCGATAGAGACTCTTCAACAAAAACACGGACTGTTTTTGTATTAGCTGAAGCCAAATCAAAAGGTTATAAGATAAAAGAGTCTGATCTTATTCTATCAACTGAGAATAGATTATTAACCAAAAACGCGTTCGAAGAAATAAAACCAATTTTAGGAAAAGTTCTAAAAAGAAGCCTCAAAAAAGGAACGATACTTAAAAACAGTCATTTACAGCCTGCCTGGCTAGTATATAAAAATCAAAGAATAACCATTGAGAATAGTATTGGTGAGATTAGGGTAACGATGGAAGGTATAGCGCTTAAGAATGGTGCCATGGGAGATAGAATACTGGCTCAAAATGTTTCCAGTAAAAAGAATGTCGAAGGTTTTGTTATTGGGGATAAAAAAATTACAGTTTTTCGTAAAATTTACTAAATTTATGTCGTATAAACAGATGTAGGAGAAAATTATGGTTGATTCAATAAAGAATTTTTCTGGACAAAGGGTTGAAGTGTCTAAGGGGAAGATGGAGAATAAGTCACCTGAAAAGGTGGAAAGCGTAATCTCCAATGCTCCAGGTTCGAAGGTTGATGCAGTATTAACTAACAAATCAAAAGAGGCTTTGAAAATTATGGCTGAAAATCCTTCTGTTAATATGGAAGCAGTTGAGACAATTAAAGAAAAGATTAGGAATGGAGAGTATCCAATCGATTTTGATAAACTAGCAGATAGATTATTAGAGTCATATTGGGTAACCAAGTCTTAAACATTTTAATCAACTGAGTTTAAAAAATGTCTTTGCCAACAGCTCATAGCTACATTCTTCGGGAATTAAAGAAAAATATTGATGCTATGCATAATGACTTTTTGAAGCCTGCAGCATTAATCCACCACATATCTAACATCGAAACAACGCTCAACAGAGATATCCAAAATCTTGATATTAAGGATTTTTCAAATAACATAGATAAAAAAGAAAAGCTGGAGCTCTCTGGATTTTTAGAAACAATAGAGACACTTGAAAAAGCTGCCAATCATAAGATAAACTGGGCGAATGAATTCTCTAAATTTCTGGAACTACAAAGCAATTCAAAATAGCTTGTTTTAAAGTTATAATCCAATACAATTTCATCTCATGGACATTCAAACACTTATTTTGGATTTTATTTTATCCGAGAGAACTGGGATATTACTGCTTCTTGTCGCTGTTCTGTATTACATGCATACCCAAATCAAAATCCAAAGTAAAATGGAGGGTGAGTTAAGAGGTTTAAAAGATAGGGTTGATCAGTTAGTAAATAGAACAAGTGATGCCAGCTCGGATCTTAGTTCATTGAGCTCGAGGATAACAAACCTTTCTGGGGTAGTATCGAACGCGAGTACAGTTGCAGAGAACACTAAAAAAGAATTGAACATGCTCGCCGAGGGAATAAACAGTGAGACCGTTTTCAACCAAGCGATAGATCTGGCAAGAAAGGGAAGTTCTGCTGAAGAAATTGTCGCTCAGACCAGCCTTAATATAGATCAAGCTGAAACTATAGTCAGGTTCCACGGAGCAAAAAGCTAACACCGTTTTAGAAAAACCCGCGCTAAGACTTACTCTTTTTTACTTTTCTGGATCCTATTTAGTTGCGTCATCCTCTTTTATCTCATTCGGTTCCGCCGATACTTCTGCACTCGCTGCCTCTTCCGCTATCTCCTCCGGTTCCGCCAATACTTCGGCACTCGCTGCCTCTTCCGTTATATCTTCCGCTTTTTCTGATCCCTCGGCACCCGTAACCTCTTCCGGTTCCGCCAATACTTCGGCACTCGCTGCCTCTTCCGCTATCTCC
>QOQE01000012.1 GCA_003331935.1 Alphaproteobacteria bacterium | reverse complement strand
ACAAACCACACAATAACCCAAATCTGATTAAGCGATATTCCAACTGAAAGAGCCGCCTGTGGATCATCTGCAACAGCTCTCAGACCTCTACCAATTTTTGTTCTACTAAAAAAAAGACCCAATGCAACAATTAACAATACCGCTACGATTGCAGCAGAAATGTCCAACATCTCAAAATATACACCACCTCCAAACATGGGCCATTCCAAACTTCCAGTGGGAAAACCGAGTTCTTTATGGATCATTGAGCTTGGGCGACCGCCAAAAATCCACTGGGCTGCACCTATAATAATGAAACTCAGCGCAACGGTTGACATAAATAAAATATTTCCATCAGTATTCACTAATTTTCTTAAGATCAGGCGTTCTATTAGCCATGCAAGCCCATAAAACATTATTAAGACGCAAATTACACTTATCCAAGCGGGTATACCCATTTTGTAAAAACTAATTAAAGCCAATGCCGCTAGCACAACCAAAATCGGCTGGGCAAAGTTGAAAACTCCGGAGGCTTTAAAGATTAAAACAAACCCTAGAGCGATTAAGCCGTAGAGAGTTCCACTTACAAAACCGTCCCACAATGCCTGAAAAAACAAATCGGGCATGTCTATCATTTCAGCGAAGGGAGTGACAAAAATTCCTGTTAATAAATCCATCAGTGAGGTACTCCTAAATATGCATCGATAACCGCTTGATCAGCCTGTATTTGTTTGGGGGTACCGTCTGCTAAAAGTTCTCCATAGTTTAATACAACGACCCTATCTGCTAGATCCATTACCACCCCCATATCGTGTTCTATGAGCGCAATTGTTGTCCCAAACTCTTCGTTAACATCAACTATAAACCTAGACATGTCTTGCTTCTCTTCGACATTCATACCAGCCATCGGTTCATCCAAAAGCAATAGCTCTGGTTCCATAGCAAGAGCTCGCGCTAACTCTACTCTTTTTTGCAGTCCATATGGCAGAGATCCTACGGGAGTTTTTCTGATGTTGTTAATTTCCAGAAAGTCTATTATTTCCTCGCATCGCTTTCTATGCTTGACCTCTTCCTCTATAGCTGGACCATATCTTAGCATTTGCCAGAAAAAATTCTTATTCATTTGCAGCTGTCTTCCCGTCATGACGTTTTCTATTGTTGTCATTCCCTTAAACAAAGCAATGTTCTGGAAAGTTCTCGCAATTCCTGTTTTGGCTACCTCATATGGCTCCATTGAGGGTCTTTTCTCTCCGTTAAACCAAATTTCACCTTCTTGTGGATGATAAAAGCCATTTATCACATTCAACATAGAAGACTTTCCAGCACCGTTTGGTCCAATTATGGCCCTGATTTCACCTTCTTGAATATCAAAGGAAACTCCCTTAATGGCAATCACGCCACCAAACCTGAGATTAATATTTTTAACCTCCATCATAACCTTTTTTGTTTCATTAACCATAACTTGTAAAATCCCTCATAATTTTATATTAGGCTGCTTTTTCGCCATGTTTCTGAACTTGATAAAGTGTTGCATCCACAAGGTTGATAGAAGCCTGTAAGTAACCTTTCCTACCATCCTCATAGGTAACCTCAGTCTTCGTTTCTATTGAGTCCTTATCGGAGTACAAAGCTGTGACCAAGTCGGAATATTTTTCAGCAACAAACGAACGTTTCACTTTTCTTGTCCTAGTAATTTCTCCATCATCAGGGTCTAGTTCTTTGTGTAGAATAAGAAAACGTCTTATTTGGCAACCAGACATCATTGGATCCTTTGCAAGATCCATATTAACAGCTTCTACATGTTCTTTCAAAATTTTACCGACCTCTTCATGCGCAGCAAGCTCTTGATACGATGCGTAAGAAATGTTATTCCTCTCCGCCCAGTTCCCAACGGCCGTCAGGTCAATATTAATAAAAGCAACACAATGGTCTCTACTATCTCCAAACAATACAGCCTCTAAAATGTTAGGGAAAAATTTTAATTTATTTTCTACGTACTTTGGAGCAAATAACGATCCTGATTTGAGTTTGCCAACATCTTTGGCTCTATCAATTATTCTCAGCTGACCTGTATCATCATCCATGTAACCAGCATCTCCAGTAGCAACCCATCCCTCTTTATCCTTTGTTTCGCCAGTAGCCTTGGGATTCTTGTAATATTCCTTAAATGTTCCTGGAGCTTTGTATAGGACCTCACCACTTTCTGCTATTCTAAGCTCGACCCCTTTTAACGGTGTTCCAACAGTATCTGAGTATACTTCATCATTACCTTGCATAGTTAGAAACACAGATGCTTCGGTTTGACCATATAGCTGTTTGAGGTTAATCCCTAAGGACCTGTAAAAATCAAATAACTCCGAGCTAATAGCCTCTCCGGCCGTATACGCTATTCTCACCTTCGACATTCCTAGCATATTCTTTAGTGGGCCAAATATGATAAGGTTTCCTAAAGAATATTTAAATCGATCCCAGATACCCACTGACTTTTTTTCCATTATATCTTTACCAACTTTAGAGGCAGTATTCATAAAATAATGGAAAGCTGCTTTCTTAATTGGGCTAGCATCTTCAATTCTAATGTAAACCGAGGTCTTCAATCTTTCCCACAAAGAAGGCGGGCCAAAAAAGAAACTAGGCCCTATCTCTCTTAAATCAGGTTGCATTGTGTCGGGGCCCTCAGGACAATTTATACAACCTCCAGCAGCCATTCCCAGACCGACGGATATCATGTAGTCTCCAACCCAAGCCATAGGTAAATAACTAAGAATTGAGTCTTTATTACTAAATTCATCAAATTCTACAGCAGCCATGGAAGCTCCAATGATCGCTTTATGCGTTTGAACAACTCCTTTAGATTTACCTGTTGTACCAGATGTATATAAAAGCACGCAGGTGGTATCACCTGTTATCTTAGACATTCTATTTTCTAGCTCAGATTGAAGCTTACCCGTATCACTTTCACCAATTTTCAAAATTGAATTGAAATCATGAAGCTTCTTTTTGTCATATTTTCTAAGCCCCTTCGGGTCTACATAAACAATGTCTTTAAATCCCTTGAGACTATCTGATATTTCGTAAATCTTATCTACTTGTTCCTGGTCACCGACAACAGCAAAAGTCGCATTGCAGTGGCTCATGATATACTCCATTTCGTCCGCAACCGCATCTTGATATAATGGAACAGGCACTGCTCCTAAATGTTGAATTGCTAAAAGTGATCCATACAGATTTGGCCTATTACGTCCAATAACAGCGACGTGATCGCCTTCTTTTACACCGAGGTTGATAAGGCCTTTTGCTAAGTTCATAACCTCTGAACTTACTTCCTTCCAAGTCCAAGTCTGCCAAATACCTAAATCTTTTTCTCTGTATGCCGGAGCGTCACCGAACTCTCTGACATTTCTTGCCAGTAAGTTGGGCATTGTATCTAGTAAAGCGCCGCTAGATTGCATGATTCCTCCCAATTTCTTTTTTACTATAAAGTTTAGGTAAAATTTTTAGATAAAACAACTGTCTAATTTTTACTTGTGACAAAACCACGCAATTTTTTATGTGGTCTAAAAAAAGCTTTCACCTAATTAACACTGCTCTGAAGTCATTTAGGTTTATGCCGGTTGGGCCTGTGAAAAATAAAGTATTAACTTTTTTATGCACATTAAATGAGTCAAAAAGTTTTTCTGGATCAACATTCGAGAAATGTTTTCGAATTTTGGTATATGTAAAACCGGTAACAATTGCCCCTGCGTTATTTCCGTTACCATCAATTCCATCTGTATCAGCTGACAAAGCTGTAACCCCTTCCATACCCTCAATAGCTTTAGCCAAAGCTAAAGAAAACTGTGAATTCCTGCCTCCTATGCCATGATTTTTTGGGAGTTTAATTTCCACTTCACCACCAGATAGAATAATTACTGGTTTCTCAATTTTACTGTCAGAACTGGAAATCTCTTGAATTGTTTTTTTATAAAGTTGAACCAATGACCTCGGGTCTCCCTCAAATTGGGACGAAAGCATAAGAGAGTTCATGCCAAGAGTTTTATTTATGTAATTAGTGGCTTTATCAAAAAGTATTTTGCTGGAGCTGAGACAAAATGCTTTTTGACCATTTACATCTGTTTTTTCATCTCTATCAGAGCTCAGAGCTTCTTTTATGTGCTCATCTATTTTGTCTCCAAATTTCAGGGTTGTTAGCGAACTTAAATTTGGTTTTTGTATAAAAGTAGGACCACTACCAACAAGGGCCAGTTCGTCCCCTGGAATATCAGAAACAACCAAACTTATGATGGGGCAAGGATAGGCCATTCTAGCTAATTTTCCGGCCTTTATTTGAGAAAATACTCCTCTGTAGACATTCATTTCTTTGATGGAAAGACCGGATGATAACAAGGTTCTATTGAGATGTATTTCGTCATCAAGCGTGAAGCCTTCAGGGGGGTATGGCAACAATGCTGATGCCCCACCCGAAATACAAAAAATCAATAAGTCCTTTTCCTTTAGCCTCTTAACCTCTGTTACTAAATATTTTGAGGCCTCCAGGCCATAAGACGATGGAACCGGATGGGACGCTTTAAACACTTTGAACCCTAAATCTTCACATTCTTCATTTTCAGGTAGTATAACTACTCCATCTGCAAGGCCATCATAATTGGACTTGAAAGCTTCAGCGTGTCTTCCAGCACCTTTACCAACCGCAACAAAGAATAATCGTCCCAGTGGTTTTGTGAATTCTAATTGCCTCAACTTAGTCACTGGATCAGCTAACCTAAGAGAAGAAAAAAATAGATCTTTCAAAAGCTCTTTATCACTTGAATATTCTGTTTTTTCTTTATGCATTAGAGCTCTTGAATCTACACCATAGCGCCTATAGGTTACTACTCAATTTTTTTAAACATGCTGACCACCATTTATTTCTATTTCCGCGCCAGAAACATAACTTGCTTTCTCAGAACATAGATAAAAAATGGTATCTGCTACCTCTTCTGGTAACCCCAATCGTTTCATGGGAATATCAGCCACTATCTTGTCGGTACCTTCGCTTAATATTGCAGTCTTCACCTCTCCGGGAGCAATAGCGTTTACTCGCACACCCAAAGGGCCAAAATCTTTCGACATTTCTCTTGTCAAAGCCCCTAGAGCAGCTTTTGATGTCGCGTAGGCAGCTCCTGCGAATGGATGAACTCGACTCCCAGCAATTGATGTTACATTCACGATCGCTCCCTTTG
This sequence comes from Alphaproteobacteria bacterium, assembly GCA_003331935.1. Taxonomy (GTDB): domain Bacteria; phylum Pseudomonadota; class Alphaproteobacteria; order Rhodobacterales; family Rhodobacteraceae; genus CACIJG01. The sequence goes on along the minus strand of QOQE01000012.1, from coordinate 50,664 downwards.
CTCTCAAAAGTTCTTCCTTTAATCCCCTCGCAAGAATTACAGAGGCAAAAAAGTTAACATGGAAAACCTTTCCCCAAATACTAAGGTCGGTTCCTAAAGTGTCTAGCCTTTCTCCATCATCACCTTTTGGAGATATCCCAGCATTATTGACCAGCGCATGTAATTTACCATCTAGTCTTTTTTTTACTTCATCGATCGCTTCTAGAGTATTATTGGGATTTGATAGGTCTACTTGAACGTGATTTTCTTCCCCACCAGGCCAAGGACATTTCGGGTCAAAAGCTTGTCTAGAACATGTAATGACGCGCCATTTTTCTTCAGAAAATTTTCTAACTGTGGCATGGCCTATCCCCCTACTTGCTCCCGTTAAGAGTATTACCCTTTGCTCTGAATCCTCGACCATTTTTTATCCCCTCAGAAACCATATGATAATTCCGATAGATTTAGTCAGATTTTAGCACCTCTATTTTAAAGTATCAAGAATATCATAAATTCTGGAATTCAATTCTTGACAAAACACTATCAATTTTGTCGAACATTTCATGTATTTGGCGCTTTTCAATAATTAAAGGTGGACAAAAACCCAAACTATCACCCGGTAAAGCCCTTAAAATAACACCAGATTCCTGTATTTTTTGCTGTATTTTTGCTGCAACTTTTCTAGCTGGATCAGGTTTTTTATTAGTATTAGGCTCGGCTACAAATTCTATTGCGCCTATCAACCCTATAGCCCTTTCATCTCCAACAAAACTATATTTTTTTAACTCTTTGACCCTTTCAGTGAAACTTTCTTTTACCTCATTTACATGGTCCAGAATGTTTTTTTCTTCGTAAACTTCAAGAGTTCTAAGCGCAACAGCTGCTGACAGCGGATGAGCAGAGTATGTGAACCCATGACCAAAAACGCCGAGGCCAGAGGCCTGCTTTTCGATCTCCGCGATTATACTTTCACTCATAAGTAAAGCTGATATAGGTGCATATGCGCCTGACAGTGCTTTAGCGCATGTTAAAATATCTGGTTTCAGATCAAAGGTTTCAGAGCCCCACATGTTTCCGGTTCGCCCAAATCCACAAATCACTTCATCTACTATAAATAGAATATCATGCTTCTTTAGTAAAACTTGAACTTTTTTGAAATAATCGTTCGGTGGTATTATCACTCCTCCGGCTCCCATTACAGGCTCCGCTATAAAGGCGCCAATGGTATCAGCTCCCTCTTCAATTATAAGATCATTAAGCTCTTCTAGTAGTCTATCTACAAACATTTCTTCATCCTCATTCTCATATTTATCTGCAAAATAATGAGGAGAAGAGGTATGCCTAATAAAATCTAGCGGCAAACCAAATCCGTCCTGTGCATAGGGTAATCCCGTCAAGCTCCCTGCAACCATGGTAACACCATGATAACCACGCTTACGACTGATTATTTTTCTTTTTTCTGGACGCCCTAGTGCGTTTTGGTAGTACCAAACAACTTTAATCGCAGTATCATTGGCCTCTGACCCAGAATTGCAAAAAAAGGCTTTATCTAAACCATCTGGGGCTATTTTTAATAGCTTTTCAGACAAGTTTGCAGCTACTTCTGGTACTTTTCCTGCAAAACTGTGGTAGAAGGGAAGCTTTTCCATTTGCTTGATCGCTGCCTCAATAAGTTCTTTATTATCGAACCCAAGTGATGCACACCATAGTCCACTCATACCTTCTATAAATTTAGTACCTGTATTGTCATAAACATATATGCCCTCTCCCTTACATATTACATGCGGTCCAGATTCCATTAAAATTTGAGGATTCGTATATGGATGAAAATGGTTTGCAAGATCTTTCGCTTCGATTGAATTAACTACTTTGTTCATTTTGCATGCCCCCAAAAAACTTGAATTAAAAAACTAAAACATCACCCACAGGGTATCAGAACATCACCCTACTTATAAGAAGTTTATTTTTATGCCTTGAGAATAATCGAATGTTGAGATTATTTTTGTTTGTGATATTCCTGATCCAGGCCGATTAATTTATTTCGAATAGATAGCTGAAATGTTTACACTTAAACCATTATTTCTACTTGTATTTTTTTTTACTGCGTTAATGCAAAATGTAGCATTCGCGCATGATAAATCTGATAAGATACTCGCAAAAAAGATTTTTGGGAACTTTACGAGCCCAACACAATTATCTCCCAAAAGCATTGGCAGGTATAATAAGGGCTGTCTAAATGGGGGCGTTGAGTTGCCCATAAAGGGAGAAACATGGCAACATATTAATTCTAAAAGAGGTCGTAATTGGGGCCACCCAACACTAATTGACTTCACTAAGGAACTTTCAGTTAAAGCTACTCAGTTCGGATGGAAGGGCCTTTATATCGGAGATTTAGGCAACCCAAGAGGTGGTCCAACACCTTACGGACATGCCGCTCACCAAGTTGGATTGGAAGTAGATATAAAATTTAAAAAGCCAAAAAGTTTGAACCTTTCAACAAAAGATAGTCATAATGATCACAGATACGGCAAGCCTTATTTTAAAGAACTAAATGTGGTTGCAAAAAATCAAAAAAATGTGAATTCAAACTGGACGCAAGAACATATGGATATTTTAAAAGTTGCCGCAAAAGATGAGAGAGTTAATAAGATTTTTGTAAATGCTGCAATAAAAGTATGGATGTGTAAAAATGCAGGATCCGAGGACAGATCATGGCTCATGAAGATACGCCCTGAACGAGGTCATAGCGAGCACTTTCATGTAAGACTGAAATGTCCGGAGGGATCGGCTAATTGTGTCAATACACCGCTCTGGAACAAGTATAAAAATATAGATGGGTGTGATAAGCAATTGACTTGGTGGGTTACCGATAGGCTGAAACCAAAAAAGAAAGTCATTAAGAAGAGTGTAAAAATAAAAAAGAAATACAAATGTTCCCACGCTAGGTGCTACTTACCTGAGGATCTGCCAAATTCCTGCCTTAGAACAATGCACATTAAAAATTAGCGTTTAAATTAATTGATACAGAGGCTTTCAAGTCCTCCATTTTTTAAGAGGCTAGCAGGAGAAAGCTTTTTGTTTATCTCCTGTTTATAGAGACCATCGATAACTTCGACAAGGTTTGATACCCGAATGAATTGATCTCCACCACAAATCGCGTTAAATTTTTGATCGACTAAGCCATTACCAGTGAAAACGAGGTAACCATCCCATAACCCTGTCATATAAGCTGCTTTAGATTCAGTGCTTAATGTTTTCCAGTTTCCGTAGTTCTCAACGACAATAAAAGGGCCGGAGCTTAAGCAGCAAAAAAGGGTTAGGGTAAAAAGCTTAAAAATTAAAAGTTTACTTCGCAACTGCCTTGTCAGCCAAAGAGTATACTGGGTTATCTTCCCCGATTTCGTTGTCTCCCGATTTTTTTTCCTGCTTGGAAATACGTATAACCTTACCATTAAAGTTAGCACCTGTCTCAATCGAGATCTCGCTATGTTCAATGTCTCCTATAACTGAAGATCCAGCATCTAGTCTAACTAAGTCCGATCGAATGAAGCCTGTGAAGTTGCCTTGAATAGTGATTGCCTTAACAATGATTTTCCCATCAACTTTTGCGCTTGGGCCAAGCGTTAAATTATCACCTAGTATATCACCCGAAGCTTTGCCTTCAATTAAGAGTTCCCCTTTAAAGTCAATTTTCCCTTTGATAACAGTATCTGAAGAAATCACAGAGCTAGAATTTGTAAAATTGTTCATCGTTGCGCACCTAACATTTTTATTGGGAAAATACACTAAAATTATATTAAATCAAGGTTTATGGAGGTCTTCCGACAACTCAGATACTTAATCATAACTTATCAATTCTTTGTCTTCCTGGGTTAGATTGGTAAGCCTTATGAACTTGTTTTGTTATTTCATTAATCTCTTTGATCGTTACTCTTATAGTAGGCACACCCAATTTTTGAGCAGCTAACCTTCTAAAGGCCCCATAACTATCGTACATCTGTATCAATTTTTCAAATTGGTCTATCAAGTCATTTGCTTCCACGTCGTCTTTTTGTGATGGCTTGACGTCCATTCCTACTATCTTTCGCTGTCTGCCTATTCTGGGTGTGGGTACCTTGATCATCTCTTGGATATGCGATATATATTGTTGTGACCTTACGGCATTCCATACCGCTTTCTCCCCATCTCCTGAATTTAGAGCCGTGATTGCCGTCATTGCATAAATTTGTGCTCTTTGAGCGTAACTGAGAACCTTGCTAGTCTTTTCATCGTATTCGGCATTTTCTGGAATTGCGTTTTCGTAAACCATGGAATTTAAATCAGAACTATATTCTTTTCTTGACCACTCCTTTAGGTTTGGTGATCGTGGATTTTCTTTTATCGCACAGCAGAACTTAATTATATCGTACAGATCCTTAGAACCCTCTTCAAGGACGTCGGATGCAATTTTTTTGTCTCTATTGACCAATAAATCGCTCTTAGACATCTTCTGATCTACTGTTTCTTTCATTTGCCCATGTTTAACTATTTTTGTTTTATTATTTTCAAGTTATAAAGATTTCTGCAATCTGTATACCATTTCATGTTTTTTTATTAATTTGCCATAAGATAAATTTTTGTTTAAAAGCATTAAGAAAATAAATTTGTTGACTTACAGGTTCCATTTTACGATAACCTTATGATGTGACGCTAGGTAAACTTAGACTGGGTAACAAAATGTCATTTAAAAAAGCTCGCAAAGATAATTGTGGTATTTCCACTGCACTCTCTATATTGGGAGACAAGTGGACGCTGTTAATTGCTAGAGATATCATGATCGGAAATCAAAATTTTGAGTCCATTCAGAATAATCTCAATATTTCTAGAAACCTGCTGACGGAGAGACTTAAGGCAATGGCAGCTAAAAAATTAATCAGACGTTACGTGCCGAGCAACAAGAAGAGAGCTGTGTATGTTGCTACGGAACGATGTAATGATCTAGTAAGAGTTTTCCTTTCGCTTTCTCTTTGGGCTGACAAGTGGGTGCCCGATACAAAACGGGCAAAAATAGCAGGAGTCATTGATGAGAAGGTGACCGAAATTGGTCTTAAAGTGATACCTTTTGATAAAGATGAAGAAAACAAGGATCTAAAAATGTCAATCAGACCTTTTCACTAAATTTACTGCTCTTGTTTCAGAAATAATTTAAATAAACAATCGATAAAATTTCAATAACCCTTAGCTTATCATCGCTCGTATTTGGTTTCGACATTGAAAGATTTTCAAGCACAACTATGTAAGTGCAAAGACTAATATCCTTGTTACCAAAAAAAAGTTGAAGCTAATGCATAACCACATCATAAAAATTAAGGGTATTTCAAAATCATTTCATACAAACTCGGGATCCACCGAACTTTTTAATGGGGTCAACATTAACTTCTGTTCTTCAACCAGCTACGCTCTTATAGGAGAAAGTGGTGTGGGGAAATCAACGCTATTACACATAGCTTCTGGACTTGAAAAGCCTTCAAGTGGTGAGGTATTTTTTGGAGAGAAAAGCTTCTGGAGCCTTAAAGCTTCGGACCAATCGCTTTTAAGGCTAAACGAAACTGCTATCATATTTCAACAGTACAATTTGATACCATGCCTTAATGTTAGGGAGAATATAGAATTTCAATCTAGGATTAATAATAAGTATGATAGAGAGTATGTCAGCGATATCATTCGGGACCTTCAACTAAGCAAATTACTGGAAGAATGGCCTGAAAACCTGTCTGGGGGAGAACAGCAGAGAGTAGCAATCGCTCGGGCATTAGCTGCCCAACCCAAGATTTTGTTTGCAGACGAACCGACTGGAAGTCTGGATGAAAAAAACTCTGAGCTGGTTTTAGATATGCTATTAAATATTAATAAAAAATATAATACCGTCCTAGTGATGGTAACTCACTCTCTTTCCATCGCTTCAAAACTAGAAGTATGCCTGGAGCTAAAATCAAAAAAAATCGGATAAAAATGAAGCAATTTTTATTGATACTAAAGGTTATACTGGCAAATTGGAAAAAGACAAAAGGGCAACTCATTTTCACCATATTGGGTATAGCAATAGCTTCCACCTTGTGGTCAAGTATAGACATTGTAAATAATCAAACGATAAAAGCGCAAAAACGGTCGATAGAACTCTTACAATCCGCTTTCAAACCCATTATAATTGACAAAGAGTTACCATATGTTAGTCAGGCAGATTTTGTAAAATTGCGACTAAATGGATGGCTCATTAATCCTGTAATTAAAGCAACCTTAAGAAACTCTGACATAACTATTCTAGGTATTGATTTTCTCGCAGATTCCAAAAACATCTTTATAAGTCAAAATAATCTTACGACTAGAAATTTTTTGGAAATCCAAGGAAATAGTGATGATTTAATATTCGGCTCCAGTAAAACATTTAAAAGATTGAAAGATCAACTTTCTAATTTTTCTAGGATAGAAAACGAGCAATTGCCTGCTAATACCCTTATAGGTGATGTAAGCACCGTACAACGCCTTTTAAACATGGAAGGAAAGTATACATATTTCGAATATATTGATCGGAGTTTAGGCTCCCCTCATAAGCTTATGCTTAGAAATTTAATGTTAGTCGATGACAATAGTGCTGGTGAGTTCGAGTTTATTTCAGAAAGCTTTACGTTTAATATAAGGGCCTTTGGTTTTCTCTCCTTTTTCGTTGGAATGTTTATCGTATACACTAGTGTAAGTATGGCATATGACCAAAGAAACCTCACAATAAAAATTTTGAAGGTGATTGGGGTGGAAAGAATGCTTATCAATCTGTGCCTTGCAATAGAGTTACTTTTAATAGCATTGTTTTCTGGCTCGCTTGGGGCATTTGGCGGTTTTCTACTAGCCCGAGAACTTCTTCCTGATATAAATAATACAATCTCGACACTTTATAACAGTCCCGTTGATGGACAAATTGATCTTTCAGTTAGCTGGTTCTTGTATAGCATATTGATCGCTGGAGTGGGCACGTTATTAGCTTGCTTAAAGGCAATTCTTAAACTTGATAATTTAAACCCAATAGAGCGCTCAAATAATAAGAGGAATTATTTGGGGGAAAGACGCTCGGTGTTTATTTCAATAATACTGTTACTTTTTATCTGCATTTCTTACTATTTCTCAATATCCTCCAGTAATAAAATTGCCAGCTTTCTATTTCTTGGCGCTATAATTGTCGTTGGTTGTTTTATATTACCATTACTTATCAGACATTTTTTGTCTCTTATTGCAAAGTACCTTCCAAGAAATTACACTCTATCTTTTTGGCTTCTTAGAGACACCCAAAAATTCGGGGCACTTCTTCTCGCGGGCTATATTGCTTTTTTTTTAGCTCTTTCAATAAACGTCGGTGTTCATGGAATGGTAACAAGTTTTAAGTCAACATTTGTCGAGTGGTTGGAGAATAGAATATTCGCTGACTATTATATCAATATTTCAAATGAAATGACTTTAAATAAAATAGAGGCACTTATTAAAAAATATGATGGAGAGACGTATCCGATTATCAAAAATGAGGGAACTCACGTAAATAAGCCTGTCGAGATATATGGGTTCAAACCATCTATGACTTATGAAGAAAATTGGCCTCTAATAGAGTATACTAAAGATGCTTGGCAAGAAATTAGGAATGGCAAGATCATCTTTATAAGCGAACAGTTTTCTATCAGAGAAGCTATAAAATTAGGCGATGTTTTAGAGTTAGAAATTGACGGTAAAAAACTAGATATTGAAGTGGGTGGAATTTACGCAGATTATGGAAATTCTCGTAATCAATTGATGATGCAACTTAAACTGTACAAAGAATTTTTTTCATCTCAAATACCCAATACCATAGCAGTTAAATTTGATAACAGAAATAGTTTGAGCTTTTTCGATGACTTAACAAGCAATGTTGAAATTGTTAAAGAAATGATTATAAACCCCCAAGAGGTAAGAAAAATTTCTTTAGAGATTTTCGATAATACATTTAGAATTAGCTTTCAGCTGGCCTTGATCACCTTATTTGTTGCTTCTTTCACGCTTTACACCAATTTAATAAGCGTAAATAGTATAAGAAAAAAGGATCTGACACCCATTTATCTACTTGGCTTTTCTACTAAGCAGGTTTTACGATTAGAAATATTGAAGATATTTATTTTAACTAATATGGTAAGCCTCCTTTCAATAGGTATGGGCATAGTTATAGCTTTTATATTGTCAGAGATAATTAACCCAAATTTTTTCGGTTGGAGAATACCTATACAAGTTTTTCCAGACTATTGGCTACAAATCTGGATTACAGCACTAACGGCCTCCCTTTTTTCTACAATTTTATCTCTCAGACGCTCAAATGTTAAGCCTCCGTCAAATTTTGATACTAAAAATTTTTAGATTGTTATGCATATGAAGGTATTCGGATTTTTCATTTGTTTATGGTTAATCAGTTATAACTCTATGGCTACCGAACATGGCAGCCAATTCAATGCAGCTGATCCAAGCTATCAAATTACTTTTCCAAGAGACCATGGAGCACACAAAAATTTTAGAATTGAGTGGTGGTATTTAACTGCAAACCTTAAGTCCGAATCCCTTGGGAACTTAGGCATACAATGGACATTGTTCAAAAGTAACCTCAAACCATTGTCTAGGAAAAAAGATCCTGAACAACTTACTGGGTTCTGGATGGCACATAGTGCTTTGACCACGGGAACCTCGCATTACCATGAAGAGCGCTTTGCAAGAGAAAACAGTGGACAGGCAGGAGTTACATTGGATCCCTTTAAAGCTTGGATCGACAATTGGAGTATTAAAGGAGACAATAAACTCAGAAAGATCCAACTAGAGTCTAGCGGTGTTGACTTCTCTTATTCTTTAAACCTTTCCACTAAAATGAGCCCAGTGCTGCAAGGTGAAAGAGGTTTTAGCAAAAAATCTAAACAAAGAGCTGCTTCTCATTATTATAGCCAACCATTCTATTCGGTGAAAGGATGGGTGATTTTAGATGGAAAGCGACATTTTGTAGAAGGAGTAGGCTGGTTAGACCGTGAATGGTCAAGTAACTTACTTAACCAAAACCAACTCGGATGGGATTGGTTTTCGTTACATCTTGATAATGGAGAAAAAGTAATGCTTTTCAAAGTGAGACATAATAACGGAGATGATTTTTTATCCGGGTCATGGGTTAACAAAGATGGAACAAAAAAATCATTGAGTTCCTCTGACTTCCAACTACAAGAGACAGCTTATTCCATAGTTAGAGGGAAAAAGGTTCCCACTAAATGGAAAATCTCTATTCTTGGCAGTGACCCTTTAACAATCAAAACTAAGGCTGTAAACGTTAACTCTTGGATGGCGACCAGCTTTCCGTACTGGGAGGGGCCAATTTTATTTAGTGGCGATTTATCTGGTGTAGGTTATTTAGAAATGACGGGTTATTGAAAAGGTCAAGCTGCCTTCCCATCTAAGACCTTATCTACCTTTTCTTGTGCTTTTCTTTCTTCAACTCCATCAACAGCAGCTATTTCTCTTGTTAGTCGCTCTAAAGCCGCTTCGTAAAGCTGTCTTTCGGAATATGATTGCTCTCTTTGCTCGTCATTTCGATGCAGATCTCTTACCACTTCCGCAATTAATATAAGTTCGCCTGAATTTATCTTCTGCTCATAATCTTGAGCACGTCGAGACCACATCGCCCTCTTGACCTTTGCCTTTCCACCTATGACCTGCAAAGCCTTCCCAATGGTGTTTGGACTAGACAATTTTCTCATTCCAGTGGATTCTATTTTATCTTTTGGAACCTTTAGGGTCATCTTATCCTTATCGAAGGTAAGAACATACATTTTAAGTTCAAAACCAGCTACATTTTGTATTTCCTCATCGACAATACGGCCAACGCCGTGTGAAGGGTAAACAACAAAATCATTTATCTGAAAATCGTCTTTTGATACTTCACTATCCATTTGAAAGTCACCATTTTTCTGAAAAACAGATAGGTAACACATTAGAGAAAAAATAGCTAGTTAAATTAATCGCCTTCTCCAGGTTTCTCAGAAAAGAACTTTTCAAATTTTTCTGGCTCACCATCCATTTTTTCTGCATCCGGTAACGGGTCTCTTCTTATTGTAATATTTGGCCACTGCTCAGAATATTTTCTGTTAAACTCAACCCATTCAGCCGCGTCTGGTTCTGTGTCAGGCTTAATTGCATCTGCCGGACACTCAGGCTCACATACACCACAATCAATACATTCATCAGGGTGGATTACAAGCATGTTTTCCCCTTCGTAAAAACAATCCACTGGGCAAACATCGACACAATCCGTATACTTACAACCTATACACTTATCGTTGACTATGTACGTCAAATGGTTCTCCCTAAAAATTCCTATTCATATAATAGGAGTTAATTATCGGAAAGAAAGTGTAATTTTTCTTTAAGAGCCTTTAAACTCCTTCTAGCCTTTTTGTCTGGTTTATATCTTGTTTTGGCCTGAAAAAAAGTTGCATCTTCGCTACTGTCTTTGGATATTACTCTGTAAAAGTTTCTAGCTTTTTCGAAAGAAACCCTCTTTACTGCTATTTCTTCAACCAAGATTTTTTTTACCACTAAATCTTGTTCAATAACCAATAGGCTTCCAATACAAACTGGAGACGCAGGCTTAGTTACCATTTTTCCAGATAGACGTACTAAACCCTTTTTTATATTTGAAGCCGCTAAACTTCTCGTTTTATAAAACCGAGCCGCCCATAACCACAAGTCTAATCGACATTCAGATAAATAGGGTTTTTCAACGAAGGTCAATTTTTAAGTAAAACCTTTAAGGAAGAGAAAGGTGAGTCAGATATCACTGTTTTATTTTTTGTCTTATTATTTTCTCTGGGTCTGCTTCCCTTTTTAAAGGTGCCACCGCTTTTCAATTTTTTTACACTTTTGTTTCTTGACTGTTTTTTAAACATAACCTTATAGAGCCCATCTTCCTTCTCAATCGTTATCACCTCGTCCCCTTTTGTAAACTTCTCGTATTTTATCTCAAATCGAAGGCTTTTTATAAGCGCTGTAAAGTCTTCCACTCCTAATCCAGTAATCGACAACATAGTTGGTTGGATTGCCATCCATTCATCCATTGAATGTTCTTTAATCAAGAAATAGAGGCGTTCTAGCATATCTATTCTTATAGCTCTACGACCAGCCACAAAAAACCCTGCAACCAAATATTGCTGCTTAGATATATGATTGTCATATTCAATAGTAACGAGTCCAGGAGGAGGCTTAAGTACTTTCTTTTCAGTAGCATTATGGAATGCGTTAAATAAACAAATTCTTACTTTAGATGCCTCTGGTTTAAGAAGTGTCGCATCGTAAATTGTTTTATACCCAAATCTTATTCCGGACTTTTTAAGTTTGGCTTTAATCCCATTATCAATATCTTTGTATTGCTCGAAAACCTCCGATTTCATAACTACACCCAGGTTGTTATAAAAAATATGTAAGAGTCCCGAGGCCGCTCCAGTAAATTCACGGTCATTCCTAAGGTTTAATAGATTGGGCATGAAGGTCTTTATTTTATTTGCGATGAAAATATCCAGCTTTCTTTGAATTTTTTCTATTTCACTTTTTTCAAGCTCATCTGACTTGATTAATTTTACCTTTGGTGCGAGTATATCGAAACCTTTTTCTAAGTAACCAACCTTACTGTCGAGCCAGATTACTTGTCCATTAGCATCGAGTACTATGTCATTCTCAGAAGTTTCATAAAACATCTTTACTAGTCCTAAAAGATGCTGTTGCAAAAAAGGTCTTACAACCTGCATTAGCTTCTTGCTCTCTTCTACTGTTTCTCCACCAGAAAGATTAAAGACAAAACCATTCATTCTGCCAAATAGGTGACCCTTTATATAAACGCAATTGTCCTCTCGCAATTCAAAATCATTTTTATCAAAATTTTCAACCATTCCCTTTTTTATCAATACTGACCTCCTGAGGTCAACAAATCGTTGCGTAAGTTTAAGATGTAGGGCATCAGATAACTTGTCTTCAACATTTCTGGTAAAACCAACAAAATAGTCACTATCTAACGACCATTTGTTGATGTTTGCAACAAATGACCAAGTTCTGATAAAGGCTAATCGCTTGGATAGGACGTCTATATCACCCTGTATATTATTTAGCCGATCTATTTCGATTTCAAGCCATTCTGAAGGAATGAACCCTGAGGTTCTTATAAAGTCAAAAATTTTTATTACTAGATTTGCGTGGTCTTGATTGGAAATTTTTCTAAAGTCAGGTATTTGACACCCCTTCCATAACAATTTAACGTCGTCTTCTTTCAGCTCTTTTAATAGCTCTGGGTTGTTTACTTTTAGAAATTTTAAAATACTTACATCAGATCCATCTTGAGCGCGTTCAAGATAATTTTGACTCGCCATTAAATCAAGCGAGTCGATGAGTGAGCCAACATTATCAAACTCTAGTTTAGAATTTCGCCACTTTATTTTTCTTAGCATGGGGAAGACGTTATCCTCAACTTCATTGATTAAAGTCTCTCCTATCCCCCTTAAGCTTCCAGTTTCACCGAAGAATCCATCTGAAGTATAACGTCCTGCGCGACCAGCAATCTGAGCAACCTCTAATGAGTTTAGCGGTCTGGAACTGCGTCCGTCAAACTTGTGCATAGCTGCAAAATAAACATTATTTATTGACAAATTTAATCCCATGCCTATTGCATCAGTAGCGACTATATGGTCAACATCTCCGTTTTGATATAACTCAACCTGTGCATTTCTTGTTTTTGGGGAAAGTGCTCCTAAAACTACCGCTGCTCCACCTTTAGAAGTTCTTAATTGCTCAGCAATCTCATAAATTTTGTCGACTGAGAAGTCGACCACTGCTGACCTTGGGCCCAATTTAGAAATGTTCTTCTTTCCAGAATAACTTAACTTTGAAAGCCTCTCTCTGCTTATTATCTCAATATCAGGTATTATAGTTTTTATTAAATCCTGTATTACAGCTGATCCCAAAAATAGCGTCTCAAAGCTCCCACGTGAATTTAATAATCTGTCAGTAAATATATGTCCTCTTTCTGCATCAGCACATAGTTGAATTTCGTCTACTGCTACAAATTCAAACGTCTGCCCAGTAGGCATTGCTTCGGTTGTGCAAACCCAATATCGCTCATTTTTTCCTCGTATTTTTTCTTCCCCCGTATTAAGCACTACATTATCTGCTCCTTTTAATGAGACAAGCCGATCATATATTTCTCGTGCGAGGAGCCTTAAGGGTACTCCTATTACACCATTTTTGTATGACGACATTCTTTCTAATGCATAATAAGTTTTGCCCGTATTAGTGGGACCTAGAATTGCCCTGCACAAAGAAGACCTATTATTGCTGTGTTTGAAATTCATGGGGAAATAGCTTATAGTTATTTGATAAATGATTTCCAGGTATGTTGTGGGATGTAGCTCCTGAGTCGCTGCATTATAACAACTCTGGAAGCAAAAAATAAAATATAATTAAAGAAAGAACATTATGAGTGAAATATTAGAAAAAGCTGTTGTAGCTATAAATGAAAAAATGGCTGGTGCAACTTTTGATTCAAGTGTTAAGTTTAAAATTGAAGAGGAAGGCTCTATCGTTGTGGATAATGAAGGAGTTAGAGTATCTGATGAAGAAACTGATTGTACATTAATTGCTTCACTGGATGTTTTCACAAATATTCTGGATGGTGATATCAACGCGACAGAGGCTTACATGACAGGGTCACTTAAAGTTGAGGGTTCAATGAGTGCCGCTATGGAGTTGAGTAGTATTCTAGCCTAAAGAACTTATGAAAAACAAACTCAAGAAACATATGCTTGAGAATGGGCAAACCACATTTAGGAAGTCCAAGGACGGAAAAAATTTACGAATTGTATTTTGGAAAGCCCAAAAAGTTAACGCCTGCGGAACAGTTTTTTTTTTAAATGGCCATCGTGAGTTCATAGAAAAATATTCAAAGACATTTCAATTTTTCTTAAAAAAAGGTTTTAACGTGATCACACTTGATTGGAGAGGTTGGGGGCTTTCTGATAGACCATTTCCTTCAAGACCCAAAGTTCAACATATTTACAGTACAGAAGAGTATCAAATGGACTTAGATGTGGTGATTGCTCTAGCGCAAGAAAAAAACTTAGCCAAACCATGGAACTTAGTTGCTCACTCCTTGGGCTGCTTAATAGGTTTGAGGAGGCTTATTTCAGACCCACGCCGTTTTAGTAAATATATTTTCTTATCTCCTCTCTGGGGTAATGTACGTTTAATACCAAGACCATTTCAAAGATTGCTTTTAAGGTGCGAAAAAATACTTCAATTTTTGAGTTTGACAGAGATTACTCACCAAAACCCAAAAAGTTACAAACCATATTCTTTAACAGTGCACTTCAAAGAAAATACACTTACTTCTGACAAAAAACAATTTGATCGATTGCAAGCGATATTAAGAGAGAATACTGAACTTCACAGCGGAACACCAACCCTAGGTTACTTAATTGCAATTTTGAGGGAGATTAATGTTCTAAATGCAGTTGATTTACCAAATAAACAGATACTGGTACTGCTGGCAGTACAGGAACGAATAACTGATAATGATGCGGTGCTTCGCTTTATTAAAAGACATGAATTTATAAAAGTAGAAAAAATACCAAAAGCTCAACATGAAATCTTGATTGAAAAAGAAGAGATCAGAGGAAAAGCACTATCATTAATGCATGCGTTCCTTAAAGCGTCATGACAAGTCTTAACTATTAAAAACTTTTATCAACTGATCATGAACTCGAGGATCTCCAGAGGCTATAACATCGCCTCCTGTTAATGGATAAGAGCCATCAAGGTTGCTAACGATTCCCCCTGCAGATAAGACAATCGCTTCGGGAGCTCTAATATCATACTCTTGAAGACCAAATTCAATTACAGCGTCAATACTTCCATCAGCCAGCATAGCATACGCGTAACAGTCTATTCCGTACCTTTCTAACTTAGCAATATTCATTATTTTATCTAAACCAGTCTGAAAACGCTTGTTCGATATTACGGGTGATGACGTAGCCACAACAGCGTCACTAATGTTTTCACACTTTCTTACACTGAGAGATTGTGGATTACCACTCATTACGCCCAATTGCTTAAAACTTTGGCCAAAACCACCCCAAAAAATCTCATCTGTAAATGGCTGGTAAATTACGCCTATAATGGGCTCATTATGTCTAACCAAGGACAATAATATGCCCCATGTTGGAATACCTGAAATAAAAGCTTTTGTTCCATCTATAGGGTCAATAATCCACGTAAAATCAGTTAAACCCTCTTTCTTCCCAAACTCTTCACCAACAATTGCGTCATCTGGGTACAATTTTTCGAGCATTTCTCTCATTTTTTTTTCTGTTAATTTATCTGCAACAGTTACTGGATTGAAGGCATTTTCTTGTTTATTTTCAATAATCAGCCTTTGTTTAAAATAACTATTTGTTATTTTTCCGGCCTCCACAACGATCTTTCTTGCGTCTTTTAACAGACTTTGCTTCTCATGTTCGGTAAAGATTTTAATTCCACTTTTCCTATATCGGCTATTCACTTTGTATTTTCTACCATTTTTTTAATAATTTTTAATCATATATTCATTGAATACTTGAAAAAATAGCTTATTTATCTGTATATTCAAACAACCATTAATAATTTAGGGGTCAATAAAAATGGCAGAATATCAAACTGCAAAATCTTATGTAGATTCATCTCAGGCCATAGACATGGGCTTAAGAGCCCACATGAACAAAGTTTATGGGCTAATGTCACTAGCGATGTTGATAACTGGGGCCGTAGCTTACGCTGTGGGCACCACACCAGCATTAGTAATGGCGATATTTGGTACGTGGCTACAATGGGTTGTAATGCTAGCTCCTCTTGGAGTAGTTTTTATCTTTAGTGCTAAGATTCACAGCATGCGTACCCAGACAGCGCAACTGGTTTTCTGGATCTTCGCTGCGTTAATTGGACTATCAATTTCCTACATTTTCTTGGCATATACAGCAATATCAATTGCGCAAACTTTCTTCACAACGGCGGTTGCGTTTGGTGCTCTCAGTTTGTATGGGTATACTACAAAAAGAGATTTATCGGCGTTAGGTAGCTTTTTGTTTATCGGTTTAGTCGGTATTATAATAGCGTCTATCGCAAACTGGTTTTTTCAAAGTCCAGTTATGCATCTTGCAATTTCCGCGATAGGAGTTTTGATATTTGCGGGATTAACTGCGTACGATACTCAGAATATTAAAAATACATACTTGCAGTATAGATCATCTTATGGTGAAGAGTATGCGGAGAAAATGGGTATCATGGGAGCTTTGTCTCTATATCTAAATTTCTTAAATATGTTTATGTTTCTTCTACAGTTTATGGGAAACAGAGACTAAAATGCTTTGGGGGTGGTAATAAATTAATATATTGTTACCGCCCTACTTTATCTTACCCTCTTTATATTCGACGTGCTTTCTAGCTACTGGATCAAATTTTTTAACAACCATTTTTTCCGTCATGGTTCTTGAATTTTTCTTTGTAACGTAAAAGTGCCCTGTGTCTGCAGTCGAGTTAAGTCTGATTTTTATTGTAGAAGGTTTAGCCATCTTATAATTCCTTATTTTCTTACTGGATATTAAAACTAATACAATTAGTCAATAAGCATTTTTTAGCTTATAAAAATAAAATCAGAAGAGGCTCCGTGTTTAAAAAAGGGAATTCCTTTTTTATTTGGCCCATCCTTAATAATCTCTTTGATCTCGTTCAGGACAACTTCGGTTATAAAAGGTAGGTTTAGGCTCTTAACCTCATTAATGTCAATCCAGTGTAGATGGCTTAATTCAGTTGAGGCAGACGAAAAGTCATCAAGATTCCCGTGAACATTCTCAGCTCTACATATAAAAAAACGTGCATCAAATCTTCGTGGTCTTCCTGGAGGCGTTATAGCTCTAAATACATATTCCAGATTGCTGGCATCAGGTAAGTAACAGTTTTTACAAAAATCCTCCCATCCAGGACTTATTTTCTCAACTGTATCTACCTTGGCGCATAATCGTAGCCCAGCTTCTTCCCATAACTCTCTTATTGCCGCAACGCTGAGTTCCTTGGCGATTTTCTTTTCTGAGTATTGATGAAGTAAATCGACACCTTTTTTATCAATACTTTTAAACAACTCAACATTAGTATCATCTTCATCGACAGCACCCCCTGGAAACACATATTTACTGGGCATAAAAACTGCCTTATTTCCTCTTTGGCCCATCAGTACGTAAGTGCTGTCTTTTTTTTGCCTTAAAAGGATGACCGTTGCTGCGTCACGAATTGGTACTTCTGCGTTTTCATTCATCTTTTACAATCTTTCACATATAATTTACTTAACTATTGTATTGCATTTTTCTGTGTCTAGCCTACAAAAAAGAATAATTTTTGAACTTATTTAAACTAATGACACCAAATACAAAAAAACAAATATCAGGTCTAAATATTGATCCTACTCTACCACTAATGATTTTTGATGCCGATGAAGTGCTTGTTCATTTCGCTGAACCTTTCTCTAATTACTTAAAAAAACACAACCATCGATTACATCTCACAGGCTATCGCTTAGATAATGCAATAAAGAAATCAGAAACAGATGACGTAGCTGATCCGGAAACAGCAAAAGATCTTGTGTGGGGATTCATAAATGAAGAAACAAAAAACCAACCGGCTGCAAAAGGAGCTCCAGAGGCATTAAAGAAACTCCAAGAGTATGCACAAATAATAATCTTGAGTAATGTTCCGCATTCTGTTCATGATGATAGGGTACTGAACCTTAAGAGCATTGGCATGGATTATCCATTGATAAGTAATGAAGGCATGAAGGGGCCTGCAGTAAAGGAGATTCTAAAAGACCATAAAGCGGAGTCTTTTTTTATTGATGACAATCCCTATCAAGTGGAAAGCGTATATAACGACAACCAAGACACAGTATGTGTTCATTTTTCAGTTTGTGATTTGGTAAAACCCTATATGCCTAAAGCGGTAGGAGCATCTATTGAGCCAACTTCATGGGACGATTTAGTCTCAAAGTTAATTGACCGTTTAAAAGGCTGAAGATATTGAGAATCAGAGGCATTATCTTTGATAAAGATGGCACTTTATTCGATATTCAAAGGTCGTGGTCAGAGTGGGCAAATGTTTTTGTTACCAAATTTAGCAAAAAGCATGATCTAGAAATAAAAAAATTGGCTGATGCGATACACTTTGACTTAGCTTCTTCTAAATTCCTAAAAGAAAGTATTTTTGTGCATGGCTCAGTAGATGAAGTAGTAGACGCAATTTTCCAACTATTTCCCCAAATACCAAAAAAAGCCATCCATCATGGATTATTTGAAAACTCTAGTGATGCTAAACAAGTACCTTTGACCGATTTACATAAATTATTTTCTAGCTTAAACGCAATTACTTTTGGCTTGGTAACAAATGACAGTGAACATAACGCGGTTAATCATCTTAAGCAGCATAATTTAACTCAATATTTCGATATGATAATCGGCTATGATAGTGGGTATGGGTCTAAGCCAGAATCTGGTCAATTAGAGGCTTTTTTAAGGAAAACAAATTTTTTACCCCAAGAAGTTTTAATGATTGGCGACAGTATTTACGACTTAGTTGCTGCAAATAAAATAAACATGCCTTGCCTTGGCGTACTGTCAGGAACTGCTAATGAAAGCGATCTAAGTGCCCACACGCCATTCTTGATTGAAAGTATTGATAAACTTTACGAATGGCTCAAAAATACTTCTCTTTAAAACTAGATAGATTAACGTAGAACACGACGAAAGTTTGATGCACCACCCATGTCCACCATAATCCCAGCAGAACTATACCCCTGTGTTCGAGAGACAGATAAATAGTGAGGCTGCTAGCACTAATTTTAGCAATCAGCTAATTTTTGTTAACAACTCGTCCACTGATTTTTTTGCATCTCCATAAAGCATTCTACTATTTTCCTTATAAAATAGTGGATTTTCAATCCCAGAATAGCCAGTACCTTTACCACGCTTTGAAATAATCACATCCCTAGCCTTCCATACTTCAAGAACAGGCATTCCAGCGATGGGGCTGTTAGGGTCGTCTTGAGCTGCAGGGTTAACGATATCATTTGAACCTATAACTATTACAACATCTGTTTCAGGGAAATCTTGATTTATTTCATCCATTTCAAGCACGATGTCGTATGGCACTTTCGCTTCAGCCAATAGAACGTTCATATGACCAGGCAACCTACCAGCCACAGGATGAATAGCAAATCTAACGTTTTTACCTCTATTTCTAAGACGCTTGGTAAGCTCTGATATAGATGATTGGGCTTGTGCAACGGCCATGCCGTAGCCGGGAACGATAATAATCCCCTTTGCGTTTTCGAGCATACTGGCAACAGAATCATTATCAGTAGCGACCATTTCTCCCTCTATGTCGGCTAATGGTTCACCACCGCCTCCCCATCCTCCTAATATGACGGAAACAAAATTTCTGTTCATCGCTTTACACATTATATAGGAGAGAATGGCTCCAGAGGAGCCGACCAGTGCTCCAGTAACAATAAGCAAGTCGTTCCCCAGCATAAAACCAGTGGCTGCAGCGGCCCATCCTGAGTAGCTATTTAACATCGATACTACAACAGGCATATCAGCACCACCGATGGCCAAAACCAGATGAGCTCCTATAACAAAAGCGATTAAAGTCATCGCTAACAATGTCCAGATGCTTGTTTGATCGAGGTATGTCCAGCCCAAATCATACAGGTACATCCAACCAAGAACTAAACATACAACTACCATTAGTATATTTAGAAAGTGCCGACCCGGCAAAATAACAGCTTTTCCGGTGATACTTCCGGCAAGCTTTCCATATGCAACTACAGATCCTGTAAAAGTAATAGCCCCAATAAAAACCCCAAGAAACACCTCCGTATCATGGATCACCTTATCAGCGCCAAAATAAGATTTCATAGGATTGATTTCCTGGTTTAAACCGATAAACACGGCTGCTAAGCCAACGAAAGAGTGCAATGCGGCGACTAATTCTGGCATGCCTGTCATTTGAACTCTCTGGGCAACAATCAACCCAATAATTGAGCCCACAATAAGGCTTGGAATTAAATACTGAGATAAGGTCATTTCTGGTCCCAAGACAGTAGCCAAAATAGCTATAGCCATTCCTACAATGCCGAACCATACACCTCTCTTAGCCTTTTCTTGATTACTTAACCCTCCTAAAGAAAGGATAAACAGTACGCTTGAGCCGATATACGCGGCAGTTACTAACTCTGTACTTAGCATAGGAGGACCTCTTAACTTTTTTGAAACATGGCGAGCATTCTCTTGGTAACAAGAAACCCACCCACAATATTTATCGTTGCAATCAAAACTGAAACACTAGCAAGTACTTCCACTACTAGATTGGACGACCCTACCTGTAACAGTGCTCCCACAACAATTATTCCAGATATCGCATTAGTCACTGCCATCAGCGGTGTATGTAATGCATGACTCACATTCCAAATTACCTGAAAACCAACAAAGCAAGATAATACGAAAACTATAAAATGTTGCATAAACGCCGGTGGGGCATATTGGCCTAAAAGACCTATAATCATACCTCCTAGGATTAGCATCCCAACTTGAAAAGCGCCGGCCTTTCTAACCGCATTAGCTTCTTCTGTTTTTAGTTGCTCTGGGGTCCTATCCGATACCTCTTTGTTTTTTGTGGTTGATACGGCTTTAACCTTAGGAGCTGGAGGAGGAAACATTACTTTTCCATCATGTGCCACAAGAGCCCCTCTTATAACGTCGTCCTCTAAATTAATGGCTACTTTTCCATCTTTTTCTGGGGTCAGGTCATCAAAAAGATGTCTAATATTATTTGCATAAAGAGATGATGATTGCTTAGCCATCCTACTCGGAAAGTCTGTATAACCGATCACTGTCACTCCATTTTTAGCTACGATTTTTTTATCTGGCTTTGTTAGATCACAGTTCCCGCCCTTTTCAGCTGCTAGATCGACGATTACTGAGCCCGGCTTCATCTTAGCTACCATATCTTTTAACCATAATTTTGGGGCATCCCTTCCAGGGATCAAAGCGGTTGTTATTAGTATATCTATATCAGGAGCTTGCTCGCGGAAACATTCTAATTGCTTTTTTCTGAACTCAGGACTTGAGGGTGCCGCATAACCTCCCTCGGTTGAACCGCTTTCATCAAAATCCAGAAACAAAAACTCGCCCCCCATGGACTCAATTTGTTCTGCGACTTCTGGCCTTACGTCAAATGCTCTTACAACTGCGCCTAAGCCTTGGGCAGCTCCAATAGCTGCAAGTCCAGCAACTCCCGCTCCTATTACGAGTACCTTTGCAGGTGGCACTCTGCCAGCAGCTGTTATTTGGCCTGTGAAAAATCGGCCAAAATTATTAGCAGCCTCTATAACTGCTCTATAACCAGCTATGTTAGCCATAGATGAAAGGGCATCCATTTTTTGAGCTCTGCTGATCCTTGGAATCATATCCATAGAAAGAGCAGTCACCTTCTTCTTGTTCAGTTCCTTCACAAGTTGAGGGTTTTGTGCCGGCCAGATGAATGTTATGAGAATCTGCCCTGCCTTATATTTTTTTATTTCAGCAGAAGAAGGTTGATTGACCCTTATCAATGCCTCACTGTTTTTAATAACATCTCCTAAAGATGCCAACACTTTTACGCCAGCTGATTTATATTCGGCATCAGTGAACCCAGCTCCAACGCCCGCACCCTTCTCAATTAAGCACTTATGTCCTAACTTAGCTAAAAGTTGAGCGCTTTCTGGTGTAAGGGCTACACGGTTTTCATCTTTTTTATTTTCTTTTAACGCACCAATAATCATAATGTTCTCGTGAGTTTTATAATTTCATTTTTAAATATCTCAGCATCGCTAGGAGATAGGTTCTTTTAGACAAAAAACAACAAGAAAGTCAAATGCTAAAAGTCAGTGATTATGACTTAGCAAAAAAATAGATCGAATTGCTAATTAAATTGGAGCGGGCGATGAGATTCGAACTCACGACATTTACCTTGGCAAGGTAACGCTCTACCCCTGAGCTACGCCCGCATCAAAATGTTTTATACATGTAAAACAATGAAAAACAAATAAAATAATTATCAAGTATACTCTAGGAAAAGAGTAATCATCAAAGTTTCGTTTGATTATGTAATTGAGGATTGTTAATTACATTAGCATGGTAGACATTTCATATCTAGGTGATCTCAATAGTGAGCAAGAGAAGGCGGTTCGTCAGACCGAAGGACCAGTGCTAGTTTTAGCAGGCGCTGGAACAGGAAAAACAAAGGCCCTAACTGCCAGAGTAGCATATCTGATTAAAAGTCTAAATGTCCGGTCACACAGCATACTTGCCGTTACTTTTACGAATAAAGCTGCGAATGAAATGAAATTCCGGATTGAGGAACATATTGGCAATCTTTCAGAGGGTCTCAAATGGATAGGTACTTTCCACTCTATATGCGTGAAAATTCTACGACGACACGCTGAAAAGGTACAGCTAAATTCAAATTTTACTATCATCAATACGGATGACCAAATTCGTTTATTGCGACAGGTAATTAAACTTGAAGCAATTGATGAAAAAAAATGGCCCCCCCGATTGCTCGCTTACATTATCGATCAATGGAAAAATAAGGCTTTAACATATCAAAACATTCCAGAAGACGATCTGCAATTCGATGGAAAAGCGAAGAAGCTTTATGCTATTTATCAGTCTCGTTTACAAACACTAAATGCCGTTGATTTTGGTGACTTGATACTTCATGTCATAGAAATACTCAAAGCAGACAATTCTCTCTTATTAAATTATCACAATTTATTTAAATATATCCTCGTGGATGAGTACCAGGACACCAATATGGCTCAATATCTTCTTCTTAGATTATTAGCCCAGGGAAGTAAAAATATTTGCTGTGTGGGTGATGATGATCAGTCTATTTATGGTTGGAGAGGCGCTGAAATAGGCAACATTTTAAAATTCGACAAAGACTTTCCAGGCGCTACCGTTATCAGACTAGAACAAAATTATCGATCGACTTCCAATATTCTTGGGGCAGCAAGTGGACTAATCGAGAGCAATCAAGGAAGATTAGGGAAGACCCTTTGGACCGACTCAAATATCGGGGATAAAGTAAAATTAATAAAACATATTGACGGTAAAGATGAAGTGTCTTGGATATGTGATGATATTCATAATCAAGTAAGATCCGAAAATTTAAAGTTTTCCGATATCGCTATATTGTTTAGAGCCACATGGCAATTTAGAGATTTTGAAGATTTGCTCCTTAGGAGAGATATTCCACACATTATAATAGGTGGCACTCGGTTTTTTGATAGGCAAGAAATTAAAGATGCCGTTGCATACCTAAGAATAATAAACTCGGACACCGACAGTTTGGCGTTGGAGAGAATAATAAATGTTCCAAAAAGAGGTATAGGAGAAAAGTCTCTACAACAATTGCATAATATTGCTAGAGAAAACAATTACAGCTTATTAGATGCTACACGTCATGCGTTAAAGTTCAACTTGCTTAGTAAGAAAATACAAGAAAACTTAGGCCGCTTTCTTGATATGTTAGAGATATGGCGTGATGTGGGTTTCTCCAGTGAGAAAAACCATGTTGATCTTGTTGAACAAGTCTTAGATGAGTCTGGATACACCGATATGCTTCAAAACGAGCAAACACCAGAGGCAGAAGGCAGGTTAGAAAACCTGAAAGAGTTGGTATCAAGCTTGAGTGATTTTTCTGATCTCCAAAGTTTTCTAGATCATGTGTCATTAGTCATGGAAAATCAGATTGACCGAAACCCTGACAAAATCTCTTTAATGACCCTACATGCATCCAAAGGCCTTGAGTTTAAACAGGTATATCTACCAGGCTGGGAGGAAGAAACTTTCCCTAATAAAAAGTCATTAGATGATAATGGTCAAATTGGGTTAGAGGAAGAACGAAGGTTAGCTTATGTAGGGATAACTCGAGCAAAACTTGCATGCACGATTAGTTCAGCTGAAAGTAGATATAAATTTGGTGATTTCAACTTTAATCTTGAAAGTAGATTTATAAAAGAATTACCTAACCAATTTATTCAAGATTTGACGCCCTCCGGATTTCAGTCTTCCAATGCCATTAATCAATCAAGTTTTCTTGAACAGGAATCGTCATTTTACAGATCACCCGGTTGGAGTAGACTTCAAAGTAATTTGACCAATAATCCATCCCCATTTTTCAATAACTCTCCCCATGTGACCAAAACATTTAGTATTGGAGATCGAGTATTTCATGAAAAATTTGGTTATGGAATTATCTCTGAGTTAGAAAATGATAAGGCACTCGTTGATTTTGAAAAGGCAGATAGAAAAAATATTAAAACAGCCTTTCTTACAAATGAAAAAGAATTATAACGAGTGATCCCTCTAAAAATTAGCCTAATTACGCTACAACGCGTGAAAGGGCGCATTGGCTCCATAGCTCATTCATAGCATTTACCAGAGAATCTATATCTGAAAATGAGTGAACGGGCGATGGCGTTATCCTCAACCTTTCCGTCCCTTTAGGAACCGTTGGATAGTTAATGGGTTGCACATAAATTCCATAATTTTCTAATAAAATATCGCTAATCATCTTACACTTAACAGGATCTTTAATCATAACAGGAACGATATGGCTAGGATTATGCAGGTGTGGAATATTATGCTGATCAAGCTTTTCTCTCAAATATCTTACTTTACGTTTCTGATCTGCTCGCTCTATTTCAGAAGATTTTAGATGCTTTATTGAGGCAAGTGCACCGGCAGCGATTGATGGTGGGAGCGCAGTTGTAAATATGAATCCACTTGAGAAAGATCTAACAAAATCGCAAACCTCTTTTGATCCAGTAATATAACCACCTAGAACACCAAATGCCTTTCCTAGAGTTCCTTCTATTATTGATATTCTTTCAGCAACCCCATCTCTTTCAGAGACGCCTCCTCCTCTCTTGCCGTATAGACCTACAGCGTGCACTTCATCTAAATATGTTAGCGCACCAAATTCGTCAGCCACATCGCATATATCCGAAATGGGTGATATATCTCCATCCATTGAATAAACAGATTCAAAAGCAATAATTTTGGGGACAGAGGGATCCAGGTTTCTAAGATGATTTCTGAGATCAGCGACGTCATTATGCTTCCAAATGACTTTCTTCGCTCGGGAATGACGGACCCCTTCGATCATCGATGCATGATTTAATTCATCCGACAAGATTACGCAATTCTCCAAATTAGCCCCTAGGACTGAAAGTGAAGCCCAGTTAGAAACATAGCCCGAAGTGAATAGTAAGGCTGACTCTTTTCTGTGTAAATCTGCGAGCTCCTGTTCAAGCAACACATGATAATGATTTGTCCCTGAGATATTTCTTGTTCCACCAGCGCCCGCACCACACTGTTCCAACGCATCATGCATCGCGGTAATAACTTCTTTATTCTGACCCATTCCTAGGTAGTCATTTGAACACCAGACAATTACATCCCGTTCTTTATTTCCAATGTAATTTTTTGCTCGAGGGAAGGATCCTTTATATCTCTCAAGATCGGCAAAAACCCTGTAATTTCCCTCTTTTTTTAATCTTTCAAGCCTTTCCTGAAAAATTCTATCGTAATTCATTTTTACTCTCCTTAGGAAAATTTGATTTTGTTTCTACAGTCGTAATTACTTCTTTTGACTTTCTAATGTTTGGTAGCATCCAGTTCCAAAGGGTGGCATCTTTAATAGGTAGTGCCATAAATAAATGTTCAAGTACTGCCAATCCTGCAAGGGTACTCAACAATAAATATCCAAATTGAATATCTGACATGGGATCTGAAGCATACGTGAATCCTGCTAAAAATAAAAACGTAAGACATAACGTTATAGTAGAAGAGATAAAGAAAAAACCGATAGGCGCAACTCTGCAAAATGTCGCGATATGCTTTAACGGGGCAGTTAAAAAATGTAGATTAATATAGGGTACACCAAAAAAAAGATTGAGCTTGGCCGAAACTCTAGCAACGTAAAGTATCAAGAATGTAGTTAATCCAAAATTATTTTCTGCACCAATAGAGAGAACGGTCATAATAAACAAACAGGAAAGCAGAAAACATTCATTCAGTGCTATTGATCGGAAGCCATTAATAAACCGCTCTCGTTCTGTATCCCGATCTATTTCCTGCTTTTCTAAAAGAGGAATGCCCGCAACAACACCTGTTAGAAAGGTTAGTTCAACCCACCCCCAGATAAACAAGCTAGCCAAAAAGGAACAAAAAATCTCCGAGTAACTCATGCCATCCAAGCAATTGAAATAGAAGTACCATGCACAAAAGAACAGTGGCAAAGTAACTAAAACTACCGTGAAACGTGTCTTACTATCACCAAAATCTAGTCGTTTTGCTATATACAAAATTATGCCAGTTAAAAACCACCATAAAAATAAAACAAGAAATATACTGACTATTGAGCTCATAAACTTCTTTCTTTTTTCAGTAACTCGGCTGTAGTCTGCTAGTTTCAGGTACAGCGTTTTTCTTTGCAGGAATAGCGTATAATCTGACAAAAGCTAAACCCAAGTTTAATGCAGCAAAAGGTCGCTTGAGTGCTCCAAGAAAACTCTTGGACTGCTTTGCAGTTCCATAGGCTAACATAGCTTTTTTTACCCTCTTTAATCCAATCATCCATTTCGGGTTATCATGATCGATCTCAATAGGGAATACTTGTCTTGAAATTTCAGTAGTCATTCTCAAGACACGGTCGTCATACCAATCAATATCCACCCCCAAAGCTTTGTGGAACTCTGGTCTAGCATGATCCCTGACATACATTGTAGCGTAAACAGCAACTAAAAAGAATTTGATCCAATAGACATTAATCCCTGCTGTTAGCTTGGGATCGGATCGCATTAGTAACGCAAAAGCTTCTCCATGTCTGAATTCGTCATTGCACCATTTTTCAAACCATTTGAATATTGGATGAAACCGAGCATCTGGGTTCTTTTCTAAATGACGATAAATGGTTATGTATCTCGCATATCCTATCTTTTCAGAGAGGTAAGTCGCGTAGTAGATAAATTTTGGAGCAAAGTATGTATATTTCTTTTTTCTTGTTAAGAAGCCTAAGTTCACTGCAATATTTGCTTCTCGTAAAGCGTCGTTTATGAAGCCAGCATGCCTCGCCTCGTCTCTAGCCATCATAGCAAACAGTTCACAAATATCTACGTTAGTTCCCTGTCTTTTCATCTCCTTATAAAGAACACAGCCTGAAAACTCTGACGTTAGGGAGCTGACCAAAAAATCGATAAACTCTTTCCTTAGACCTGGCTCTAAATCTTCAAAATCAAAATCATCCCATGCTGACGTTTTCTTGAAATGTGTTTTATTTGGATCCGATCGCATTTCTTCTATCAATTGATCCCATTCATGTCTAATCGATGAAATATCGACTTTGTCCAATTCTTTATAATTTGTTGTGTAAAACCTAGGACTTATAAGAGTTTCCTCCATCGCCATATCGGTTGTATTGTCATCAATTATAGTATTCATAGAGAAACCTCCTCAGAAAACGAAAACTCACAGATTTCCATAAATTCTAATTTGCCAATAATTCTAGTCCAAAGCCTTTCCAGTGGCGTTGCTCTTACAATTGTAGCCTCTCTATCTTCCGTAATTACCTCTCCGTAGAGTGCTTTTACAGGTTCACCGTGGACGATTACCTCATCTCCTGGATTCACTATCGCTCCATTATTAAATCTTACATGAGCATGCAAAGACTCAAAGGTATTTGATACTTCGATTGTGCATGGCGCACTATCTCTTCTTTTTTTTAAAAAACTCATTTTTCCCCCTTTAAAAAATTGATACAAACAGCTCACTATTTTTACTACCAAAACTCGTTACATTTAAACTCCAACTTGCTTTGCTATCCTCTAGAGATATTTTACCAGAAGCAAACTTAATGATTTCGATCTGATAAGAGTCTAACAACTCAAGTCCTATTTTTTTCCTATTATACTCTAATCCAGTCATAATTACGGATAAAAATCCACTCTTTCCGTCATTTGAATTTAGCAGTTCTTCATTTTCTAAATTTATAATTGATACTGACCCATTGCTTAACTTTGCCAATTTCAAATTTGCTTTCTGCAAAATTTCTATCTTCTCAATAGCATCGAGTTTATTTCCTGGAAATAAAGATGCTGAGAATACAACCAATAAGGACAACACAACCATAATAGAGACGGCATATAGAAATCCTTTTGGCACCAAATCATCCTTTCTATGCTTTGTCGTATCTCGCATCTACACTCCTTGCTCTATTTGCGCCTTGAAATCTGAATTGCTTGAGGGCGTCTGAAGACTTATACTCCCCGCCATTACAGACTTTCTCAAAATGGTAGCAACCTCATCTACATTTTCTATACAAGAAAAAGCAGGCTCAGTATTTTTGAGTTTCCAAGGCCGTACACTTGGCCAACATGAAATGTAGGGAATCCTTTTTCCCGAACTTAATTCAAAAGAAATCGTTCCTAAAGATCCTTTACGTTTTTGCAAATTAATTGCTTTTATTTTTTTAAACGGGATAGAAATTAAAAAAGATAAAGCAGCACCACTTTTAATTATTACTCTATTTTCGGTGATAATATATACAGAACTTTGAGATTGTATTCCGGCGAGAACCATGAGTATAAATGAAGCTAAAATACCGCTTGAAAGAAAGGGTAGGAAATCAACTGCAAAAGCTGTATAGAAATCAGTCACCGTCAATCTCGCAGCAAACACGACTGAGAGTATTATCAAATAGAAAGCTAAAAGCTTTAAACCAAAAAAATACCAAGAAAACCCCCAAAAAGAGGGTTTTCCATTCCACAGAATACTTTCGCCTTCAGGAATTGCATCCAAAATGTTTTTATGTGATTCTAATTTAGTTTTATATTCCATTACTTCTCCCTAAAATGCAGATACCAATCTGTCATAAGAGGCATAGAGTTGACCACCACTATAATAAGCAGAGATCTTATCCTCTTCTAACATCGTAACTTTAGTCTGAGCTTTTGTTCTTGGCACTTTTGGAAAATGTTTCCCATAAAGAGTGTTTACATGAACGCCATCGCTCCGAATTAGTGCCAGTGGCATGGGTAAGAGGCACGTAGTTTTATCTTTCAACTCTATTTCAAGATATCTGACAAACTGTTCTGGTGCATCCACCCAAAGATCTGAAATTTTTCCTACAATTTTTTTGTCAGCCGATATAACGTTCATACCGCGTGGATCTTTTCCTGCTGATACTTCGTATTTTTTCAATGTTCGCATGGGTACTATCTTGGGCTTTCCATGTCCATCCAATTCAGGAACATCTCTTCGCTCAGCCCATGCTGCAGCACCTATGCCATCTGCCATTGGATTTCCAGTAGGCGAAAATGGTGCTCCTCCTGCAATGTTTTCCCTCTTAATGGACAATTTTCTTTTTTCTTTTCCTTCCTCTGGAACAGTAATGCTTCCCCTACCGTGCGGCAGTTTAAATGTCTTTGTCTCTGACGGACCTCCATAAGGTCCTTGATTAGTACTTAGATCGCCCTCCTCATTTTCCAAGGGATAACCTTCTCTCATATTCTCTCTTTGCAAATATATGACTAGGCCTGCAAAAAATAACCAAAATGCATAAAGGGAAATTTGTGCTAAATCCACATTTCCAAAAAATATTACGTTATAAGGTTCCATCTGATATTCTCCTAACTTTCATGGTTAAGTTGGCATTTCTGAAAAACCAAATTTTCCCAATTTTTTTCTATCAAGCTTTAGACTAGACAGATATTGAGAAAGAGGTCCCAAAAAAGCTAATGTTAAAAATAGAAGGAAGATTTCTAAATGATACACAACTAAATACGAAAATGCTGGGTTAGAAGAGACTACTAAATTCAACCCCTCCGGACCAACAATTGACTTAGAAATGTCATTTAAAATTCCACCTAAACCTATGCCCAAGCCAGCGGCCGTTGCCTGAGCTGCCCCCCACGAACCGAGAACAAGACCTCGTCCCATTCCCTTTGAAATAGGTATGGTCATTGCAATAATCAATGTTGACACAGCAAATAAACCAGTACCCAAACCAATCAAAAATGATCCAGAGTAATAAAGTGAAACTAAGTTCATTGGATCAGACATAATTACGAAACAGAGCCCTCCAATAGCTATAAAAAGTGCAAGAACTATTGACCTCACTGGGCCTCCTGTCTTTCTTCTTAAGGACCTCGAAGCGATAAACAGTCCGCTAAGAGCTCCAACAACCCAGATTGCAGTGAGACTAGTAGTAGCTGCTACGCTCAATCCTAATATTTCACCTCCATAGGGTTCTAATAAAATATCTTGCATGGAAAGTCCTAAAGTTCCAAAGAATACCACGAGCAGCAATCCTCGCCCTCCTTGAGAGCTAAGGAATAATCGCATAATTGGCACAAATGCGGCCTCAGTCTTATAGAGATTTTTCTTTTCTACTGGCCTAAGTTTTTCTTGCCTCCAGATGGCAACCAAATTGAGAAAGAGTGTCACTACAGCAGCCCCTTGGACAACTTGTATTAATTTGAACTTCGTAAAATCTGCCAATAAAAGTCCAAATGCGACTGCTGCCAAACCCATTCCTAGTAGAAACATAACATAAAGAAGCGCTACTACCTGTGACCGCGTTTGATCCGTAGCTCTATCCGCTGCCAAAGCTAACCCTGCCGTTTGCGTCAAATGCGCGCCCATACCAGTAGCTAAAAAGGAAAAAGCGACCAAAATATGTCCAGCCCACCATGGGCCCACTGTTTGATCACCTGATAGAACAATTATTGAAAATGGCATAACTGCTAGCCCACCAAACTGCCACATTGTTCCATACCAAATATAGGGCATCCTTTTCCATCCAATAAGCGATTTATGATTATCGGATTTAAAACCCAAAATTGCTCTCAGAGGAGCCAATAATATTGGAATAGCCACCATTGTTGCTACTAATGAAGCCACTACGCCTAACTCTACGATCATGACTCGATTAAGTGTACCAACCAATAAGACAGTAGCGATACCAACTGACACTTGAAATAAGGAAAGCCTAAGCAAACTTGACATAGGCAACTCACTCGAGACGGCATCCGAAAATGGTAATAATGAGCTACTCAGTTCCTTAATCATTTTTTTTGAAACAATCATTTGTGTGCGAACTCCCATGCTTCTGAAACATAGAAAAATCGCTTTATTCGTGCAATTTTTTTGAGAGATGTGTTGGTTTTAATGTTTTCTAGCTGATGTAAATTAGCTAACTCAATTGGAACGATTTCTGGTGACCTTTCAGACCTTGGAAAACATTTACCTAATCGTAGTTTGGTCCTAAGAAAAAAAGTGCTAGGAATAACTGTGAAAATAACTGAGTTATTTGCTCTTTTAGAAAACTCCACTATTGATGATAGAGTGTCCTCTGGTGAATAATGAATTAAACTATCCATAGCAATTATGTAGTCAAAGTTTCCAAAGCTTTGTTCTTTCATATCTCCGGCAAAATATTCAATATTTTTATTAGCAGCACTTCTGTTTTTAGCCACATCAATCAATTTATCTGATATATCGACACCAACAACTTCTGCTCCTCTTTCATCTAGCATTCGTGAAAGCACCCCCGTCCCACACCCTGCATCTAAAATTCTCATTCCTTTTAAGTCATGTGGAAGTTTTTCCATTATCGCTGTCTGCATCTTTTCCCGTCCCTCTCTAACTAATTGACGGACAAAGGAAACAGGTTCATTGGACGTGAGCTTATCCCAAGCATCACTTGAGACTTCATTAAAGTAATTTTCTAGTCTTGCTCTCTTTGCAAGATACGTATTTTGCATCAATCAAATCCTAAAAGTTCGAAAATATCTCTATCTTCCATCGTTGAAGGTGCTAAACCTTCCGTTCCATTCCACAGGAGATCCGCTAGCCTTATGTACTCTTTTTGAACGGACACAATGTCCTCATCATCACCCATTTCGAATAATGTCTTCTTTTTAAGACGAGAGCGCCTTATAGCATCAAGATCCGGTAGATGTGCCACTCTATTGAAACCTACCTCTTTGCAGTATTTATCGATCTCATCTGTGTCTTTTGACCTGTTTGCAACGCACCCCGCTAGCCTTACATTGTAATTTTTTGATTTAGCATGTACGGCAGCGATTATTCTATTCATCGCATAGATGGAATCAAAGTCATTTGCTGTCACAATTAGCGCTCGATCGGCATGTTGTAATGGAGCGGCAAAACCCCCGCACACTACATCACCCAAAACATCAAATATTACCACATCAGTATTATCAAGCATGTGGTTCTGTTTAAGTAATTTTACTGTTTGCCCAACGACATACCCTCCACACCCAGTTCCAGCAGGAGGACCACCCGCTTCAACACATTTAACTCCATTATAACCTTCATATACGAAGTCTTCAGGCCTAAGCTCTTCCGCGTGAAAATCTACCTCTTTAAGAGTATCAATAACAGTGGGCACCAATCTCCCAGTTAATGTAAACGTACTGTCATGCTTGGGATCACATCCAATTTGCAAAACATTTTTTCCAAGCTTTGAAAAGGCTGCCGATAAATTCGATGAGGTCGTAGACTTACCAATACCGCCTTTACCGTAGACCGCAAAAACTTTTGCACTGTCTATCTTCATATTTGGGTCCATTTTAACTTGAACAGACCCTTCCCCATCTTCTTTAAGGTTAGGCACTTGTTTTCTTTGGTCTAGTGGACTCATATTAATCTCCCTTTTTTATTCTGCCGCAAGGCCAACACCTTCGACTTTGTCTTCTAATTCATCAGCACCTTTTCTCAATGCATCAAGAGTATCTTGATCTGGCTGCCAATAATCTCGTTCATGCGCTTCTAACAGTCTATTCGCTACCCTCAGACTTGCCTTGGGGTTTAACTCAGCTAGTTTTCTTCTCATTTCTTCATCTAAAACAAATGTCTCTGAAAGTTGGTCGTATAGATCGGGGTCAACTTGCCCAGTAGTTGCCGACCATCCTAATGTGTTAGTAATTTGGGCCTCAATTTGTCTAACGCCTTCATGACCATGTTGAAGAAGAGGCTCAAACCATTTTGGGTTCAATGACCTAGTTCTCGTTTCTAAATTAATTTGTTCAGACAGTGTTCTCACTGCTGCATCACCTCTTGTTTGATCTCCTATGTAAACTGGAATTGTATCTCCACCATTTGCTTTTTTTACGGCTCTGCTTATTCCACCAAGTGTATCAAAATAATGGTCAATAGTTGTTACCCCTAATTCCACACTTTCTAGGTTTTGATATGCAAAATCGACTTTTTTCAGAGCAGATGTAAGTAGCTCTGATTGCTTAGAGCATTTCCCATCTAGTCCATAGGCAAAGCCTTTTCGGTTATTAAATGTGTTAGCTAATTCTTCTTCATCATCCCATGAAGAGGTATCAATCAGGTGGCTCACATTGGATCCGTAAGCTCCCTCTGCGTTTGAAAAGACTCTTAGAGCAGCCGACTTAATATCGATATTCATCTCTTTTTGATGTCTTAGAGTGTTCGCTCTGATAAAGTTCATTTCTAACGGCTCCTCAGCAAGAGATGCTTTGTAAGCAGCACTAGCAAGCATTCTTACCTGAAGGGGCAATAAGTCTCTAAAGATACCCGAAAGAGTCATTAGAACATCTATCCGCGGTCTTCCAAGATCAGATAAGGGGACAAGCTCTGCACCGCATAATCTCCCATAATCATCAAACTTTGGCACAGCACCCATTAGAGCCATTGCCTGAGCTATAGATAACCCATCGGATTTTATATTATCTGAACCCCATAATACCATTGCCACAGAATTCGGATAAGTTTCGTGTTTCGACAATAATAATTCTGCTTGTTGTTCTCCCTCTTTCATAGCAAAAAGAGAAGGCATCCTAAAGGGATCAAAGGCATGAATATTGCGTCCTGTCGGAACAATGTCTGGTGATCTCATCAAGTCACCTCCCGGAACTGGCCTTATAAATTCCCCGCTTAATGCACCCATTATTCCTTTGACTTCTGTTTGCTCGTTTAATTTCTCCAAAAGTCCTTTTACTTCATGAGGATCGTGACTTTCTTTTAAATAGCCTTCATATTCTGCTAGTTTGTCTTCGCTTAACTCTTGGCCCACAACGTGTAAACCATCAGGAATTAATGCGTCTTCGCTTTCTAAGATTTTTAACCATAAATCTTCAATTGTTTCGAAATCTTTAAAGTTAACGAGTTTTGCTTGATCAATAATTAGTTTTTCTAATTTTTTCTTATTGCCATTATCATCAGGCAATTCTCTGTATTGAGTAACAGTTTCCTTGAGTTCAATAAGTCCTTTATACAGGCCCGCTTTTGCTAAAGGTGGTGTTAGGTGGGATACTATAACAGCATTTGTTCTTCTCTTAGCTAGTGAAGCCTCAGAGGGATTATTTGCGGCATATAAGTAAATATTAGGCACATTTCCTATCAGCCGATCCGGCCAACACCTTGAGCTAGAGCCTACTTTTTTGCCAGGCATAAATTCCAATGCTCCATGCATCCCAAAATGCAAAAAAGCATCAACGTTAAAGTTATTCCGCATCCATCTATAAAAAGTAGAGAAAGCATGAGTAGGCGCAAAACCTTTTTCGAACAATAATCTCATTGGGTCTCCTTCATACCCAAAGGTTGGTTGAATACCTACCACTACGTTTCCAAGCTTCTTTCCGAGGATAAAAACTCCTGAGCCGTCTGATTGAATCTTTCCTGGAGCCGATCCCCATACCTCTTCTATTTCTTTCAAATATGGTTCGTTTTCAACTATTTCGGTTCCATTAACACGCTCTATTACATTTGCTTCCTGGCCGTACTTATCTGAATTTCCACCTAAAACAACTTCTCTTAATTCGTTGGTAGATTTAGGAAGTTCAACTCCATAACCTTCATTCTTCATTGATTTAAGCACATTGTACAAGCTCTCGAATACGCTTAGATAAGCAGCGGTTCCAATAGACCCAGCATTTGGAGGAAATCCATATAGGATGATACCTATTTTCTTTTCTGAATTTTCCTTTCTCTTTAGTTTCACCAATCGGGAAGTCTTTTCGGATAAGCTTTTTATTCTTTCATAACAAGGAACCATATCGAATGCTTTCTCTTGTCCCGTTCTTAAAGGTGTGCAGCAGCTACAACCTCCTTCTTCACCCATTCTTCCCCCAAAAATTGTTGGATTCGTTGCTCCATCTAACTCTGGTAGAGACACTAAAATTGTTGTCTCTATTGGGTTAAGTCCACCATCACTTTTATCCCACTGATGGAGATTTTGGAATTCTATGGCATGCGCTGCAATATAAGGCACGTCTAATTCTGACAAAGCTTCTTCTGCATCTTTACTACTATTATATGCTGGACCACCAACAAGACTAAACCCTGTTAAAGAAATTAATGTGTCAATGAACGTTTTGGAATTATTCATAAAATATTTATTTATCGCAGGCCTAGCATCTAGACCTGCAGCAAATGCTGGAACAACGTTTAGTCCCTTAGCTTCCAAACTTCTTATAACCGCGTCGTAATGGGCTGTATCTCCAGAGAGAACATAAGATCTCATCAAAAGAAGCCCTACGGTACCCGTTGAGTTTTTTACAAAGGGCATTTCTGAAAGTTTATCAGTTATTTTTCTGGGTAAGTCAGGATGATAAAGGCCTGTTTCTGGATACTCTACCGGAGATTTTATTTCCATTTTCGTACTGTTATTAATTGAACTATATCTTGACAATAAATAGCAAAAAAGACTCTCGATATTTTCTTCTGATCCCGCTAACCAATATTGCATAGATAGAAAATAAGCTCTCAAATCCTGAGCCTTCCCGGGGATAAATTTTAAAACTTTAGGAATTTGACGAAGAATAGCCATCTGCTTCTCTCCACCAGTAACTTTATTTTTATCTCCTCTTAACTTTTTCAAAAATTTCAGCACGCCAGAGGAAGGTTTGGACATATCTAATCCACCCATCTTTGTCAGATTCACAATTTCTTTTGACGAGACAATCCCAAGCATAAGATCGCAATTTTCTCTTGCTTTTTTTAAGTCTGGGAGGATTGCTGAGATGTGATCCTCCAGAAAAACTAAAGTGATAATAACCATATTTGCTCTTGCGAGATCTTCCCTTGTTTTGAGCAAACTATTTGGGTCTTCTTCCCAGGATGCCGCCGCATGAACAATAATCTCTAATTGGGGATAAGTTTTACGAAACCGATTTTTTATTCTTTCCACTGAACCAATAGAATGCGCATCTAAGGTTAGCATCACCAAAGTATATGGGTTTTGTTTATTTGAGCTATCTAGCATAATGCGCCTTCGCCTCATATAGTAGATCCTTCGTAATTGCATTATGTCCATTCTCAGAGGCAAATTGCTCGGTATTTCGTTTGGCTTTTCCTCTCACAAAAAATGGGATTTTTTTAAGCTCTTTGGCTGCTTCAGGAGCCCAGGTGATTTCATTTTCTTCTAGCTCTTTCCTTTCATCATTCACTTTACCTTTAGAATTCGATAAATGACTGGGACCCGCTGTGTCATTAAATTCGAAATCTTCTCTGAACATTCCCAACAAATGCTCCTCTAGTCCCATTACAAGTGGGTGAACCCAAGTATCGAAGATTACATTTGCACCCTCCCATCCGACTTGAGGAGAGAAACGAGCGGGGTGATCTTGTACGTGAAAAGGTGCGGAAATAACGGCGCATGGTATGCCCAACCTTTTGCCAATATGACGTTCCATTTGGGACCCTAATATTAGCTCCGGTTGTAAATCAGCAATAACTTTCTCAACCTCCAAATAATCATCACTAATTAATGCGTCTACTGAAAGATCTTTCGCTAGACCTCTTATTTTTCGAGCGTACTCTCTATTATAGCATCCAATACCTACTATCGAAAATGCCATTTCTTCTTTAGCAATTCTCGATGCAGCTGCAACATGAGTTGCATCCCCAAAAATAAAAACACGTTTTCCAGTAAAATAATTAGAATCTACTGATTTTGACCACCAGTCAAAATTTAAACGTGATGTGTCAGAAATACCGTCTTTTGCACCCCTAATTTTATTTAATTCACTGATAAAATCTTTTGTAGAGTTAATACCGATAGGCGTATTTTCAGTATAAGGCATATCAAAATTTTCCTTAAGCCACCGGCAGGCCAACTCACTACTTTCTGGATATAGCATTATATTTGCATGTGCTTTGGTTAAGCTTTTGATGCTAGATGGTGATGCACCAAGAGGGGCAACAGCATTTAAGTCCACGTTAAGGTCACTCAAAATTGTTTTTAATTCCCTTACGTCATCTCTGTGCCTGAAACCTAAAGCGTTTGGGCCTAATATGTTTACACTAAATTTTTCAGTTTTCTCCTGGGTACAAGCGAGTGCTTTCACTATCTGGTAAAATGTCTCGTCTGTGCCAAAATTCTCTTTTCTTTGATACGAGGGTAATTCTAGAGGTATCACCGGAATTTTCAACTGGAGGGCATCGGCTAAACCACCTGGGTCATCCTGAATAAGTTCCGCTGTGCATGACGCACCCACCAGTAAAGCTTCTGGATTAAATCTTTCAACTGCCTCTTTGCACGCTTTCTTAAATAGATCAGCGGTGTCTGCACCAAGATCTCTTGCTTGAAAAGTGGTGTACGTAACTGGTGGCCTTTTGTTACCCCTTTCTATCATTGTAAACAAGAGGTCTGCATATGTATCACCCTGTGGGGCATGTAAGACGAAATGAAGCTTTTCCATTGCAGTAGCTACTCTCATGGCTCCAACGTGAGGTGGTCCTTCATATGTCCAAATACTCAGCTTCATATTAGAAGTGCCTCTTTTCTTTTTAAGGGTCTTACAAATAATTCAGCTAAATCTTGCGCTTGTTCATAGCCGTGTATTGGGGTGAACACCAATTCAATAGCCCATTTGGTGGTAAGTCCTTCTGCCTCAAGCGGATTAGCCAAGCCTAAGCCACAAACTGTAATATCAGGATTGCTTTCTCTGCATCGATCCAATTGGAGGTCTACATCCTGACCTTCCGAAATTAATGGCATTTCATCTATTAGTTCAAGGTCCTTATCAACCAACGAACGGTTTATATATGGTGACCCCACTTCAATCAACTTCATCCCACACTCTCTTGATAAAAATCGAGCTAGCGGTATCTCAAGTTGACTATCAGGAAAGAAAAAAATTGTCTTGTCCTGCAAGGAAGCTCTTAGTTTTTCCAATCCAATCTGGGCTCTTTTCCTTGGAGCTGATGTCACTTCCTCAAATTTATCCTCGCTTACGCCATAGCTATCTTTTATGGCTTTTAGCCAAAGGGTTGTTCCCTCCTCACCAAATGGGAAGGGCGCATTTATTCTTGAAGCACCCCTCTTCTCCAAAGCCTCTGAGGTATCTGTAAGGAAAGGCTGGACTAGGATAAATTTTGATCTTTTGCCAACAATAGGCATGGTCGCTGTATTTCGGCCGGGTAGCACCGAGATTTTTTTAATTCCCAACTCTTTAATTAGATCTACTAACTGGTCCTCTACAATGTCTGGCAAACTACCGACCAGAACTAGATTATCTTCATCTGTTTCTTGCAAAGTTGGAACTAGTGATGCGAGGCAAGCATCCTCACCTTGGGTAAATGTCGTCTCAATACCAGAACCTGAGAAATTTAAAACTCTTACTTTGGGAAAATATACCTTTGAAAGTCTTTCAGCGGCATTAGATAAATCTAATTTTATCACCTCTGACGGACACGAGCCAACTAGGAAGAGCTGTTTGATGTCTGGACGCCTCTCTAATAAATTTGCAACTTCTCTGTCTAACTCCTCATGGGCATCAGCCATACCAGCAAGATCTTTTTCTTCTAATATTGCAGTCCCAAACCTTGGTTCAGCGAAAATCATCACTCCTGCAGCTGATTGCAACAGATGAGCGCACGTCCGCGATCCTACGACTAAAAAAAATGCATCCTGGATTTTTCTGTGAAGCCAAATGATCCCTGTAAGACCACAAAAAACTTCCCTCTGACCGCGCTCTTTAAGAATAGGTAAATCTGAGCATCCCCCAACTTTTTCTATTTTTGAATGCTCGTTCACTTATTCACCTCATCTTTTAGTGAAGCCCTTTTTTGACTACTTTTTCTCGCCAGTCTAAGTTTCCTTAAAAACTGAAAGGCATTGATGAAGTAAAGAAAATAAGCAAATAAGGCTACCAACATTTGACTGGTTGGCAAAAAGTCTCCTGATAGCAAAACATAAAGATATAAGCCATGAAAAAAAATTACGAAGAAGCTTACAACATCTTCCCAAAAGAAGGCTTCAGCAAATAAAAATTGACCGAATACAACTTTTTCCCAAATTGCACCCGTAACCATGATCAATAATAGGAGAAAACTTTTAACTACAATAGAAACTGTGGCAATGTAATAACCCTCATCGGTGAAAAGATATCTCAACACAAGCGCTAATGAAATAACACACACTATAAATTGTAACGGTGCCAAAATAGCCTGAACTTTTGTCCAGACGGTCCTATCTCTTATGATTCTCTGAGAAGGAGTGTAAAGATTCCACCCATCTACCTGTGGGCTCGATTGTTTATGCATACTTACGAGACCTCTAAAATAAAGCTTTACATCAAAAAAATGGTAACGAACCTATTCAAAGTGTCAACAAAAACTTACATATTTTGGGTAAATCTTTTTTTTTGTTGAAAATTAATTACAAAAAGAAAAAATAATGGATCGTAATATTTATTTAGACTTAGCCAAGACCAAGAAAAAATTATGTAAACAATAAATTACATAGAAATCTTGACTATGATCACATTGAGCTAATA
Organism: Alphaproteobacteria bacterium; assembly: GCA_003331935.1. Classification (GTDB taxonomy): domain Bacteria; phylum Pseudomonadota; class Alphaproteobacteria; order Rhodobacterales; family Rhodobacteraceae; genus CACIJG01. The sequence continues at coordinate 10,667 of QOQE01000012.1, read as the reverse complement.
CAATAACAAGTATGAATAACGATACACAGAGTAGATTCGATTATTCTGGGCTAGGGGGACTAGGTATACACCCTGAGAGTCTAGCAAAAATAGCGCTTAGCGAAATAGCAAAAGGTAGTGTTAATCAAAAGTTTTTCGATGCTGACTTAGCCGCATCAATTTTTAGCTCGATTGTGAAAAACGAGCCCGAACTTACTATTAAGTTACTTAGAAAAGAGATAGATAAAGGGCTAACAGTAGAATTTTTCTTTGAGGGGATAGCGCCAATTATAGCAGAAAAATTAGGGGACTCATGGAAACAGGACGCCCTGACATTTTCTGAAGTTACCATTGCTATAAGCAACTTAAGACTGTTATGCCAAGAACTCGAGTCAAAATACTTTGGGCCAATAAATCAGTTTCAATTAACGCCAAAAATATTACTTTTCACCTTGGAGAATGAAAACCACACCTTTGGCTCTTACTTAGCAGCTCTTAAACTAAAAAAAGAAGGGTTTAATGCACAAGTAGCGATCGGTTATAGCGAATCAGATTTATTTAAGTTATTGGAATTTGGCGGTTTTCAGCTTGTTGGCCTTTCAATTGGCAGTGAGTCAATGATCAACCAAGGCAACATGATCACTGACAGAATTAGAAAAAATTTCGCCCTACCTATTGCGGCAGGCGGCTCTTTTGTAACCCATCACAAAACTTTGTCGAAGACATGTCTCGACGTTGATCTTTTAGAGCCGACTCCTGAGGAAATGAGGGTTTTACTCGAAGTAAATTAAAATCATTCTTTGTGCTAACTATTTATCACAGCAATCTGTCTAAATTAGTTTACAATATGTCAAATTTAGCTTACAGTTTTACTTGAAATAGTTATTTAAGTCAGAGATCCTTTCATTGACCAAACGAGAGAGTAAAGTAAGAGCTGCTGATCAGATAGTCAGACTAAATCCCGACATATTCGGTGATGTGATTTTGCGCGCTTCAGATATATCGCTATTAATTGATACCGCTGGCCTTATTCTAGAAGTTATTTACAATACTGAAAATACAAACTTGGGTGATATAGAGCACTGGCGAACCAGAAATATTCGAGATTTTATAACTAAAGAAAGCGGAATAAAACTTGAAGAAATCCTTAATTTAACCTCTAACACGAACAAGAAAGCTGAAAAGGACACGGTTCAGCTTAACCATACTAAAAATGATGGCACTGACTTCCCTATCCAGTATTCAATCCATCCCACTGGAGTAAATAACCAAATTCTTCTTTTTGGTCGTGATCTCACGCAGATAGCACAAGCCCAACAAGAGCTTATGAAAACTCAATTAAAGTTTGAAAGAGAGTATGACCGCTATAGATCATTTGATACCAAATATCGGGTAATACTAGAACAATGTGGTAGCGCTTTCATTATTGTTGATGAAACCGGAAATATTATTGATTTTAACAAAAAGGCCAACACGATAATAGAAAAGTCCGATTTACAGCATTTAACACTTGAAGATCTAATTAACCAGGGGACAAGCATTGAAATACTTAATGAGCTTGAGACTTTGAATAAAAATGCGCCTTCGAATGCCTTAACAGCTAAACTTAAAGAATCTAATAAAAAAGTACAATTAAAGGGGACGTTTTTTCGTTCTAATGAGGGTGTACACACTTTGATAAGATTAAATAGCTTAACTAGCCAGAAGGCACCCCACTCAAGGGAAAAACTCTATTTATCTGATCTGTATCAAAAAACCACAGACGCATTTGTCTTTATTGATGAAGCAGGAAAAATAGTTGACACAAATGATAGTTTTTTAACTCTCTCAGAGAATGCAAATGTTGACGAAGTCGTTGGTAAATCCTTTTCTGATTTTCTGAGGAACACCACCACTGATTTGAAGATCCTTACTGACAATTCAAAAAAGCTTGGAAAAATTAGAAACTATGCGACTGACTTCATTACAACGTTTGGGTCTAAGATTCCAGTTACTATTTCATCGACCTGGGTATCAAATGAAGATGACGACTTTTATGGTTTTATTTTAAGAGACTCGTCAAATATTGAGTTTGAGAAACAAAATGATAATGAGCAACATAGCTGGGAAGCAACCACCAAATTGGTAGGAAGTGCCCCCCTTAAAGAGTTAGTTGCCCAAACAGGGGATATAGCAGAGAGAATTTGTCTTCAAACAGCCCTTAATTTAACAAATAATAATAAGGTAGCAGCCGCAGATCTTCTAAGCCTGTCTCGTCAAAGCCTCTATGTAAAGCTGAGAAAACATAATCTTTTAGATAATAAGGATTAAAGGCAGTGATTAAAAGCTACCGAATTAATTTTAACAGTACTCCCAGCTTGATTTCTCTTTTGGAGCTCATTAAGCCAGTTACTTGGTTTCCGCCTATGTGGGCTTTTTTATGCGGGGTCGTGTCAGTTGGAGCCTTAAATAGCGATAACATTTTACTCATACTATCAGGTCTTATATTAGCAGGACCTCTCGTTTGTGGGATGAGCCAAGCTGTAAACGACTGGTGCGACCGTCACGTTGATGCGATAAATCAACCTGAGAGACCCATTCCATCTGGGCGGGTGACTGCTGGATGGGGATTTTTTACCGGTATTACTATGAGCGTGATAAGTATTCTTTTTGCATACCAACTTGGAAACCTTATCTTATTTGCTACCATTGCTGGTGTCTTAGCTGCTTGGCTTTACTCATTAGAACCAATTAGACTAAAGCGATCGGCAATTTTTGGGCCGGGCATCGTGGCAATATGTTATGAAGGCCTTCCATGGTTTACTGGGGCAGCAATTTTTACAGTCTCATTGCCAAGCAAGGAAGTTCTGATGGTGCTTACTTTGTATGCTCTCGGGGCTCACGGAATAATGACCATGAACGACTTCAAAGCTACCAAGGGAGATAGAATTTTAGGCGTCAATTCTCTACCCGTTATTTTAGGTCGGAAACCTGCTACATTGGTAGCTTGCCTTATAATGCTGTTCCCTCAGTTAGTAGTGATATCGTTATTTTACTTTTGGGGATCTTTAATCTTAGCTTTAACACTAGCTTTTTGTGTTCTGCTACAGGCCTCATCAATGACTTTTCTTATGAGGGATCCAGAAAAAAACACGCCATTCTTTAACATGACTGGAGTGCTATTATACATTACTGGGATGATGCTGTCTGCAAACGGATTGTATTTAATGAATTAAATAAGGGGGGTAGTAATGAATTGGTTATCGATTTTAAGGTTAGGGTTAGTTCAGCTTTGCATTGGTTCAAGTGTCGTTATCCCATTATCGACACTAAATCGCTTGATGAAGGTTGAATTAGGCTTACCAGCTACAATTGCAGGCTTTTTGATTGCACTCCATTATGCAGTCCAATTAACGCGAGTAAACTGGGGGCACTTATCCGATAAGACTCAAAACAGAACTCAGTGGATAATATTTGGGATGCTGATTCTAGGAATAGGCGGAATATTAGCGTCTATTTCGATACCTCTGATTGAGAGTCGTTTTGCTCAGGGAATACTGCTTGCAATATTTTCGTATAGCCTAATCGGTTTTGGGGTAGGCGCAGCCGGAACACCTCTTCTTGCTCTTCTTGCCTCTTACAGCTCTAAATCCCAAAAAGGTTTTGCTGCCTCAATTACTTTTCTGATGATGATATTAGGACTAGCAATTACTGGTATAACCGTTGGTATAATTTTAGATCCTTATTCTCATCAAAAGCTCATACAAATCACATCTTCTCTGGCTGCAATAACTAGTATTATATCTTTTCTAAGCCTGAGAAACTTAGAAAAATCTCTACAAAACAGTTCATATACCCTTAAGAGAGACGCTATTAGTTCAAATGTATCCTTTATTGAGGGCATCAAAAAAGTATGGATGGAAAGGGAAGCAAGGCTTTTCACAATTTTCATTTTTATATCTATGGGTGCTTTTTCAATGCAAGACCCAATTTTGGAGCCTTTCGCGGGAGAGGTCTTCGGCTTTGCAGTTGGAGAGTCCACAAAACTTGATGGATTTCATAAGATTGGGACATTAATTGGAATCATTTCAATTGTCCTTTGTCTTGCAAAATTTCGTTTTGGCTTTGGTTCTTTATCGATTGTCAAGAATGAACGTTGGGGGTCAGAAAGACTATGGCTTATTACCGGGTGTCTTTTTTCTGCGCTTTCGCTTTTAACAATTTCATTCCTTGGGCTTACATTTACAGAGCCGGGTATATTAAACTCGGTAGTTTTTTTCTTTGGTATATCTAACGGAGTTTTCACTGCCGGCATATTGGGAACGATGCTGCATTTGGCAAGTAAAGGTTCGAGTGATAATAGAGAAGGTACTCGAATGGGAATATGGGGGGCAGCTCAAGCTTACGCCACCATGACGGCCGTTTTTTTCAGCACACTCTTAGTGGACATACTTGGACTTATGATGAGTTCAATTCCAAGCGTCTATGGAATAGTGTTTCTAACCGCTGCTAGCTTTTTTATAGCATCGGCATATTTGGGCTCAATAATTATTAGAAAGGATGCGCCCGAACCAAATCAAAACATATTACAATCGGTGAGTTAAAATGATCTATGATATAACAGTGATAGGAGGAGGACCCTCCGGAGCAACAGCAGCAGAGCAATTGTCCAAAAAAGGTTTTAAAGTCGCATTGATCGATAGAGCCGGGAGAATAAAGCCCTGTGGAGGCGCCATTCCTCCAAGATTAATAGAAGATTTCGAAATACCTCAATCTCAGCTTGTTGCCAAGATTAAGACAGCAAGAATGATATCTCCAACAAGTAGGAAGGTAGATATTCCTATAGAAAATGGTTATGTCGGGATGGTAGATAGGGAATTTTTTGATGAATATCTTAGGGAAAGAGCAGCAAAATGTGGGGCAAAACGCTTTACGGGCACATTTGTAAAATTATATAAGAATTCAGAATACACTAAGGTCGATTTTAATAATCACTCAACAAAGAAAATATCTACATTATTGACAAGATATGTGATTGGCGCAGATGGTGCTAAATCGAATGTTGCAAGGAGTACTATCAAAGATGCTCATAAAATTCCCTTTGTTATAGCATATCATGAGATAATAGAGGCACCGAAGGCAACAAGTGACTATAATCCAGACAGATGTGATGTTATTTATAATGGAGATATATCACCAGATTTCTACGGATGGGTTTTCCCACATGGGAAATCGGCAAGTGTTGGAATGGGTACCGGTTTAAATAGCGTAAACTTAAAAAAGGCTACAAGCGATCTCAGGATAAAGGCAGGACTGGACCAATGCACGACAATCAGAAAAGAAGGAGCTCCGATTCCATTAAAACCCCTAGAAAAGTGGGATAACGAAGATAATGTTGTTCTTGCGGGAGATGCTGCTGGGGTGGTAGCGCCTTCCTCAGGAGAAGGCATCTACTATGCAATGATAGGAGGTAAATACGCCGCCGATGCAGTGGAAAAATGTTTGCTTCATGGACATTCAAAATATTTAGCATTAGCAAGAAAAAATTTCATGAGAGAACATAAAGCAGTTTTTCAGGTACTTGGCGCCATGCAAAACGCATATTATAAATCTGATGACCGCAGAGAACGATTTGTTACCTTATGCAAAGACATCGACGTGCAAAGAATAACCTTTGAGTCTTACATGCATAAAAAATTATCTCGATCAAGGCCAATAGCACACCTTAAAATAATGTTTAAAAATATTGCCCACCTCACAGGTTTAGTTAAAGCCATATGAATACTGATTTTATTCCTGCCTGGGACCAAGGAGTCTTAAAGCCATTGGAGAAGTTGGACGTTCATAAAAGAGGTCTAAGACACAAGGCAGTTTCAGTATTTTTAGTATCCGATAATAGTGTGCTTCTTCAAAAAAGGGCATCAACAAAATATCATACGCCTGGCCTTTGGGCTAATACCTGCTGTACCCACCCCTCATGGTTGGAAGACCCCATAGACTGCGCCCACAGAAGGCTTAAAGAAGAGTTAGGAGTTGATGTATCAGCATTAGTATATAAAAATAAAATTGATTATAAAGCCGACGTTGGCAATGGATTGATTGAAAATGAAACCGTTGACGTTTTTGTTGGTTCCGTAACAACAAAAGAGAAATTAAAAATACGCCTTAATGAAAATGAAGTCTCAGAGGTTAAGTGGGTAAATTTTGAAACATTAAAAGAAGAAATATCCCTATGGCCCTCTAGTTTCACACCTTGGTTAAGGATATACATTCAAGACCACTTTGATCAAATTATAAACTGACGATCTTATTTTATAATCTTAATTCTATCGCTTCGAATATCAGCTATGCCTAAGCTATCGAGTACTGTCGTTGTAATTCCCGCCATATCAAGTCCTGCTTCCTTATACATTACTTCGGGTGACGCTTGATCAATAAATCTATCTGGCAGAAACAAACTCTTGACCTTCAGATTATTATTTATAAGGTTATTTTTCAGAAGCCAGTCTACCACATGAGATCCAAACCCTCCTATGGATCCTTCTTCTAACGTGATCAATAATTCATGATTTTCTGCGAGAATTTTTATCAAGTCAACATCTAGTGGTTTAGCAAATCTGGCATCTGCAATGGTCACCGAAATACCAAGTTGTTCTAACTCTTCAGACGCATCTATCGCTTCTTTTAGATGTGCTCCAAAGCTTAATATTGCAACTCTGTTCCCTTCTTTACAAATCTTGCCTTTTCCTATCTCAAGAACCTCACCTCTTTCTGGAAGAGTTACACCTACTCCTTCACCTCTAGGAAACCTAAATGATATAGGTCCCTCATTGTACTCAGCAGATGTTCTGATCATATGCATTAGCTCTAACTCATCAGATGCCGCCATTACCACAAAGCCTGGTAAGTTAGAAAGATAAGCTATATCAAAGGAGCCAGCGTGCGTCGCGCCATCAGCACCGACTAAACCAGCTCTGTCTATTGCAAATCTAACAGGCAGTTTTTGGAGAGCTACATCATGAACAATCTGATCATATCCTCTTTGAAGAAAAGTTGAATATATCGCGCAGAAAGGTTTTAAGCCACCAGCGGCCATTCCGGCACAGAAAGTTACAGCATGTTGTTCCGCGATTCCGACATCAAAGGTTCTGCCAGGAAAACTATCTTGAAAAATATTTAATCCAGTACCTGAGGGCATTGCTGCGGTCACACCAACAATTTTCTCGTCTACGGTTGCCTCTTTTACAAGTGTTTCACCAAATACTGATGTATATGATGGTGCATTCGACTTACCTTTATGCTGCTTTCCCGAAGCAACATCAAATTTTGATACACCATGGTATTTATCAGCAGAGCTTTCCGCTGGAGCATATCCCGCTCCTTTTTTTGTAACACAATGGATTAGAACTGGTCCTTCGGACCTAGTTCTTACAGTTCTTAATACTGGTAGAAGCTGATCCAAATCATGTCCATCTATTGGACCAATATATGAAAAACCTAAATCTTCGAAAAAAGTATTACCTGTTCCACCAGCGAGACCCGTTATTAACCCTCTAGCACGTTTTGCTCCCTCCCTCAGAGGCCCTGGGAGTGACTTAGCGAAATTCTCCGCTAATTCCTTAAGCGTATAAAATTGTTGATTTGCATATAGGCTAGATAGATATTTTGACATAGCACCAACTGGCGGGGCGATAGACATTTCATTGTCATTCAAGATCACAAAAAATCTTCTACCTTCAGCACCTGCATTGTTGAGTGCTTCATAAGCCATTCCTGCACTTATTGATCCATCGCCAATAACTGCAACAGCATCACCAGTAGCCATACCCATATCTCTAGCTACCGTAAACCCTAAGCCTGCAGAAATCGAGGTAGATGAATGAGCCGCACCAAATGGATCATAATCGCTTTCACTTCTCTTTGTGAAACCTGATAATCCTCCCTTTTGTCTGAGGGAGCTCATTTTTTCTCGTCGACCAGTAATTATTTTGTGAGGATAACATTGATGTCCAACATCCCATATCAACTTATCGTGAGGTGTATTGAACACTGAATGTATCGCTACTGTTAGTTCTACAACTCCTAGGCTCGATCCTAAATGCCCTCCTGTCTCAGAAACCGCTCTAATTGTTTCATTACGCAATTCTACAGCAAGTTTTTTAAGTTCTAAGTCTGAGAGATGACGAAGATCCGTAGGGTAATTAATTTTATCAAGAAGTGTAGGTTTCATAACTGGAATTTATAATTTTAATCTTTCACGTGGAGGATACATTTCCTCCACGTGAGTTTAGAATAGTCTAACTTGGACCGTTGTACAAGCCACCTTCGACAGCAAATCCATGAAGAACTGCCCAACTAAACCAGTCGTCGACAACTGTTCCAGTAAGTAATATGCCTATACCACCAGTAATAGGACAAAGAATAGCGAACCACCATGCCCATCTATGAATTCCTTCCATAGAAGCGTTGAACCCCATAGTCCATCTCCAGAACAATGCAGCACGCTCAGAAGCGGTGCCACGATCATAGATTTGTTCTAGTTCTCTGTCCCCTCCCATTCTAGATGTTGCTAATATCGTCGCTCCATGCATCGCAAAAAGTAGAGCAGAACCATACAGAAAGACAATACTTAGCGCATGAAAGGGATTGTAGAATAGATTCCCATGATTCAGTGAAAGGTAATTCGTCCAATCAAGATGTGGAAAAATCCCATAGGGCACCATTTCCGACCATGTCCCCATAGCCACTGGTCTAAAAAGACCAATTACAAGAAATAGCCATATTGCTGCTGCAAAAGCCCAACACACATGTTTTCCCATCCCCAATTCATTGGCTCGCAAGTATGATCTAATCCACCAACTTAAAACCGCAATGAGTAGACAGGTGCTAGCAATTAAGTACAATCCGCCTTCCCAAATAGGTGGAAAGCCAAGGCCATATTCTTCACCGGGAGGATCAAGAGAAATCCACCATAAATCCCTCCATAATGCTTGCCATGACCAATCGACCGATTGGAGCATGCCTACTCCCGTCAGAAAGAACCACGCTGTTCCCAAGAACAACGCTATAGTTCCAAACATGCCAAGATGAATTGGACCCAGCTGTGCATTTCCGATATACCCAAGTATCGAGGAGAACCGTGGCTCAACACCTCTCTCTTGTGCCACTATTCCTCTTTCGTCAAGACCCATCTCAGCTGGTCCACGAACTTGAACCTGCGTTAAAATATTGTGGTACTCTGCCATTTTATCCTCCTATACTTGCGAATGTGAAGAAATTTGGCCACCAATCCCACCATTCAATCCAGCTCTCACCATCTGGCATTAACCAAGAAGGTCCCGAGATTATAATACAAATCCCTGACCACCAGCCTGCACTAAGAGCAACAAACAAGCCTATTCTATGGATTCCTAGGGTACCTATAGAGTAGCCTATAAAATCTCTAAAATAAGTATCTTCATGGTCGGGTGTTTTTGCCTCTTCACCTTTTTCTGGATTGGCAGCGGACAAGACTAATGACCCATGTAATGCAAGCAACATAGTAGTGGTAAAAAAACACGCAATTGCGAGCATATGAATTGGATTGTAATGAAAATTACCATATTGATATCCCGTGTAGGATACCCAGTCTAAATGGGAAAAAATACCATATGGAAACCCGTGAGCCCATGCACCCATAAGTACTGGTCTAATAACAACAAGAGAAACATAGGCGAAAATTGCAAAAGAAAAGGCAAATGGGATATGGTAATCCATTCCTAACTTTCTCGTAATCTCGACTTGTCTCAGCATCCAACTGCCAAATGCTCCGATGGCGCACAATGTGATAACTTGCCACAAACCTCCATCGTTCATGGGAGCCATTTTTAGTCCGTATTCAAGAGGTGGTGGCTCAATGCTTATCAACCAGGGATTCCAAACTCCCTGCTGAGCAGCGCCCCAAAAAATCATTATGCTGCCTAGAGCAGCAAAGAAAATTGTCGAGACGCCAAAAAAGCCGACATAAAACGGCCCGACCCAAAAGTCAAATAAATCCCGACCTATAAGAGTACCGCCAGGAACACGGTACTTTTTTTCAAAACTGAGTAATGCCATTCAATGACCTCCATTCAAATTACTCTACTGACTGACAAACAGTCAGCCAGAATGCCACAGGCGAGATCCTAAGGGGGGACTGGTTCTCGCCCATGGCGTCTCGTAGGTTATCAGCCAGCTGCTCTTGCTGCTGCCTCAAACCAATTGAAATGATCGGTGCTGAGCAACACTAAATGAATCATTGCTGCTAGCAAGAAGAGAAAGACGCCCTGTGCGACAAACACTCGTCTAGGATCAAATATCAGCCATATTTTATAAAAGTGACTCATTTCTCTCTCCTCAACCGAAATAGAACCAAGGACGCCAGATCCATGTCGCTATGTGAGCTAATATGCACATTATGGTAAATGTCCATAGTCCACTCATATAAACGCTATGTAATTCTTGCGCCTGTTCATCTGTTAAACCTGACAAAGACAGGTCATTATTTCCAGCCATTATACATCCTCCGGATTAAGTGACTGTGGCGTTGCAAGCACCTCACGCGCTAGCAACGATCCTTCCGCCAAAAGACGGTAAGAATTCTTTAAAAACCTCATGAAAAAATCATGGGCGTAATTGTTTTGGCATTTGCCCACGCCTTACTAAACATATCTTTTTCAATTTTTCCTTTT
>QOQE01000011.1 GCA_003331935.1 Alphaproteobacteria bacterium | reverse complement strand
CTCAAGACTTTGGTTATTGTCTGGGTGTTTTGCATCATATTCCTAATACACAAAAAGCACTTGAAGACTGCACAAAATTACTGAAACCCGGAGCCCCCATATTACTTTACCTGTATTATAATTTTGAAAACAAACCAATATGGTTTAAGTCTATCTGGAAGCTAAGTGACTGTATTCGGCGAATTGTTTCTATCTCTCCAAAGGCTATTAAACATCCTATATCATCTGTAATTGCATTATTAATATATTTTCCAATCAGTCGATTAGCTTACGTATTTGAAAAAATGGGATTTAACGTAGAAAATATTCCTCTTTCCGATTACAGAGCGAAGCCCTTTTACCAATGCAAAAATGATGCGCTCGATAGATTTGGAACAAGGCTCGAGCAAAGATTTAGCAAGTCACAAATAACAGAAATGTTAATGAAAGCTGACTGTAAGAACGTCGAATTTTCGTCAGGTACACCCTATTGGTGCTGTATAGCGTTTAAAAAATAATTAATAACATGTACAAGTGCGCAGCATGTTAAGTCTTTTATTCCAGTAACAAGACACGTTCTAAAAAGAATATGCAAAGTAACCGGTTATTCACACACTTGTCACACAATTTCAATGAGGTGAGTGCTAATGCATTGGAAAAACAACATATATGTATCCTTAACCACTTAATTTATATACTCCTCGCAATTGTTGGCATTGAAATAAAGAAAAAATAATAACATGAAGAGATATAAATGATGAGTGCAAGGCTTTTTTTCTTTAACGGTTTTAAATCACTATAGTTGATATTTAAAACAGAGCTTAATTACAATTAGAAATTTTAAATAAACTGGATACTTTTCGATAATCAAAACAAAAAAGGTTTTGGTAGGCTTAATAAAGAAAATAAACTAAATAAATTTCTTATTTGCTAGAGATTAAAATTTTCTGATATATATCTTTATCTATATTAATAGGAGTTTGTTGAAACATGGCGCTTTTACAGAATATTGACCCAGATGGTTTGTTTGAGTACTCGGTGGTATTTACAGATAGATCTCTAAATCACATGTCCCAAAATTTTCAGTTGGTGATGAAAAGCCTCTCTACAAACCTTAAGAAAGTTTATGGAGCTGAGGGACTCGCAATAATTCCTGGGGGAGGTACTTTTGGTATGGAGGCGATCGCCAGACAGTTTGCTAATAACCAAAATGTGCTTGTGATAAGAAATGGTTGGTTCAGTTTCCGTTGGAGTCAGATTTTTTCAAAAGGCAATATTACTTCTGATGTAACGGTGCTAAGTGCTTCGCCCACGTTTGAAAACTTTCAGGCACCATTTAAACCTATGGCTCTTGAAGACATAATAAATAAAATCGAGGAAAGTAAACCAGCGGTTGTGTTTGCCCCTCATGTAGAAACTTCGGCAGGTATCATGTTGCCAGACGATTATCTTAAAGGTATTTCCGATGCGGTGCATGCCAACGGCGGTATTTTTGTCTTAGACTGTGTAGCTTCAGGTTCCGCCTGGGTCGACATGAAAAGTACCGGTGTTGATGTCTTGCTAACGGCACCCCAAAAGGGATGGTCTTCATCACCTTGTGCTGGAGTTGTATTGCTTAGCAAGAATGCTATCGCGGTAATGGAGAAAACCGAAAGCTCTAGCTTCAGTTGTGATTTAAAGAAATGGTTTGGGATCATGAATGCATATGAAAGCAATGGACACGCTTATCACGCCACAATGCCAACTGACTCACTTGTAAAATTTGAGAAGACGGTTAAGGAGACAGAAGAATTTGGTTTTGAAAACGCTAGAGACCAACAAAATTATATTGGCAACTCTATTAGAGCTCTTTTGGAAGACAAAGGATTTAAAAGCGTTGCAGCCGATGGATTTAAAGCAACGAGTGTGATTGTCAGTTATACAGAAGATGATGCATTTCAAAATGGAAAAATATTTGCAGAAAATGGCATGCAAATAGCTGCTGGAGTGCCACTAGAATGCGGCGAAGGAAGTGATTTTAAAACTTTTAGACTCGGCCTCTTCGGTTTAGACAAACTTAAAAACCCTGATAGAACAATTTCAAATTTTAAGGATGTATTATACAAAATTTGCTAGCTTACTAAGTTCATTCTTCTTTTTCGCTATCCGAAGATGAGAATGCCTCTCGCATTGATTTCATAATACTATCCATTCTTGGGTTACGGTTGCAGTCTGAAATCATAACCATTTCCTCTTTAGCTCTTTGTATTTCTCCGTCGTACCTGAATTGAGGAAAATTTGGAGACATCCACAGCCTTAAAGGGGCATTCCTTTCGGTACGTAAAACGGCTACTTTTCCATAAAAAGGTGTTTTAATTTTGGTGCTTTCATCTAGCACAACAAATGCTTCATCAGTTATTGTACATCTGTTTTCCAAAGTAATTCTTACTCTAATAACTTCCTCGTCTTGGAACTCTTTAACAACTTTAGGAAGTAGAAAAAATCCACCCAGAGTTATTGTCAAGACACAAGCTAAAATAAAATAAAGTTCTTTACTTCTCATTGTTTTTCAAACGACTTTTATAAATCTAGGATTTGAGGTCAACCCAACAATCTAGTTGGTCCCCGTCTTTTCGTCTTGCTGCTTTTATTGCATTACCCACCGCCCGAGTTATACACAAAGCGCTAAGTTGACACACTAGCATAAGATCCCTGTCCTTTCTATCTATAGATTTTGTTCCTGATGTAGCAGAAAAAATAATATCCCCATCAAAGGGGGTGTGACTAGGCTCGATTGCTCTTGCTATTCCAGAATGAGCAGACGTTGCTATTCGGTGAAGGTCATTTTTATTAAAGTCTAGATTCGTGCAAACTATTCCTAATGTCGTTGCTTCCCCTGTTAGAAGTTTAGTAGGGTTAATTTGAGATTTGATTGCAGGCCTTTCATTGACTGCATTTTTACCACCATAGAAGTCGGAAAAAAGAATGTTTGTCTCAGGAAAGCAAGGTGAACCAACCGAATTAACTGCAACAATTCCACCCACTTTAATTCTATCGCCATAAAATACTGAACTTGTTCCTAAGCCGCCTTTGACAATACTTGTGGTTGCGCCACAGCCCGCACCTACAGAACCGATTTCAAAATCATCGGAAACTTTTAAAAAAGCATTCCTACCAAGTTCACGATAAGGATTTATGTCCCATTCTTTAAAACCTCCATTTTTAAGATCAAAAAGGATTGCACTTGGTACTATGGGAACTTTAATACCTCCTCCTGTATCAAACCCGCGATTTTGACCTCTGAGGCAATCCATGACGCCACTAGCAGCATCTAAACCAAATGCAGATCCTCCAGCAAGGACAATCCCATCAATATTTTCAACAATTTTATCTGGTGATAGTAAGTCTGTCTCTTTTGTGCCTGGTGCACCTCCCAGAATGCTGACGCTTGCTCTAAATGAAGTTGATCGTGTTAAAACAGTTACGCCAGACTTTATGTGATCGTCCTGGGCGTTCCCAATTAGGAAACCATCGATATCTGTAATCGAATTCTTGGGGCCGTTAAAAAGTTTTGTCATTTGGAACTATTTATATTGTTCTCCCACCATCAACTTCTAAATTTGCACCGGTAATCATACTAGCGGAGTCTGAACAAAGGAAAAGGGCTGCAGAAGCAATATCTTCCGGTAAAGAAAATCTTCCAAGAGGTATAGTAGAAAGAAATTTCCCTCTCATCTCTGGAGTATCTTCTCCTAAAAAAGATTTAAGAAGTGGGGTTTCTCCGGCAACTGGGTTGACAACATTAACCCTTATTCCAAATGGGGCGAGTTCAACGGCCATGGTTTTCGATGCTAGGATCATCCAGCCTTTTGATGAGTTGTACCAATTTAGGTTTGGCCTGGGAGAGACACCTGCAGTACTGGCGATATTTAGTATCACACCACTGTTATTTTCTTTAAAGTGAGGTACGAATTGCTTAGCTGTTAGGTATACTGATTTACAGTTTACATTAAAGACTCTATCGAATTCATCTTCTTCTATAGTCTCCATTGGTGCAGGCAGATGGGTGGTTCCAGCATTATTAACAAGGATATCGACCTTTTGATATTCTTTAAAGATAGCCATTCTCATTTGCTCAACGCTTGCTGAGTTTCCAACATCTACTTTTACAGGAAATCCCCCCATTTGTGTTGCTACTTTTTTAGCATTGTCGAGATTTATATCCGCAACAATTACTTTTGCTCCATTTTTTGCAAATAATTCAGCCATCGAAGCTCCAAATCCTGAGCCTCCACCGGTTATAATTGCCGTTTTATCTTTTAGTTGCATGATCACGTCCCTCAAATAAATTTCGTTGACCCATTGTAATTTATTTTTATGAAAAATAAAATTTAGATTTAATGTAAAAATTGCCTCATTATTTATTTACAAATTAGAAAATAGAATTATTGGTTTATCTATGAAAAACGATGTAGCTCGAGATATATCCTACGCCAGTTCCGCTAATGGGTTCATGGGCCAACTTCTTATACGGTCTATAGAAAATTTTACAGGAAGATTAGGTTTAATAAGAAGAGCTAAGGATTATGATAAAGAAGTCGCAAGTGGCCGTAACTTTTGGGAAGTTATAGTTGAGAGATACAACATAGAAATGAATCTCGTAGAGGGTTGTTTAGATGACATTCCGAAGGAAGGGCCAGTTGTAATCGTCTCTAACCATCCCTTTGGTATTTTGGACGGATTATTGATGGGATATATTTTATCCAAGGCGAGGAAAGAGTTCAAAATAATTGCAAATAGAGTTTTTAGAAAAGCAAAAGATCTTGATGAGGTAGTTCTTCCTATAAGTTTCGAAGAAAATAGAGAGGGTAATCTCCAGAATCTTAAAACAAGAAATGAAGCAATCCATTTTTTAAAAGCAGGTGGAATAGTTGGTATCTTCCCTGGTGGCACGGTCGCAACTTCAGCAAAGCTTTTTAGTCGTCCTCTTGATCCTTTTTGGAAAAGATTTACGTCAAAACTCATTCTGAAATCTGATGCCACTGTAGTGCCAATTTTTTTTGGTGGTAGTAACAGTAGATTGTTTCAGATTGCAAGTCATATGAGTTATAACCTAAGAATGGCATTATTAATTCGAGAATTTGGTATGAAAGTTGATAGAAGAGTTGATGTTTGCATAGGAAAAAAAATAAGTTCAAATTATTTAAAAAAATATTCTAAAGACCTCGATGGCATGATGGAATATTTAAGGTTTCAGTCATATTCTTTGTCAAATGATCCCAATCAAACATTTGAAAACGGTTTGTTTTTAGGATAATTTGATGCTATGACGGATAGTGCTAAAAACCTTGTATCAGTTTCCATTATTGGTGGTAGTGGTTATACCGGTGCGGAGCTTATGCGTCTCATTGCGAAGCACCCCCATTTCAGGCTAGTTCAAGTTGTCGCTAATAGAAATGCCGGTAAAAAAGTTGAAGATATATTCCCCCACCTTAGGCACTTAAATTTACCAGATTTTATAACATTTGAGGAAATGAATTTTGATGGTATAGAGCTAATTTTTTGTGCTCTGCCCCATGCAACAAGCCAAGAGATCATTATTAAAATTCCTGATGGAATGAAAATTATTGATCTGTCTGCAGATTTTCGGCTGGAAAGCATTGAAGAATATGAAAGATGGTATGGACAAAAACACATAGCACACTCTTTACAAGAAAAGGCAGTTTATGGATTAACTGAAATTTATCAGAAAAAAATAAAGAAAGGGTCTTTAATTGCCTGTACTGGGTGCAACTCGGCAGCCACGCTTTACCCTATTCTCCCGCTCCTAAAAGAAGGAGTTATAACTAATGATAATTTAACTATAAATTTAGGCGCAGGCGTTTCAGGTGCAGGACGAGATGCCAAGCAAAACATTATACATGCAGAAGTGTCTGAAGGTGTGAAGCCATATAATGTTGGTAAACATAGGCATATAGCTGAATTGGAGCAAGAGTTTAAAAAAGCTTCAAATAAGAAAATTGATATAACATTTATTCCACATTTATTGCCACAAAATAGAGGAGTTATAGTATCTATACCTCTATCTTTTCCAGCTTCTCTAGTGCATAAAACATTGGAAATCTTTTATGAAGACTCACCCTTTATAATAATATTACCTATAGAAGAAGTTCCAGCCACGCAACATGTAAGAGGCTCAAACTTTTGTCATATTGGTGTCGTTTCCGATCATAATAAAAATAGAAGTGTTGTGATTTCAGTTTTGGATAATTTGATTAAGGGTTCGGCGGGTCAGGCCATTCAGAATGCTAATATAATGTTTGACTTTGATGAGACGTCTGGCTTATTGGAAAGCCCAATTTTCCCGTGAAATGAGTAATCCTAATAAAAAAAGAATGCGGATAATATTTATTTCGTGTGGGATGTTTGTCTTATTAGTTACAACTGTGATATTGCTGTTTGCTTTTAGGTCGGGTATCGAATTTTATAAATCACCCACCCAGCTACTAGAAGTAAAGGACGCTTCTATCAAGTTACGTGCTGGAGGTCTCGTGATGAAAGGCAGTGTAGAGAGTACAGGTGTCGATAACTCATTTGTAATAACGGATGGCGATAACGAAGTTGAGGTTAAATTTGTTGGCGTATTGCCTGATCTTTTTGCAGAAGGACGAGGAGTTATAGTCAGAGGCCAATTTAGAGATAATGTGTTCGTCGCGTCTCAAGTTTTAGCTAAACATGATGAAAAATATATGCCCCGTGAACTTGAAAAAACTTTGAGCGGAGATTAATTGTGTTGTCAGTCACTTTTTATGAAAAGTGCTGATAAGATAGTCGCAATTCCTGCCATAATAAGCGTTCCCACTAATCCCATAATAGGATCGATATTTTCGATATTCCACCCTAAAAAGCCACTAGAGAGTGCTGAAGTGATAACCATTAATGCTGAACTAATACCGGAAGCACTTCCTGCTAAGCTGGGCACTGCTTGAATAATGGCCGTATTAGCGACAGGCCATATAATACCCGTTCCAAAGCCCATTATTAACATAGGCAAGAAAAAAGCCAGAGGATGGGTGTATAGATTAGAAGTTAAAAGTGCTATTAAGGGTCCACTAATAAGCAACATTGATCCAAGAATTAAAAGGAGCTTGGTAGAAAATTGATCAACAATTTTTCCAACAATAATGTTTCCAGGTACAAATCCCAAAGGAATAAAAGCCAAGAGCAATCCAATTTGCGATGGAGATAGACCATAAACGTTCACTGCAACAAATGGAGCTCCCACAAAAAATATTCCAAATATTGAAAAACTAAATGCCGACACTAAAGTTGGAGGCCAAAAGTTCATTGATAAAAGTAGTAACGGATAGGATTTAATTTGACTTAACATGTTTGGAGATCTATTGAGGTTTGTCTCATCGAGGTCATATATAATTAGACCAAAAAGTAGCAAGCCTAGAATCGTAAGAAAATTAAAGATTTGCATTGATCCAAGATAATCTGAAATTAATCCCCCTAATAAAGGCCCTATTAGGGGACCTATGGCCATTATGGTTGAAATATATCCAAACATAACGGTCGCTTTACTTCCTGAATAAATATCCCCTACAATAACTCTGGCAAGCACCATTCCTGCAGCAGAAGAGGCTTGAAAAAACCTAAAAAGAAGAAAAATATATATATTCTCTGAAAAATAAGATCCTAAGGAGGATAGGATAAATATAATAAAAAAACCGATGGCTATTGGACGCCTTCCAAATCTGTCCGATAGTGGGCCAGCAATTAAATTAACTATTGCGGCTCCTATTGAAAAAGCAGATACACTGAGTTGAATAGTTCTATAATCACTTAAAAAAATAATTCCTAAGTCTGGTAGAGCTGGAACTATAATTACTTGTGCTAATATATATATTCCAGCTATAGCTGATAAAGTAATATTTGTTGGTGCTGCCTTACTCATTTACAAAAGTTCTAATTTGAAACTGTTTATTCGATAGCAGAACCCGTGTAGAAGTAAAGCTAAACTTATTGGCTAGAGACAGCCAATAAGTTTAGCTTTCTGTAGTGTTAGGTTAAGTATTGTAGTGATGTAGGGAGTAGGGGAGTTTGTTAACTCTCCTAACTCTTTTACTGCTATGATTATTGAATTTATTTCTATTGGTTTGCCTGCTTCTATATCTTGAAGCATAGAGGTCTTATGAGCGCCTACTTTTCTGGCGCCATCTATTCTCTTTTCAATAGACATATTTATTTTAGCTTCTAACTTTTCCGCAATTATTTTAGCTTCAATCATCATTTCTCTTACAATTGCTTCAGTTCCTATATCGTTGCATATTTGCTCCAAAGTGGCTCCAGTTAAAGCAGATATCGGATTGAAGCTGAGATTTCCTATTAGCTTTAACCAAATTTCGTCACGAATGTTTTTTTGCAGCGGTGCTCTGAACCCTGCTTTCTTCAATGTTTCGGATATAAACTTTAATCGATCGCTTTCACTACCATCTGGTTCGCCGAGACTAAATCTATTTCCATTAATGTGTTTAATTTTTCCAGGCTCTACTATCTCACAAGCAGGGTAGACAACCGATCCTACAATTTTATTTGGTGGTATAATTTTATCTATTAGTAAGTCGGGGTCTAAGCACTTTATTTTATAGTCAGCGTACTGATTGCTCAACTTATGAAAATACCAGTGAGGAATGCCATTCATGCAAGTAATTATTGTTGTATTTTCTCCAATAAGAGGTTTTATGTTTTTGAGACTAGGCAAGAGTGCAGGAGATTTTATTGTAAGGAATAGGTAGTCTTGTGCTCCTAGTGAGTTAGGGTCATCAGTACAATTAACAACCACAGTTTCTTCTTTCCCTACTGGATTAATGAGGGTGATACCTTTTTTTTTCATCGACTCTAAATGTAGGCCTCTTGCGACCACGCTTACGTCTATTCCGATATTTTTTAAATGGACTGCTAAAAGACCTCCAATTGATCCGCCTCCAAAAATACAGATCTTCATGTTTCAAGGCCTAGTTTTTTTGCAAGACCAATTCTCTGTATCTTTCCAGTGTTGCCTTTTGGTATCTCACTAAGAATTAATATCTTTCTTGGAATTTTAAATGTTGTTATTGATTTAGAAAGGTATGTCCTTAACTCTTTTTCATCAACGGTTTTACCTTCCTTTAAAACTACTGCAGCTGCTATATCTTCACCTAATTTTTCATGTTTGATTGAAAAGCATACAGCTTGAAAAACAGCCTCATGCTTCATTAGCGCTTCATCAATCTCTTGAGGCGATATTTTTTCGCCTCCTTTGTTAATAATTTCCTTAATCCGACCAGAAATAAATAAAAACCCGTCATCATCAAACTTTCCAAGATCGCCAGTTTTAAACCACCCATCGAAGAAATTCTCTTCATTTGCTTTTGCATTATTATTATATCCCTTTGTCACATTTGCACCCTTAATCACTATTTCGCCAACTGTGTTCTTTGTAGTTATAAGTTTATTATTTTTGAACAGTGCGATCTCAGGGCCTGCAGGTTTGCCTACTGAACCAGGTTTTCTGATGCTGTCTAAAAAATTTGAAGCCATCTGATGAGAAGCCTCTGTCATTCCATAAGCTTCAATAACTGGGCACTGGAAAACATGCTCCAAAGATTCAATTGTTGCCACTGGCATTGCGGCTGACGATGACCGTAGTAATCTTAAATTTGCAGCCTTAATTATTTCTTTATTTCTTGAAGCTCGAGATAAGATCGCTTGGTACATGGTTGGTACCGCTGTTATCCATGTTGGTTTAAACGTATTTATATTCGCATAAAAGTTAAGCGCGTTGAACCCGCTGGTGCAAACAAGGCTTGAGCCTGTAACAACTGAGGATAGTAAGGAAGCAATCAAGCCATGGATATGAAATAGGGGCATTATATTCAAGCCTTTATCCGCTTTCTTTAGCTTCAACACGTGAGCGATATTTAATGCAGAAGATATAACATTAGTACAAGAGAGCTGAACCTGTTTAGGTCTAGATGTTGTTCCTGAAGTATGCAATATCAAACAGAAGTCTTCATCTTTATTCTGATCGAGTAAACATTCAGAAGAAGTTGGTAATGATTTTATTGAAAGGCCATTTTTGGGGGCATCACTATTCAGGTAAAATAACCTGATACCTAATTTTTCTGCGGCCTCTATAAGAGCATTTGAAGCATTCTTATCTGCAATAATAAACTCACAATCCAAATCTTGTAAAAAAAATAAGAACTCTTGTTTAGTGTAGTTTGGATTGAGTGGTGAAACCGTTACAAAATTAGCTAGAGCCAGAAAACTCATAGCCATATCGATTCCATTAGGCAGTACCAGTGCACAAATTTTATTTTTTTTCAGATCTATCGACGAAAGTTGGGCACCAATTAGCTCGATATTTTCTCCAAGAGCTTCATACTTTATCTCCAACCCATCTTCGTTCAAGAGACAAGGTCCATTATGAGATTTTATAATATCAATAATCGATTTGTTAGTTGAACTTTTTACCAAAGTAGCATTTCCTATCTTAATACTGGTAGTTTTACAAGACCTATATTAATATTCAATCAATTGCTAGTGATTAAAATTAAAACAATATTCTTAACAATGCTCACGCCATGACGTCAAAAAAAGTATTAGCACTTTTTCTGTTAACTATTTTTGTGTTACGACCTGCAAATTCGTATTCATCAGAATTCATCTTTTATTGCGCGCCTTGGAAAGAGATCAATGGGAAAAAGACTTTGCAGAATAATTTCTCTATAAAGATTAATAACTCATCCTTATCAATCTTGGGAGGCGATCTAGAAACCAAATTCTTTGAATTAATTTATTCTCACCCTTCTTTTTATTTGTTCTCTTCACCGTCTGGAATTTTGCTTAATATTAGTAGGGAGTCCAATCCAAGAAATCTGTTACTTTGGCAGAATATAAATAAAGACCAGTTGTTTTATAGTTCAACGTGTAATAAATAATGTTAATGGTTAAATTCATTTGCGCAACTGTGGGGTTTATTTTGTATGTATGTGCTTCTTATGCAGATGAGCAAACTTACACTGGTCTTTTGAAAAGAGTGATTAAAGAGAAAATAATAAAAGCTAACGAGGTGATCAAACAGAAAGAGCTTGATAGATATCGAACTATTTCAATTATAGTAAATGACCAACTTGTTTACTGTCATTATGAACAGCTTAGTGAAAACAATTTGCCATTGATTATTTGTTATTAACCTTTAGAAAGTAAAAAAATAGCAGGAGAGAAATTATGAACGGACTAGAAAGTTTTATTCCAATTATACTGATATTTGTGATCATGTACTTTTTGTTGATTAGGCCTCAGCAGAAAAAGATAAAGGAACATAAAAACATGGTGGACAATCTTCGAAGAGGTGATCAGGTTTTAACCCAGGGAGGTATTCTTGGTAAAATAACAAAAGTTAAAGAAGGTGAAGAAATTGAGGTAGAGTTAGCAAAAGATGTGAAGGTCTCTATCATTAGATCCACAATAGTCAATGTGTTGAGTAAAACTGAACCCGCAAAAAAATAAATGCCTACACTCAACTTTTTTAGGATATTTTTAATCACACTAATCTGCCTCGTTGCATTTTTGTTTGCATCACCTAACTTTTTTTACGCTACTGTTGATAAAAAGTTAAATGATCCCACAAGCTCATCTTCTTGGCCGGATTTTATGCCTTCAACTCTTGTTAAGTTAGGTTTAGACCTGAGAGGTGGTGTCTATATGCTTCTCGAGGTAAAAACGGATGACGTAATAAGAGATAAATTCGACTTCCTTTGGACGGATATAAGGAGCTCTTTAATTAAAAAAAGAAAAGAGTTGGGAGCAATACGAAGAGTTGATATATCAGGTGACAAACTGCAAATCCAAATTGGAAACCCAGAAAGCGTAAATTTAGCAATAATAGAGATTGAAAAATTTAATTCGTCGTCAGAATTATTTTCGTCGCGCTGGTCAGGGTCTGTAACCCGGGATGTGCTGGAAATTAGTTCAACTGACAATGTTGTAACAATTTCATTTTCAGAAGAGCAGAAAAAAGCTTTAGAAAAGCAAGTTATTGATCAATCGCTGGAAATTATTAGAAGAAGGGTTGATGAAACCGGTACAAGAGAACCAACTATTCAGAGGCAAGGTAGAAAAAGAGTACTGGTGCAAGTCCCTGGTTTGGGTTCAAGTGAGGAGTTGATAGCTCTTCTTGGAAAAACAGCGAAGCTTACATTCAACGAGGTTGTGGCGATGGATACCAACTCAAATTTTCCTACAAAGTTAGATGAAACTGTAGTTGGTTCTGAGCAAGACAAAGAGTTGTTTTTTCTGCTTAAGAAACGTCCTGTTGTTTCGGGAGAAAATCTAACAAACGCCCAGCCTTCTTTTGATGAAAATGGTTTGCCAGCAGTTTCATTTAATTTCAACCCTTCTGCTGCACTTAAATTTGGAAACTATACTAAAGAGAATATAGGGTCACCATTTGCAATTGTTTTAGATGACGTTGTTATCTCAGCACCTACAATTCGCAGTCACATACCTGGGGGTTCAGGTATCATAACCGGCAATTTCTCGGTAGAAGAGAGTAATAGGCTGGCAATTCTGTTAAGAAGTGGCGCTCTTCCAGCAGAAATCGAAGTTTTGGAATTAAGAACTATTGGGCCAGAGCTGGGGCGAGATAGCATTAATGCTGGAAAACTTGCTGCTGTAGTTGGTGGCGTTCTAGTGCTAGTTTTTATGTGGTTAAGCTACGGCCTATTTGGCATTTTTGCAAATATTGCTCTTATCCTGAATATTATCTTGGTTATGGCGCTACTTTCAATTCTTGGTGCCACCTTAACTTTACCAGGAATAGCTGGGATAGTTTTAACAATTGGTATGGCAGTGGACGCTAACGTACTTGTTTTTGAACGTATAAAAGAGGAGATTAAGAGAAACAGCTCCGTTTATAATTCAATAAAAACTGGATACGAAAAAGCGCTGTCTTCTATAGTTGATGCGAATGTAACTACCATGATTGCTGCCGTAATTCTTTTTTTCTTTGGCTCTGGTCCGATAAAAGGATTTTCAGTTACATTAGGTTTAGGAATAATCACTTCCGTATTCACTGCTTTGTTAATAACGAGGCTTTTCATCGATTTGTACATGTTATTTTATAAACCGAAATTTTTGAGGGTATAAATGTTACTGAGAGGATTATTTAATCAATCAAAAGAATTCCAGTTTTTTAGATTTTCTGACTTACTGTCATATATATCTCTGGCTGCCATCGGTATATCCATAATTTTATTTTCTGTTTTGGGGCTTAATTACGGAATAGATTTTCGTGGTGGAACTATGTTTATGGTATCAACCTCAGAACCAATCGAGGTTTCTGATATCCGAGACACCCTAAGTACTTCACAATTAGGCGACATCTCTATATCCCGAGCAACAAATCCACTAGAAACATTAAGCGCAGGAGCTATAGCGAATAGCGATAGTATATTTATCATTAAAGTTGAAAAAACAGAAGGTGTTAACGTCGAAACTAGCGTTAAGAGCTTATTACAAAATATTGTGACAAATATAAAGTTCTTACAAATAGAATCTGTCGGTTCAAAAGTCTCATCTGAGCTTGTAAGAAATGGTATGCTAGCTGTGTTTTTTGCAGTTGTATCTGTTTTAATATACATATGGTTACGTTTTGAGTGGCAATTTGCTCTTGGAGCGGTACTTGCACTTATTCATGACGTAATATTGACCATAGGAATTTTTTCAGTATTGAGATACGAGTTTAATCTTTCAATAATAGCAGCGCTTCTCACAATAATTGGGTACTCACTTAACGACACAGTAGTTGTGTTTGATAGAGTTAGAGAAAATCTAAGAAACTTTAAGTCTTTGCCGTTGCTGAAAGTCTTGAATATGTCTATAAATAATACTTTTAGTAGGACGATCATGACTTCAGTAACAACTTTATTGGCTCTTTTTGCGCTGTATTTTCTGGGTGGAGATGTCATTAGAGGGTTTACGTTTGCCATGATCTGGGGTGTATTAGTGGGGACTTATTCGTCGATATTTGTTGCCGCTAAAATACTGTTGTTACTTAATGTTAAAAGAAATTGGGATGAAAAAGATTCAAAAGCAGGCACTCAATTTTAGTGCATTGAACTATTGCTAAACGAACAATTTGTGCTAATTAAAAGAATATAATTTAAAGGAGATATAAAAATGGCATTTGAACTTAATGACCTGCCTTACAGCCATGATGCTCTTGAGGGAGTGGGTATGAGTAGAGAGACCCTCGAGTTTCACCATGATTTACACCACAAAGCCTATGTTGATAACGGTAATAAGCTTATCTCAGGAACCGAATTTGAAAATATGACGCTAGAAGAAATCATTAAAAAATCATATGATGCATCTGCTGTTGCTCAGTCTGGAATTTTTAATAATGCGTCACAGCACTGGAACCATATGCAATTTTGGGAAATGATGAGCCCGGATCAGATGGGATTACCCAGTGAGTTAGCGTCTGCTATCGATGAGAGCTTTGGTTCTTTTGAAAAGTTCAAAGGCGATTTTTGTGCCGCTGGTGTTGGACAGTTTGGGTCAGGCTGGGTCTGGCTTGTCAGATCTAATGAAGGCGGTCTAAAGATCTCAAAGACGGAAAATGGTGTCAACCCTTTGTGTCACGATGAAACGGCTCTTTTAGGATGTGATGTATGGGAGCACTCCTATTATATTGACTTCAGAAATAAGCGGCCTGTTTATTTAGAAAACTTCCTGGATAAGCTAGTTAATTGGGAAAATGTAGCTTCGAGAATGTAATTGACTACGCAGCAAATCTCATTTTATATTGCATCTTAAGTATTTATCTTACGTAATTTTAGGGACAGTCACATGGGGGCTGTCCCCAATTTTTTATGCGATGCTTTCTTCTGTATCCTCAATAGAAATAGTGGCACACCGATCTTTTTGGTCTGCCATATTCTTGCTTCTGTATATTTACTTTTTTTCGGGCTTCGGTCGAGAAATGTTGCGAAAAGGTATCAGAGAGTTATGGCTACTTTTTTTGTCTGGGATATTAATTGCTGTAAATTGGTACGGGTTTATCTATGCAGTTAATTCAGGTAACGCACTTCAAGCATCTCTGGGTTATTATATATTTCCTTTGGTTGCAGTTTTCCTCGGAATTGTTTTTAACAGTGAAAAATTTACCTATATACAAATTTTCTCAATTTCTCTGGTAATTATTTCTGTAATTTTGCTGGTTTACATGAATGGAGAAGTGCCTAGCTTGGCGCTGATACTTGCATTTAGTTTTGGTTTTTATGGCTTGATAAAAAGCAATATGAAATTAGATCCTATTTCATCTGTCACCTATGAAACAATATTGATAACACCTCTTGCAATATTGATGCTGTTCTTTCTTTCCGAACCAATTATCAAAAGCGATGTCTTGGTTTCTGAAAGTACCATAATTTTACTTGTTTTTTCTGGGCTTATTACTGCGGTACCTCTTGTGTTATTTTCGACGGGGACCAAAGTTTTTTCTTACGCCACAGTCGGTTTAATTCAGTACTTAAATCCAACAATACAGTTTTTGATCGCGATATTTTATTTTAAGGAAGCATTTGAAGTGGGTCACGCGCTAGCTTTTTCTCTTATTTGGGTAGCGCTGTTTATTTATTCATTTGAATCAATATTTAAAGAATTCAATAAAACTGGTATGAGCGTCTCAACGCTCTCAAAAAAATTAAAATAATTTAGAAGATCTTTATTTGCAAATTCTAGAGCAACAAATTGCTCTATAAGCACTTTGAAATTGTTCCAATAACCATTAATGTTTAAGAAATATATTGGTTTCCTGCTAATACCTAGTTGAAACCAAGTTATTGCTTCTGATATTTCTTCAAGCGTACCAATACCCCCAGGTAGGCATAAAAACGCATCTGAATTATCATACATTGTTTTTTTTCTTGTGTGCATATCATCAGTAATTATTATCTCTCCATAATTATTATTTATGCCCTCCACTTCTAACAGATGTTTTGGAATTATTCCGAGTACATCTCCATTATTTTTATGGACACTTTTAGAGAGCTTTCCCATAAGCCCAAGCGATCCACCTCCATAAACCAATTTAATTTTATTTTTTGCAAGTTGTGCGCCTAACTCCTCTGCAAATTCTTTATAAATAGAGCTATTTCCATTTTTAGAACCGCAGAACACGCAAAGAGCTTTTTCCTGATTTCTTATTTTTATATTTTTAATAAGGCAATACTCCCAATTTTTTTTAGTAGTTTTTCATCGTAATCCAGTTTAACCTAAGCGTTGGGAGATCCAATGATTAATTTTGTATTGAAGTATACAGGTACATATGGATTGCTTACTGTTTTGGCAGTGGCAATAGTCACCCCTACTTATCTTTTTTTTAGTAATCAGCAAGAGAAGGTTTCTGAGATCTCTCCACAAAAGCAAGTTATTGCTGAAGAAGAGAAGGTTTCTGAGATCTCTCCACAAAAGCAAGTTATTGCTGAAGAAGAGAAGGTTTCGGAGAAGACTGTGTCTATAGAGAAAACCGATGAGGCTATCCAGAATAAAGAAAATAAGGAAGAAATTAAACAAGAAGATAAAATAATTTTGCAAGAAAAAGAAAGCCTGTCAGTCGATGTTTTTAGGGTAGACGAGTTAGGAAACATAATATCTGCGGGTAAGGTTTCAAAAAAGGCAAAAATAGAAATTTTAGCTGACAATAGAAAGATCATTGGAGCCGATAAGACGGCAGAGGATGGTAGCTTTGTTGTTTTCGGGAAAGTTCAAAGTACAGGATTAGTTCAATCCGTTAAGATCAGAGGAGTTATAAGAGATAATGGACAAGAAAAAATAGTCGACTCAGCTGACTTGTTTTTTGTTTTACCTCAAGTAGAAAAAAATAATGAAAAAGAAGTAGATACAGCAGAAAAAACCCCACTAATCGTGAAAGATGATGGCAAGGCCCTCAAGGTGCTCGTGCCAATTCAGATAAGTTCGGTAGACAGCATTACTTTGGATACGATAAGTTACACTGAAAATTCAAGAACTGAGCTAGCTGGACGCGCAAGATTATCTAATTCTGTTCGAATTTATTTGAATAATAAACTAGAAAGCGAGGTAAAAGTGAACGAGAGTGGGGCATGGAAAGCTTTTTTTTCAGATATCGAGGCTGGTGTATATACTTTAAGACTTGATGAAGTAAATGAAAACGGAATAGTAGAGGGTAGAATAGAGCTACCTTTTAAAAGAGAAGAAGAGGCACTTATACAAGCAATGGGGGAAGGAAGCATTACTGTTCAACCAGGAAATAGTTTGTGGAGGATCGCGAGAAAATATTATGGGAAGGGCATACAATATGTCGAAATATTTGAGAGAAATTCACATCTTATTAGGGACCCAGACTTAATCTATCCAGGTCAAATTTTTTCATTGCCAAATTAATCTCCAAAAAAATAGCGATGAGAATAAGTTCTTACGAAAATGAAGAACCGATGGCTACCGAAAAGAAAGAAGATTACAAGGCTATTTTCTTAACAACTTTTCGTTACCTGTGGCCAGATCAACTAGTTCTTAGAGTTAGAGTGATAACATCACTTTTTTGCCTTGTGTTAGCGAAAGTATTTACTGTTTTGACACCTTTATTGCTAATGACTTTGGTAGATGAATTAAATTTGTTAGTAGATAATACCCAAAAAGGCAATCTCGTAATATGGGGAGTGTTGGCCTTAGCTTTAGGGTATGGGGCTGCTAGGTTCTCATCGATAGCTTTCGTGCAAATTAGAGACTTTCTTTTTGTAAATGTAGCCCAAAATGGACTAAAAAAGCTCAGTATGCATGCTTTTCAACATATGCATAGTCTTCCCTTGAGTTTCCACTTGTCGAGGCAGACCGGTTCAATGAATAAAGTTATTGATCGAGGGGTTCGTGGCATAGAGTTCCTTCTTAGATTTGTCCTTTTTTCTATTGGGCCGCTTATCCTTGAATTTATTTTCGTCTGTATCTTAATGATATACAAGTTTGATGAAGTTTTTTTACTTATTATCCTAGCCACTATATTTGTTTATGTCCTTTTCACAATCGTTGTCACAAACTGGAGAGTGAAAATAAGAAGAAGAATGAACATGTGGGATGCTGATCTAAGCCAGAAGACTATAGATAGCCTTCTAAACTACGAAACTGTAAAATACTTTTCTGCAGAAAATCATGAAAAAGAAAAATATCTGAAATCATTAAAATCCTATGAGTTTTTTGCCATCAAAACAGGAGTGTCGCTATCAATGCTTAATTTTGGACAGGCACTCATCGTCACGTCGGGTTTGCTAGCACTAATAGTTGTTGCAACAAAACAAGTTATGAATGGTGATTTATCAGTTGGTGGCTTAGTGGGGTTGAACGCAATTATGCTACAATTAATTTTGCCATTAAATTTTTTAGGTACTGTGTATCGAGAAATAAGGCAGGCCTTAGTTGATATGTCAGATCTATTTATTTTATTTAAGGAAAGGGTAGAGGAAGATGAAATTACAAAAAATGAGCTCACTTCTATCAAGAAAGGAATTATTTTTGATAAAGTTTCTTTTTCTTATGATGGCATCAGAGAGATTGTTAAGGAGATAAGCTTATCGATTCCTATTGGTAAAACAACAGCCATCGTAGGTCCGTCTGGCAGTGGAAAGTCTACGCTAGGAAAACTAATTTTTGGTTTTTATAAGCCGTCTGGTGGGCATATTTTTATTGATGGACAGGATAATACTGTGATTAAAACAAAGTCATTAAGGGCGCAGTTGGCAGTAACTCCCCAGGATATAGTTCTTTTTAATGATACATTAGAATACAATATTACGTATGGATCTAGCGATGTCTCTAAAGATATGTTGAATAATGTTATTGAAAAAGCGGACTTAGAAAATTTAGTATCAAAGTTACCGATTGGATTGTTAACTAAAGTTGGTGAAAGAGGTCTTAAATTATCGGGAGGTGAAAAGCAAAGGGTTGCTATCGCAAGAATGCTATTGAAAAAATGCGAAATAAATATTCTTGATGAAGCTACTAGCTCATTGGACCCAAAATCAGAAAAAAGAATTATTGAAAATCTACTTAAAAAAAGAAGAAGTAAGACTTTAATTATTATATCTCATAGGTTATCTTCCATATCAAGTGCTGACAATATTGTAGTGATAGATAATGGTCAACTGGTACAAGAAGGAAATCATGATAGGTTAATGCGGGAGAATGGCCTATATAAAGAAATGTGGGACAAGCAGAAAAGATACCAAGGTAGAGATTAACGGGACATATTTAAATGGTTGAATCAGAGAGTTTTATTAAAGAAGTAAGCGAAGAAGTAAAAAGAGATAGATTATTCAAAGCGCTTAATAAGTTCAAATGGCCTTTATTTGCACTAATAGTGCTATTAGTTGGGGCAGTTGGAGGGTATGAGTATTATAAGTTTGATAAGAAATCAAGAGCACAGAAAAATGGCGAATTTTTGATTTCCGCAATAGAAAGTTTAAAAGAAAATGGCCAAACTGTTACTGAAAAAATAGATAACAAGTTTACGTCTGTGTTAATTAAGTTAAATGAAGCAAAATATTTTGAAGAAAAAGGTGACATGAAAAGTGCTTCAGCTGCTTACAATCACATCATTAGTAAATACGGAGAAAACAAGTTTTTCAACCATTATTCAAAGTTTCAGTTGTATTTGATGGATCCAGCAAAAAGCCTCGGTGATGTAAAAAAGATAAAAATTCTTGATGAACTTTCAGCTCCAGATAGTCCCTTGAAGTTATTGGCATTAGAGCAGAAGCTATACTTATACGTCAAAATTAATGACCTTGAAAATATAAAGTCACAAGTGGATCTCATATTATCGGACCAGGGAATAACTCCCGAACAGGTAACTAGGATAAAAGATGTTGAAAGTATTTACGAGCTTAATTGAACCTGTAAATATTAGAATTGCTTTACTTAAGCTATTGCTAGTAGTATCTGCTCTATTTTCTCAAAGTTGTTCAAATGATGAGAGGCTAGAGGGCCTTAGGCAGCCTGTTTTAACAGAACAAAAGCTGTTTGAAACAAATAAAAAAAACCACAAGTTGGCTCTTGGTAAACCAAGAAATATTAGCTCTTGGACGCATGGAGGTAGTGGTTCAACCCACAGTTTAGGTAATATAGCGTTCTCCGCAGATGGTAAATTTAGCTCTCATTTTAAAACAAAAGTGGGTCCGAAAGGTTCATATTCTGAGCCAATTGTGAAAAATAATCAGATTTTTATAATGACACCCAATGGGTACATCGTCGTTTACAATGATAAGGGGCAATTCCTGTGGGAACTAAGTATTCTTCCTGAGGCAATTGGTGCTAAAAATAATATATATGGGGGGCTAGCTATTTATAAAGATAAGCTGGCGGTTACTTCATCATTAGGTGAGCTCTTACTCATCAGCGTACCAAAAAGGAGAGTAATTTGGAGATACGACTTCAAAAGACCATTTAGATCAGCCCCGATATTTCATAAGGGATATATATTTGGAGTGACAGGAGATGACATTGCAATATCTCTTGATCTTAAAGGGAAACTAAGGTGGACAAAAAAGGGGCCTCAGAAAAACACAAAAGTATTTGCAACAGTATCACCTGCCAGCTCAGGGAATAAAGTACTTTTCCCGTTCAGTGGAGGATCTTTAGTAGCACTCAACGCAGTGAATGGCATTCAATCATGGGAAGTTAATTTAGAGAATTCTGATGTTGGTTCGGCTTCTGCTTCTTTAGGTGATTTTGCGAGCGATCCCACGGTTTTTGGTTCAACTATATTTGCGGTAGGTGCCTTCGGAGAAACCTTCGCTTCTAAGACAAATGGAAGGGTTCTTTGGCGAAATAACATCCAGAGTTCAGGCCGTCTTATTGTGTCGGGTAATGCGGCTTATTATTCTTCCAACGATTCTTCGATAGGAAGAATTAATCCGAAGAATGGAAAAATAGTATTCTTGCAAAGTTTCCCTGGTAAAAGTTGGGTTAAATACCATGGCCCTTTGTTACTTCAAAATAAGTTACTAGTTATTGCTACGGATAAAAATGCTTATTGGTTTTCAGCAGAAGATGGAACGTTGCTGAATAGAGAGAAAATCGGTAGTAAAATTTCGTCCCCTCCAGTAGTCGCAAACAAAAAGCTTATGTTCGTCTCCGAAGATGGTAAGTTGAATATACTTAACTAATTGATAAGGAGAAATTCTTGTTAGCAAGGGCAGGTATAGTTGGTCGTCCTAATGTTGGGAAATCCACTTTTTTCAATTGTTTGCTGGGACGCGCTAGGGCCATTGTGGGCGATTTTGCAGGGGTCACACGCGATTATAAGGAAGAGTTATTAGACTTAAGAAATTTCCAAATTCAGTTAGTAGATACGGCAGGTTTGAAATCATCGCTTATTACAGCACAAGATAAAATGATTAACGGACACACTCTCGATCTAATTAAACAGTTAGATATAATTTTGTTTGTTATAGACGGCAGAGAGGGAGTTACCATTGAAGATAAGGAAATATTTCAAATATGTAGAAAATTGAATAAGTTAACCGTTGTAGTAGTAAATAAGGTTGAGACAAAAAGAGTCGAACAGAAAATTTTAGAAGAAGATAAGAATTTTTTTGGGCTAGCCAAAATTTTTTATGTTTCTAGTGAACATAAGATAGGAATTGAAAATGTGATAAACGCACTTTTAGAGATTTGCCAAGAAAATGAGCTTAATTTTATTAAGGAGGACGATTTAGAGAATGAGAAAAAACCTATAAATATTGCGATAGTTGGTCGGCCAAATGTAGGAAAGTCTACGCTTGTAAACTCAATTATAAATCAGAAAAGATTTGTTACTGGTCCTGAAGCCGGATTAACTAGAGATAGCAACTTTGTCTTTTTTAACTGGGATAGTGATTTATTTAAGATCTACGATACAGCAGGCGCTAGAAAAAAGCGTAAAATTGATAATTTTTTAGAAAAAGAGTCAGTCAAAGAAACTTTGAGAGCCATCAAGTTTGCTCAGATTGTAATATTAGTTCTAGAACCTGATGAATTATTTAACGCTCAAGACCAAAAACTAGCAGCTCTGTGTGAGCGAGAAGGGAGAGCTATAGTTTTTGCTGTTAATAAAAGTGACAAAATTTTGGATAGAAAGGTTGTCGATCAAAAACTTAAGAACAGCATTCAAAAATCTCTGCCTCAGTTTAAAGGAGCATATATTACCTATATTTCAGCCATAAAAAGCGATGGTCTTAATAACCTTCGAGAAAATATAATGAAAAGTTATTTAAATTGGAATTTTAAACAGTCTACTTCTAATCTTAACGCATGGTTAAAAGAAAAACTGGAGAAACATGCACCACCAACGAACAGCGAAAAAAGAAGAATTAAGTTAAAATACATTGTTCAATCAAATTCTAGACCCCCAACTATCAAAATATTCACTTCACACAATGGTATTGTCTCAAAATCTTACAAACGGTATCTTGAAAACTCTTTCAGAGAGGATTTCGAACTTCTTGGAACCCCGATAAGAATAATATTTAAATCAGGTGATAATCCTTTCACGGCCAGTAAGCATTAAGATCTTTTCTATTATCTTTTGTGCTTCTTTATGAACTACATCAGCTGCAATAGTTTTCTCACCGGGAAAAATTTTCCTTCTTAACTTGGTTCCCATAGGTTCTGGATATTGAATGACAACATTTACCCCTAGTCGCTTATTTTCTTTTTGATACGCTAATAATAGCTGATCACATGCTTTTTTTGCTGAATTGTAGGGCCCATTAAACTTTTTCATTCGAGCATCGGAGATATAGATAAACAATCCCTTTGGATTTCTACATAATACGCTGTGAAAACAGGATATCAATCTGAAGCAAATCATTATCGGAGAAAGTAAATTTACCTCTATTTCTTTCAAGGTCACTTGACTTAGGGGTGTCATTTGGAGGGAAGGCATAGCACAATGAATGATGATATTAAGTTTTCCAAATTTTTCTGATATTTTTTGTGATAACTCCTCGATTGTTCCTTGATTTGCCAGATCTAAACAAACCAGAGTTACGGACCCAATTGTCTGCTCTATGGTATCGGATAAATCTTCTAACCGTCTCTTATCTCTACCAATAGCAATAATCTCAGCGCCCTCTTTGGCCAAAGCAATTGACGTGCTATATCCTAGACCGCTGGTTGCTCCAGTTATAAGAACTTTCAATCCAATAAGTCCATGAGAATTTTGCTTATTTTTCGTCACTTTTTAACACAACTTGTTAGCAGGTTATCATAATTTTTAATCAACCAGTCTGGAATATTTTTTGGATACTGTGTTCGTATATTGTCTTGTACCAATAAAGTTATTTCGTTAGATTTTGAAAGTCCTATAAAGCGCCATGAATCCATATCTTGAAGTAATTGGTTGTAGATAATAAGAAAGATAATTATTATTAAACCTCCTCTCAGAAATCCAAAAAGAAGTCCAAAGATTTTATTTATCTCACTGAAGACTGAGGTTTCTATGAAATATGAAATTCTGTATGTAATGAAGGATATAGTGATGAGTGCTAATGTAAATCCCACTATAAATGAGAGTATCATCATCAATTCACAGCTATCACCTAAGATATTCATAATGAAATCTATTTCGGAGATCGTTGTAAAAATCAGAGGTGAAATAAGATAACTTACTATGATTGCCAGGATCCAGTTTAAGATCAATAAAACTTCTTTTATAAGGCCCCTAAAATATGCAAAAAGCCCTGAAAACAGTATCAATCCAGCAGAAATTACATCAAAAGAAGAAAAGGTTTCCATAATCTCACTTTCCTACATTATGGAATTTGTTTGACAATCTTTGAAATAAATTAACCATTTAAAAATACTTTTAACAATTTGTTTTTGGATAATAACGCCTTTGTTGGGCTCCCGGTCCATTCAATTTTACCAGAATCTAATAGAATGATTTTGGAGGCAAGGAGCATAGCTAAGTTAATATCATGAGTGATAGTAATTGCTGTTTTTTTTGAGTTTTCAATTATTTTTCCAATTAAGGAGATTATTTTTTTTGACATTATTGGGTCAAGCCCAGTAGTAGGCTCATCAAAAATTAAAACATCTGGTTCTGAGAATATTGATCTAGCTATACCAACTCTTTTTTGCATTCCGCCGGATAACTCAGACGGATAGTGTTCAGCAATATTTCTTGGTAATCCAACCTCTTCAAGCCTCTCTATCGCTAGTTTCTTTAGCTTTGAAATATTTGGTGACCTTTCATTATATAAAGTCTTAAAAGCAATATTTTCCCAAGTCTTATAACTATCGAACAAAGCATTGCTCTGGAAACAAACTCCCAATTTGTTTAAAAGCCTTCGCTTATCTTCATTTCCACTAACCAGATTATTCTCAAAAAATATGGAACCAGAGCTTAAGTCTTCTAGGCCTAACAAGCATTTTATTAACATGGACTTTCCTGCGCCTGAACTACCTATAATGACAAGATGCTCTTCCGGTCTCAATTTAAAGGATATATTACTTAATATCTGTTTATCGCCTATCGTCTTATTAAGGTTTTTCACTTCAATTTTTGTTTTTTTAATCATTTGTAAAATAATGCTTCTGTTAAAATATAGTTTGCGGCGAGCACAGAGATTGATGACCATACTACGGAGTTAATTGTCGCTTTCCCTACACCTTTAGCGCCAACTTCAGTGTGAAGCCCGTGAAACGTGCCTAAAACACCGATAATTAGGCCGAAGATGGCAGCCTTTATTAAACCAGAATTAATGTCTGCTATCTCTAGAAACTTCACCGTATTTAACAAGTAATTTGTAGGATTAAAATCAAGCGTGCTGACACCCACTAAGAACCCACCTAAAATACCAAGGATATCACCGATTAGGGTTAGTAGCGGTAAGGAAATAAAACAAGCTAAAACCCTTGGTATAATTAGGAAATTGTAGGGGTTTGCATTTAATGTGTAGAGTGCATCTATTTGTTCAGTTACTTTCATTGTCCCTATTTCAGCAGATATTGAGGAGGCAACGCGACCTGCCATAATTAAACCACACAATACAGGCCCAAGCTCTCTACAAATACCAATAGCCACTATAGAAGGAACTACACTTTCAGCATTGAACCGTGTTCCTCCAGAATAAATTTGAAGAGCTAAAGCGGCACCCGTGAAAATAGTGGTTAATCCGACAACTGGTAAAGACAAAAATCCAATGTTTATTAAATGATTTAAAAAAATTTTGGTATAGAAAGGACCATGGTATCCCTGCGATATAATTCTCCATGTAAACCTGGTAAATCGACCCAGTTTTGTTAAGAAGATTAGAAATAATTTACCAATGTACGCAACATAAAATACAATTTTCATACTTTTTCCTATTCAGAGTAAATCCTCTTTATTCTTTCTCCTAAATTCACCAGCACTTCGTGACTTATTGTTCGGCAGTCTTTTGCAAAATTATCCACATGATATTCAGGTGAAAAAACAGTGAGATGGTTAGGCGTATCAGGTAAACTCGAAATATCTACAGTCACGAGATCCATGGAAACTCTTCCTAGTATGGGGCATGACTTATTGCCAGAAAATAATTTCCCTCTGTTACTAAGTATTCTCGGCAATCCGTCTGCATAGCCCATCGCAAGCGTAGCTACTTTCATAGTTTTCTTGGCTTTATAGGTAAAGTTGTATCCAACTTGCATGTCTTTATCGATAACAAAGTCTTGTAGCACTGGAACTTTTATTTGAATAACTTGCTTCAGCCCATTAGTCTTAAGGCCCCCGTATAGACCAATTCCTGGTCTTACCATGTCGAAGTGATACTCACTTCCCAATAAAGTTCCATGACTTGCTGATAAACTTTTTCGGGTGTTTGGTAAATTTTTGCATAATCTTGAAAATAAATCTCTCTGCATTTTGTTTTCTTTATTAGGTACATCATCAGCACAAGCTAGATGTGACAAAATTAGTGTTAAAGGAAGTGAGTTTATTATATCGAAATGGTCAACAAGAGTTTTCTCGTTAAATCCTAGGCGGTTCATCCCGGTATTTATTTGAAGAGCCGTTTTATGAGATTGATCAAAAATTTCAGTAAACTTTTTTGCTTCTAGCAGGTTGTTTACTACCGGAGTTATATCAAATTCTAAGTAAAGGTCAGAATTCTGAAAATCAAAACCATTTAAAGTAAATATTTCAGAGTGTGGTGAACATTTTCTTACTTTTATTGCTTCGGCGAGAGTTGCTGTAAAAAAAATTTTTATACCATATTTTTCTAACGCAGGAACTAATTTAGTTATGCCTAACCCATAAGCATTTGACTTCACAACAGCAGATATTTCTACATTGCTTTTTATCATTTCTTTATAAAATCGGACGTTACTCCGTAAATTAGCAAGATTGATATGCAGTTCAGGAGACAATTATTACCCTAAAGGTCAAGCTTTGACTTGATGGCTTTTTGCCAAATTACCAAATCTTGTAAAGCGTCCATCAAATGCTAAATCAACCGTGCCAACTGGCCCGTGACGTTGTTTTCCAATGATCAACTCAGCTTTACCATGAATTTGCTCCATTTGTTCTTGCCACTTTATTAGGGCGTCCAGATCTTGGTCACCTGGTTTCTCTCTTTCTTTATAATATTCTTCCCGGAATATAAATAAAACGACATCTGCATCTTGTTCAATAGAGCCACTCTCTCTTAAATCAGCAAGTTGTGGTCTTTTATCTTCTCGGTTCTCAACCTGACGAGAAAGTTGGGATAGGGCTAATACAGGTATATTTAACTCTTTTGCAATTGCTTTGAGCCCTTGCGTAATTTCGGCAATTTCATTAACTCTATTTTCCTTGTTTGAAGAAGCTCGTATTAGTTGAAGGTAATCTATAATTAAAAAATCTAGGCCATGCGTCCTCTTTAATCTTCTGGCCTTGGATGCAATACTCGATATTAAAAGCGCAGGAGTATCATCAATAAAAAACTTACTTTGATCAAGAGATCGAGCGGCATCTACAAATTGATTGAACTCATTTTCAGACAACTCACCTCTTCTAATCTGTTCTGAGGGAATCTTGCTTACATCCGAAAGTATTCTTGTGGCGAGCTGTGCTGAAGACATTTCAAGCGAAAAGAACCCAACGCTAGAGGCTGTGCCATATTTCTTATAGTTTGCTATCGAAGCATTATAGGCAATATTTGTTGCTAAAGCAGTTTTACCCATAGAAGGACGGCCTGCAAGAATTATCAAATCGGAATTCTGTAATCCACCTAATTTTTTATCAATGTCAATAAATCCAGAAGGTATTCCTGACACACCTTGTATATCTGACTCAAAAGCTCTATTGGCTAACTCAATCGCCTCAGTTGCTGCCTTTACAAGAGGTTCAAAAGTTTTTGATTGAGTGCCAGTTGATGCTACATCATAAAGAGATTGCTCAGCCTTTATTATGAGTTGGGTTGGCCCGTTGTCTTCGGTTATTTTCCTTGCATCGACGATTATTTCGTTGCCGATATCAACCAATTTCCTCCTAACTGCCAGATCAAATAAAGCATTTGCGTAATCTTTCGCAGCATATGCACTGATAGCCATAGCCGACAACTCAGTAAGTAATGAGGGCACGTCAATATTCTTAAAATCTTCATCTGAGTCTAAATATGGTTTAAGAGTTATGGGGGAAACAACTAGCCCTTTTTTCGTTCTTGATGCAATATGGCTGAATATTTTTCTGTTCAAACCATCGTAAAAATGGTCTTCGCCAATTACCGTCTCAATTTCTCCTAAAACCTCATTATTTACTAATAACAAGCCTAGAAGAGCTTGCTCTGCTTCGATATTGAAAGTTGAAGATTTTTCTTCATCTACTGATTGATCAAATTTGACGTTATCCATGAACCTACCACTGACATTATACACTAATTGAAATTTTCTTCATCATGTTAATTGTGGCCAAAGACTGTAATTTTTTAGGCTTTTACTTTTGTGATACTACGCTTAGTAACGGGGCCTTACTCACCATCCCTCTGCTCCGTTAATTCATTTTCTGGAAGGGTCTGTGGCGCCTCTTCTTCTGAATTAACTTCCTCTGTTTTAAATGAAACGCCGTCTTCAAGAAGACTTTCGTTAATTTCATCAGAGTTTTTACTTGTGATGCTAT
Source organism: Alphaproteobacteria bacterium (assembly GCA_003331935.1). GTDB lineage: Bacteria > Pseudomonadota > Alphaproteobacteria > Rhodobacterales > Rhodobacteraceae > CACIJG01. Next base: position 29,311 of record QOQE01000011.1, on the reverse strand, counting down.
TTTCTTCAGTCTCAAATGTGTTATCGCCTAAGCTTCTAACGACCCTCAACTTGATTTTGCTTTCGACTTCAGGGTGAAAAATAATATTTACATCGTATATCCCTAATTCTTTTATAGGTTGTTCCAGAGCAATGTCTTTTCTGCTAACCGTAACGCCCTCAGCACTAATGAGATTGGATATATCCCTTGTTGTGACCGATCCATAAAGTATACCGGTGTCAGAAGCTGATCTTACAACCGCTAGCTTTAGGCTCTCTACTTCCGTCCGAAATTTTTCTGCTTTTTCGATTGCTTCTTTATTTTCTTCTAGCAGTTTTGCTTTTGTTTCTTCAAAGAATGCTTTGTTTTCTTTTGTCGCCCTCAAAGCCTTGCCGGTCGGTATGAGAAAGTTTCTACCAAATCCCTGCTTAACTCGCACGGTATCACCCATATTCCCTAACTTGCTAATCTTCTGTAATAATATAATTTCCATTATCAAACTCTATTTTACAGCATAAGGTAATAAGCCAAGAAACCTAGCTCGCTTAATCGCTATGGCTAACTCTCGTTGTTTTTTTGTTGAAACCGCGGTAATTCTAGAAGGTATCATTTTTCCCCTCTCAGATATAAATTTTTGAAGTGTCCTTACATCCTTATAGTCTATAGGTGGTGCTCCTTTTTCAGAGAACGGACAGGTCTTCTGGCGTCTGAAATAGTGTTTATTGTTATTATTCGATGAACCTCTTCGGTCATTTTGTCTTCTTTCCATACTCAATTATACCCTTTCCTCATCGTCTTTGGACTTGTTATTCATCATAATCGAGTCTCCGTCAGCGTGCTCTTTTACTTTAATTGTTAAAAATCTCATTATATCTTCGTGAATATTCATTAATCGTTCCATCTCAGCTACTGCTTTTGAATTACTTTCTGATTTAAACATAAAGTAATGACCCTTTCTATTTTTGTTCATCCTATACGCTATCGATCTCAATCCCCAATATTCGGTTCCGAAAACTTTTCCTCCATTATCGATAAGGGTACCTTTAAATTCTTCTGCTATAGTTTCTGCCTGTGCAGAGGTCAAGTCTTGCCTGCAGATAAATACATGTTCGTAGTTGGGCATTCAACGTCCTAAAAAATTATTAATAAAAATCGTTATATACAGCAAAATTAAAAAAGCAAGTGCACAGTTGCATTGTTTAAATGATTTTTTTGGTGTAAATATTAGCCAGAAGTTCAACTTAAAATGCCGATCGAAAGTAAAGTAATATGAAAAAAGCTTTTTTGTTTCCAGGCCAAGGTTCCCAGTTTGTAGGTATGGGTCAAGAGCTGGCAAATCAGTTTGAAGCGGCTAGAGATGTGTTTTCTGAAGTAGACGATGCTCTTGGAGAAAATTTGTCATCGTTGATGTTTCAGGGAGATATAAAAGAGCTTACTCTTACCAAGAATGCTCAACCCGCAATTATGGCAGTATCAATTGCGGCATTTAAAGTTATGTCTGCCATGGGCTTGGAGATTAAATCAATTGATCTTTTTGCGGGGCACTCGCTTGGTGAATATAGTGCATTATGCGCATCTGGTGTCATTTCTTTGAGGGATACAGCTCTAATCCTTAAAAAAAGGGGGCTTGCAATGCAAAGAGCAGTTCCTGAGGGTCTGGGGTCAATGGTTGCTGTTATCGGTATGACTTGTGAAACTGTAAATGACTTAATATCTATGAGTAAATGTAATAACGAGTTGATCCAAGTTGCAAATGATAACGATCCTTCTCAAGTAGTTATCTCTGGCCAAAAGCAAGAGGTGCAAAAGTTTATTGAATTTTTGAAACAAAAAAAACCCAAGCGAATCATTGATTTACCTGTATCTGCTCCTTTTCATTCTCCTCTAATGAAGCCCGCCGCTTCGACAATGGAAGCAGAGTTAAAGAAAGTGAGGCTTTCTAATCCTACGGTTCCGATAATTCAAAATGTGGATTTGAATGTTTTAAATTCTACAGATGGGCTGGTAGACAGGTTAGTCCAGCAAATCTGTGCAACAGTTAGATGGAGAGAGAGCTTAATCAAGATGGTTGACAGGTTCGATATTTGTACATTTTTTGAAATAGGTCCAGGTAAGGTGTTGGCAGGTACTGTAAAAAGAACTATTCCTCAGTCAAATATTTTTTCCATTGGTCTACCCCGGCAGATCGATGAAGCTTTGGAGATTTTAAATGAATAATTTTGATAACATAAACATTCTTATTACCGGCGCATCTGGTGGAATTGGAACAAGCCTTTCTAAGGCGTTCTCTTCAACAAAGGCTAATCTTTTTCTTCTTGGATCTTCTGACGAAAAAATATCTAGTTTGCGAGAAGAGCTCCCCTCTAGAGACAATATTAGGTTTTTTACTGTTGATTTGAGCCAAAGAGAAAATGTCAATAATTTTTGTGATTCTATAATAGAGGAGTTTGGTGGTATTAGTGTTGTGATTAATAATGCAGGGATCACTCAAGATTCCCTATTCATGAGGATGTCTGACAGTGTGTGGGACAAAGTTTTTGCAATTAATCTTGATGCATCAATGGCTATAATTAGAAAGTTCATTCGAGGAATGATAAAGAACAAGTGGGGAAGAATAGTTAATATTTCTTCAGTGGTTGCGTCAACTGGAAATCCTGGTCAAAGCAACTATGTCGCCTCTAAGGGTGCATTGAATGGGCTTACTAAATCATTGGCACTGGAAGTGGCAACAAGGGGAGTAACGGTAAACTGTATTTCTCCAGGTTTTATCGATACGGCGATGACGGCTAAGTTGAATGATGACCAAAGGTCTAAAATAATTGAAAAAATCCCTATGGGTAGGATGGGTGTTGGTGACGACATATCATCCTTGGCGCTATTCCTAGCATCTAATGAATCAAGTTATATTACAGGCCAAAATATACATGTTAATGGAGGTATGTTCTTAGGATAAAAAGTATTTCAGCACTACTATAATTTTTTTTAGATAAGTATTGCTTGTTTAAGTAATTATGTATAAAAGAAAAAAATTGTGGAATTTTGACATGTACGCCACACACTGCAAGCCAGAAATGTGTAAGATGATGAGGAGGTTCATATGAGTGACGTTGTAGATAGAGTGAAAAAAATAGTTGTAGAGCATTTAAGTGTAGAAGAAAGTTCCATATCGGATACTTCATCTTTTATAGATGATCTAGGAGCCGATAGCCTTGACACTGTAGAGTTAGTAATGGCTTTTGAAGAAGAGTTTGGAATTGAAATCCCCGACGACGCGGCTGAAACAATTCAGACTGTTGGTGATGCGGTTAAGTTTATAGAAGAAAGCTCTTAATGTGGGTCATTTAGAGGCTCAAAAGCTTTGTAAATAGAATGAGACGCGTTGTAGTCACTGGAATGGGATTGCTTACACCTTTGGGCTGTGGAGTGGAGTTCGTTTGGGATAGGCTCTTGCAGGGACATTCTTCAGGAGCAAATATTACAAAATTTGATGCGTCTGATTACGCTACCAGTTATGCTTGTGAAATTCCGTTTGGCAATGATGGCGTAGGTGAATTTAATGCTGATGAATGGATGTCACCAAAGGATAGACGGAAGGTCGACGATTTCATACTTTATGGAGTTTGTGCAGCAGATCAAGCCGTGAGAGACGCAGGCTGGATGCCAGATAGGGAACAAGACCTGCTTAGAACCGGTGTAATGATAGGGTCTGGAATAGGTGGTCTTCAATCTATTGGTGAAACCGCTAACTTAATTAAAGAAAAAGGACCCAAAAGAGTTTCACCATTCTTTATACCTGGTGCTTTGATAAATTTGATTTCTGGTCAGGTCTCAATTAGGTACGGGTTTAAAGGGCCAAATCACTCGGTAGTTACAGCTTGTTCCACTGGTGCCCATGCTATCGGTGATGCAGCCAGGTTTATTAAATCTGGTGAGGCTGACGTAATGGTAGCTGGTGGCGCTGAAAGTCCTATTACTGAATTGGGGATTGCTGGCTTTAATGCATGTAAGGCCTTATCAACTAAATTTTCTAACACGCCCAGTATAGCAAGCAGACCCTATGATAAAGACAGAGATGGTTTTGTGATGGGTGAAGGTGCAGGAATTGTCGTGCTTGAAGAACTAGAGCATGCGAAGAAGCGGGATGCTAAAATATATTGCGAAGTGCTGGGGTATGGTCTTACAGGTGATGCTCACCACATTACAGCACCCCCACCAGATGGAGATGGTGGTAAAAGGTCGATGAATGCAGCACTAATAAATAGTCAATCTGATATATCTGAAATAGATTATATCAATGCGCATGGTACGTCTACTATGGCGGACACTATTGAACTTGGAGCAGTTGAGTCTTTGGCAAAGGCTCATTCGAGCAATATATCGATGTCTTCTACGAAGTCATCAATCGGTCATTTATTAGGAGCTGCAGGTTCAGTGGAAGCAATTTTTTCTATGTTAGCAATTCGAGATCAAATCGTTCCACCAACAATAAATCTTGAGGAACCAGAGGTTCATACAAAAATCGATTTGGTGCCAAATAATGCCAAGGAAAGAAAAGTTAAAAAGGCTTTGTCAAACTCTTTTGGTTTTGGCGGCACTAACGCGTCTTTGATAGTGGGAAGACTTAATTAAAATTTTTGTAAAACAGAGTAATGTCTACTTTAGTTTCTAACATATTTTACTTCTTTATCGCTTGCTTGACATTAGTTTTTATCACTATTAGCGGACTAGAGTCTTTCTATGTTAAACCTGGACCAAGCAATGATGACAAACTGTTGATTATAAATAAAGGTCAGAGTGTTTCTAATATAGCCAGTAATTTAAGAGATTTAAATTTAATTGAAAATCGTATGACTTTTATGTTGGTTCTACGGCTTAAAGGATTTCATAATAAAATTAAGTTTGGTGAATACATGATCCCAAAAACCTCTTCAATTGAAGAGATAGTAGAAAAAATAGTGTCAGGCGTTTCAGTCCAGTACACAATAACAATCCCAGAAGGTTTAAGCACAGCTTCAGTTATAGCGCTAATAAATAGTAATCCAAATATTAAGGGAGATTTCATAAGTTATACTGACGAAGGTATACTTGCTCCTAATACTTATAGTTTTGATATAACAACTGAAAAAGCAGATCTTTTAATGAAAATGAAGGATGAACAAAAAAAAATTGTGGATAGTGCGTGGAACACAAGAGCACCTGATTTACCTTTGAAAAATACTTTGGAACTTCTAGTTTTGGCGTCAATTGTGGAAAAAGAAGCTGGAAATGAACAAGATAAAAAAAAAGTAGCTTCCGTGTTTTTAAATCGCTTGAAAAAAAAAATGAGACTTCAGTCCGATCCAACGGTTGTTTATAGTTTAACAGGGGGCGAGGGGTCTCTAGACAGGGAGCTTACAAGAAGAGATCTTAAAATAAATTCACCTTTTAATACTTATAGAATATCTGGTCTTCCACCAAAGCCTATTTGTAATCCGAGCAAATCGTCAATTTATGCAGTTGCTAATCCAACTGAGACAGAATTTTTGTTTTTTGTTGCAGATGGAAAGGGAGGACATAATTTTTCGCAAAACTTGCGACAGCATAATCAATTTGTAAGAGAATATAGAAAATTAAAGGAAAAAAATTAAAATGTTATAAAATACTTCATTTATATAAAATAAACATTGGAGGCTATGTTTTTGAGACAAGACAATATCAAAGTAAAGAAAATTTGGGAAACAATTTGTAAAGAAGCAGATGTGTCCCTAAAAAAATCTAATTATATGAAAGGTTATTTCGAAAAAAATATTTTGAATCACAGCAGTTTTGGTAATGCGTTGTCATATAACCTAGCGGTAAAGATTTGTAACTCTGATTTTGATTTAGATTATTTTATTTCAATTCTTGATAAGCAAATGTCTAATTATCCACATCTTTGTGATTATGCGATAGATGACTTGGTTGCATTTTATGAAAGAGACCCTGCTTGCCATTGGTTTTATCAACCCTTTCTTTTTTATAAAGGTTTCATTGCTCTACAGGCACACAGGATAGGAAATGTTCTGTATAATAACGGTGATATAGATCTTTCTTTGTATTTACAAATGCGGGTATCTGAAGTTTTTAGCATTGATATCCATCCTGGAGCTACCATAGGTAAAGGTATTATGTTTGATCACGCACATAATCTAGTAATTGGAGAAACCGCTAAAATTGGTGATAATGTTTCCATTTTGCATGCAGTTACGCTAGGTGGTACTGGCAAGATTCGTGGTGACAGACACCCTAAGATAGGAAACAATGTTTTGATTGGAGCTGGTGCAAAAATTTTAGGGAATATATCAGTAGGGGAGTGTTCAAGAGTTGCTGCCGGTTCATTGGTGTTGAAATCAGTTCCCTCCTTTAAGACAGTGGCTGGGGTGCCAGCAAAAGAGGTTGGAAGTTCCGGTTGCCCAGAGCCCTCAAAAACAATGGACCAACTGTTAAGTAGTAATTATTCTACCTTATCAAAAGTACAGTAGGATTTTGTAAGTAGAACACTATTCTATCGAGAAACTTTGCTCCAAGCTCCCCATCAATAGTTCTGTGATCTACTGACAAGGTTAAGGATACTTTTTTGCATGAGGACATAACCTCATTCTCACTGATGACTTCTTCTTTAATTGCACCAACAGCCAATATAGACGAATTTGGTGGATTAATAATCGCATCGAAGTTTTCAACAGCAAACATTCCTAGGTTCGATATAGCATGAGCACAATCTGCAAAATCACTGTTTCGTAGTTGTTTATTCTTCGCTTTCTCGATAAGTCCCTTCATTTCTAAAGAAATTTGGCTTACAGACTTCTTATCAATATTTTTTAGAGTTGGAGTGTAGAGCCCTGACTCAGTAGATATAGCTACACCAATTCCCACTTCTTTAAACTTTAACATATGTTGATCCTGCCAAATCATATTGCAATCAGGATAGTCAGTTAAAGCACAGCCACACGCTTTGATAAAAAAGTCGTTTATGGATATTTTTTCCTTTACTCCGATTGCTCCATTAGCCCTACTTCTTATGTCAATCAGTTGGTCTACCTTAGCTTTTCGCCTTAAGTAAAAATGGGGTATTGACGACTTCGAAACGGTGAGTTTTTCTGCGATTATCCTTCTTATTTTTGGTATCTCAACCACTTCATGATCCATACCAAGCGCTGGCTCTGATTTATTTGTCTGATGGATTTCTTTAGCAGAGGCGGAAGTTGCGATATGTTTTTCGATATCGATCTTTGTTATTCTTCCTCTTGGTCCAGTACCCTTAACCTTATTAATATCTATAGAGTTCAAAGACGCTATTTTGTTGGCTAAAGGTGTTATAAATATTCGATCCATCAACTTAATTTAATTTTTGTAAAGAACTTTTTTTACAGCAGAAATAATTTCATCAGGACTTGTTAAAGCTGCTTTCTCTAAGTTTTCAGCATAAGGCATAGGTACATCTTTTCCCGTACAATTTAATACCGGCGCATCTAAGTAATCAAAAGCCTTAATCATAATCTGTGATCCAACGTAGCTTCCGATCGAGCAAACTGGAAAGGATTCCTCTACTGTTACGCATCTGTTTGTCTTTTTTACTGACTCTATTATCGTTTCGAAATCTATTGGTCTTATTGTTCGTAAGTCGATTACCTCCGCGCTTATTCCAAGCTCCTTCAACTTAATATTAGCTTCTAGAGTGTGCAGCATACCAATCCCATAGCTTATTATCGTAACATCTTTTCCTATTGAAACAGTTTTCGCTTTTCCAATGGGAATAACTTGGTCATCGCTAATATTTACAGGAAATGACTTCCCATACAAAATCTCATTTTCAAGAAAAACAACAGGGTTATTTTCTCTGATTGCTGCCTTAAGAAGACCCTTTGTATCTTCTGCAGAAAATGGTTGGATTACCTTTAAACCTGGAATGGAAGCATACAATGATGCAAAGTCTTGGCTATGTTGAGCAGCCACTCTTGCAGCTGCACCATTTGGCCCTCTAAATACAATAGGACAATTAATTTGCCCTCCAGACATGTAATTTGTTTTAGCGGCAGAGTTAACTATTTGATCTAAAGCTTGCATTGCAAAATTGAATGTCATGAACTCGACTATCGGTCTTATCCCTGAAAAGGCAGCTCCGACAGCTAGCCCGGTAAAGCCATGTTCGGTAATAGGAGTGTCAATTACTCTATTAGACCCAAACTCTTCAAGTAAACCTTGGCTTACTTTATAAGCGCCTTGATACTCACCGACCTCTTCGCCCATCAGAAATACATTCTCATCAAGCTTCATTTCCTCTGCAATGGCGCTATTAATTGCCTCTCGGACTGTTAACTGTTTTGTAGAACTATTTTCATTCAATTCTTGATGATTTTTTTCTTTATCATCAACTCTGGAAATGACGTTAGCTTCCGTTTTTACTTGGGAAGTTTGATCACTTTTGTCAAAAAGGGCAGGCTCATTTTGGTTCAAATCAATATCTTTTTTTTGTTCAATTCCTTCTGATCCTTCCGTTTCAATGATTGCAATTAAGGAGTTAACCTTTATGTTTTCAGTACCTTCTTCAACGAGCAAATCAAGAATCGTTCCTTCTTCAATACTCTCATATTCCATAAGAGCCTTATCAGTCTCAATATCAGCTATAATGTCACCCGGTTTTACCTTGTCTCCAGGGCTTACATACCATTTAGCTAGACTTCCTTCTTCCATGGTAGGTGACAGAGAGGGCATTAAAATTTCGGTCTTCATCATTATTTCCTAATATTCAATCGGCGTAGATATCTGTCCAAAGTTCCTCAATATTTGGCTCTGGACTGTTTAAAGCGAAGTCCGAGGACTCCGTTACTATTGCCTTTATCTCACCGTCTATAGTTTTGAATTCTTTTTCAGATATCTTATACTTTTCGATCAAGAGAGATCTTAGGGTATCTATAGGGTCCTTTTCTTCTCTTATCTTTTGAACTTCTTCTCTGGTTCTATATTTTGCTGGATCGGACATGGAGTGTCCTCTGTATCTATATGTTTTCATTTCAAGAATAAAGGGTCCTTTACCCGATCGGCAATGCTCTGCGGCATTGCTTGCCTCTTTTGATACCTCAAGCACATCCATGCCATTGACGGCTTTACCAGGAATATTGAAAGCCACTCCTCTAGCAAACATTTCTTCAGTAGACGAAGCTCGAACAATTGAGGTGCCCATGGCATACTGGTTATTTTCAATAACGAAAACTACAGGAAGACTCCAAAGCGAAGCCATATTAAAGGTTTCATAAACTTGTCCTTGATTAGCGGCGCCTTCGCCAAAGTAAGTAAAGCATACATTGCCATTATTTTTATATTTATTCGCAAAAGCTATTCCAGCCCCAATAGGTACTTGTGCCCCCACTATTCCATGACCTCCATAAAAGCCTTCACTTTTTGAGAACATATGCATGGAGCCTCCTTTCCCCTTTGAGTAGCCAGTAGAACGACCTGTTAGTTCTGCCATAACCATTTTGGGATCCATACCACAAGCAAGCATGTGACCATGGTCTCTGTAAGAGGTAATATTTTGGTCACCGGTTTTTTTTATTGACTCTATTCCCACAACAACGGCCTCTTGACCTATGTATAAATGACAAAATCCCCCAATGTGTCCCATGCCGTAGAGCTGCCCGGCTTTTTCTTCAAATCTCCTAATGAGTAGCATTTTGTTATACAGCTCAAGCAGCTCTTTTTTTGATGTTGTTGGTATTTTCATGCAATTAGTTTAGCTTTAAACTAATTGTTTTCAAGATATAATTTAAAATACTATTGCTTCTTCTTCACCGATCATGCCTAAAATTATTCTTGCCTGCTGATCAAGAAGCTCAAGATCTAGGGAAGTGTTTGATAGCCGTTTAATTCTGTTTTTTATTATTTTTGTCTCTTTATTTATAGTGTTTAACTCATTAGCTAAAACTTTTTCTTTAGCTAACAGGTGATACTTTGCAGAAACACCGAACTCGCCATTAAATGATGCAATTATAAAGTACAAACAAAGTATAAGACATACAGTTAGCAAGGTAATTTCTAAAATTTTAAAGGTTTTGAACAATTGAGGCTCCTCAAACGAATCATTGCATAAATGATTCGTAAAAGGAATCATTTTTTATAATTTAAGTGATTCGACTCCTGGAAGTGATTTACCCTCAAGCCATTCTAGAAAGGCGCCTCCCGCTGTTGAAACATAACTGAATTTTGGAACTGATCCTGATACTTTAAGAGCGCTTACAGTGTCTCCGCCACCTGCTATCGATATCAATTTCTTCTCGATAGTTCTTTTCGCTACATACTTAGCTATAATGTTGGTACCTTGATCGAATGGCCGAATTTCAAATGCACCCATTGGCCCATTCCAAATAAAGGTCTTTGATTTATCAATAACATTTATTATTTTTTTGCATGTTAAAGGTCCAACATCTAAGATCATCCTTGCTTTAGGACAATTGTTAACACTGAAAGTGCGTCTGTCCGCTATATCATCAAGAGCATGAGCACATACTATATCAAAAGGTAATACCAGCTCACATTTTTTAGATTTTAAACTACTGATGATTTTCTCTGCATTCTTTATCATTTTCGGTTCAATTAATGACACTCCAATTTCATATCCCTGAGCTTTAAGGAATGTATTTGCCATTGCGCCACCAATAATTAAATAATCTATCTTGTCACTTAAATTATTGAGAATATCAATTTTTGTAGATATTTTTGAGCCTCCAATAAGAGCTGCAACGGGTTTTGCAGGATGTTCTAGAGCCATCGATAATGCTTTGAGCTCATCTTGAATTAAAAAGCCAGCAAAGCTAGGGAGATATTTCGTTATGCCTTGAGTAGAAGCATGAGCTCTATGTGAAACTGAGAAAGCGTCATTGCAATAAATATCACCGAGTGAAGCGAGTTTACGACTGAAGGTAGGATCGTTACTTTCTTCTAGTTTCGAAAAGCGTACGTTCTCTAGCAAGAAAACTGAAGGGAAGGGAGCGCTATCAATTTTTTTTTTGTGCATTTCTATTTCAAGTGAAGGTAGAAATTTTATTTTTAAATTTAGTACCTTTTGTAGATATCCCATCAGATTTATTAAGCTAAGATCTTTATTTACCTTTCCGTCTGGTCTTCCAAAATGCGACAAAATTATGACTTTATTTAAATTTTTAACAAGAAAAAGCACGGTATTCTTTACTTTTTTTATCCTTGATATATCGGCACTTTTTCCATTCGAAAAAGGAATATTGAGGTCAAGACGCAAAATGATGGTCCGTTTTTTTGGAATAGCATCTTGAATTCTTTTTATCATAAAGCTCAAAGATAATTGTTATTTTATCATTGACTCAGCCTGTTGACAGATCTCGTCAACATTGATCTTGAAATAATCAAAAATTTCTTCCACTGGTGCAGAAGCTCCAAAGCCAATCATTCCAACAAAAGATATTTTTGTCTGGCTACCGCCATTTTCATAGAGCCATTTTTCCCAGCCTAAATTTACGCCTGCTTCTACAGCTATCCTTACAGTACCTCTGGGCAAGATTTTCTTTCTATATTTATCTTCTTGTTCTTGAAACAATTCCCATGAAGGAAAAGAAACAACTCTTGTACCAATTCCCTTATTTTCTAACACTTCACTTGCTTTCAACGCGATCTGAACCTCAGAGCCAGTTGCCATCAGAATAACCTTTTTCTTGTTAATAAAATCTTTAACGACATAGGCACCCTTTTGAGAGTAATTTTTTAAATCCTTTTCTTTTCTAATTAATGGTAAATTCTGTCTTGATAAACAAATAATAGATGGTTTATCCTTGGTCTTTAATGCAATTTCCCAGCATTCAATAGTTTCGACAATATCACAGGGTCTAAAAACATTTAAGTTTGGTATTGACCGAAGAGAAGCTAAATGTTCTACAGGTTGATGGGTAGGCCCATCTTCTCCTAAACCTATGCTATCATGGGTCATGACGTAAATAACGCCTAAACCCATTAAAGCACTCAAGCGAATGGCGCCTCGACAATAATCAGAAAATGTAAGAAATGTACCCCCATAAGGAATGACACCTCTATGCAGAGCCATCCCATTCATCACTGCGGCCATTCCATGTTCCCGTATTCCATAATGGATGTATCTGCCTGATCGATTAGTTTCAGAAAAAACCTGAAGCGTTTTTGTTTTCGTATTATTTGATCCAGTCAAGTCCGCAGAGCCACCAATTGTATTGCTAAAGCAATCATTTATAAGTTCGAGACACAGTTCACTCGATTTCCTTGTTGCCATCGCTTTTTGAGATCCTTGTGAATGAAATTTTTTAAAAGTTCTTATGCCTTTAGTTAACTTTGAAGGAAATATCTGATTTAACTCGTTTTGAAAAAAAACTTTTTCCTTTTCTGACAATGATTGGTAGCGATCGGACCAACTTTTAAACTCTTGGTTATTCTGGTTTCCAATTTTTTCCCATGCGACTTTTATACTTGAGGGTATTTCGAACTCTTTATGGGTCCAATTGAGGTCATTTCTCAATTGCTCAATCTCAGTTTTTCCTAATGGTGCTCCATGCACATTTGACGTTCCTTGCTTCGCTCTTGATCCGTAACCGATTATTGACTTTGCTGCAATTAGAGAAGGATGGCCGTCTTCCTTGGCTGCTCTTATTGCATGGTCTATTTCGACTGGATTGTGTGCATCACAGGAAAAAGTTGACCATCCAGATGACTTGAATCTCGCTATCTGGTCAGTGCTACAAGATAGGCTTACTTTCCCATCAATGGTAATTTCATTATTATCCCAAATCACAATGAGTTTCTTCAGCTTAAGTTTACCTGCTAACGATATTGCTTCTTGACTTATTCCTTCCATTAGGCACCCATCGCCTACAATTACATATGTATAGTGATCACAAATACTAATACCCCACCTATTGCCCATATATTCCTCAGCAATAGCAAACCCGACTGCGTTTGCAAGCCCTTGGCCTAATGGACCCGTAGTCGTCTCTATGCCAGACACATGCCCGTATTCAGGATGCCCAGCGGTTTTTGAATTAAGTTGCCTAAAGTTTTTTAAATCTTGCAGAGTAATGTCTGGATAACCAGTCAAATAAAGAACAGAATATAAGAGCATTGAACCATGACCTGCAGACAATATGAAACGGTCTCTATCAAACCAGTTGGGTTCGGAGGAAAGAAACTTTAAATGTTTTTCAAATAAAACTGTTACAACGTCCGCCATCCCCATAGGCATTCCAGGGTGGCCACTATTAGCTTTTTCTACTCCATCCACAGATAGCATCCTGATAGCAGTAGCTTTACTCCAGTGATCAGGAAAGCTTTGTCTTAGATTTTCGATATCCATCTTAAAAAATTTTGCAAACAATCAATTCCGCTATAATATTTAAATTTTTAGCATAGTAAATGTAATATTTGAATTTTTGAAAAAGGTTATGTTTAATCAAGAAGAGCAGTTATACTGAAGATATATTTTTTGATCCCATGAGCCAATTAGTTAAATTAGAAAAAAGGTTTGAGGTTGCGTTGGAAAAGCTAGAGTTAGCGTTCGCAAATAAAACTCCTGTGAAAATATCAGAAAGCCCTAACAAAAAAAAAGAACTTATTAAGGAAAATCATAATAATATTGATGATTTGTTGACTAAAATCGCACAGTTAGAAAGTGCGGCAAAGGATGATGCAGACCAAATAGATCAGCTAGTCAAAAAATTGAAAGAGATTTTTGAGATAGAATATGACTGAATTAGAGATATCAATTGGTGGACGCATATTTTCAGTTGCTTGTGAAACTGAGGAAGAGGAGAAAGTAAAAAGGGCTGCTGCACTTATAAATGAAGAGGCTGATTCTATTCAAACACAATTAGGACGGCTTCCAGAGGCAAAAATGCTATTGCTTTCTGCACTTATGATAGCTGATCGTTTAGTGGATGTTGAATCTGATTCAAAAATATTTCAGGAAAGGTCAGAAGATTTCTCAAATATAAAAAACAAGAATGAAGAATTAGAGCGGCAAAAAAATGCTTTGCAAAATGATTATCAAAAGCTTGAAAAATTCGTTGAAAAAATGTTGGGTAAGTTAGAGACCGTATCAGATTTGAGCATTAACAAATCTGATGCACTTCTTGATGATGAGAACTCAACAAAAAAAGTCGACACGGATCAACCAAAATTATTTTAGGAATTTTCTTCCCGTATCTTTGTTGCTGCATCTTGACTAAAAGATACATTCTTTTCTGTAAACAACTGGTCTAACTCTCCTGACATCGTCATTTCAGTGATTATATCTGAACCGCCTACAAAGGCATTTTTAACATATAACTGAGGAATAGTAGGCCAATCAGAGAAATCTTTTATACCTTGTCGGATTTCATCATCTTCTAAAACATTTACATCCTTAAAATTAACTTGTAAAAAGTTCAAGATACCTGCCACGCGGCTGGAGAAACCACATTGAGGCATATTTGATGTGCCTTTCATAAAAAGAACAACGTCGTGTTCACTTATTATTGTTTCTATTTTAGTTTTAACGACAACATCCATGTTTAATCTCCTATTTAATTTTTGTCTGCAAGGCAAGGGCATGTAAAACCCCGTTATTTCCGTCCATTGCTCCTTCTAAAGCTTTATAAACCAATTTATGCTGTTCTACTCGAGATTTCCCTCTAAACTCCTGAGCGGTAATTATAGCGGAGTAGTGGTTACTATCTCCTGCAGTATCAATTACTTCGATATCAGCCTCAGGAAATTTTTTTTTAATGAGTGCTTTTAATTTTTCGGCACTAATAGCCATCTAAATCTAATCCTAGTCTTTGAAGTTAATGCAATCTACTTTTTTTATCCATCATATTACTTATTACGTTTTGGTAAAGATCATTTACATGAGCAAGACCTAAAATTTCTGATCCAAAACATAGGTTTAATCCACTGGCGACTCCTAATTTTGTCAAAGGAATGTTCTTTTCGCTAGCAAAAGAGGTCATCTGCTTCTCTTTTAACGGGTTAACACTGATGATATACCGAGCTTGAGTTTCATTAAAAAAGTACTGCAAGGAACTAGCGCTTACTTCAAAACCTAAACCATTTACAATTGCCAATTCACACAAAGCCAAGGCTATTCCTCCATCAGATACGTCATGAGCACTGGATATAAGTTTTTTGTAAAATAGGTGTAAAATAAATTGTCCATTACGCTTTTCTTCCTCTAGATTAACCTTAATATTTACGTTCTTTACTTGAACTTTTGATAGTTCAGCCATTAGAGCTAAAGCAGTCGCTTCTTCATTGGTCTCTCCAACCACGTAATAAAGGTCATCTTCAAACACCCTTCCCAAGCTATATTCTGAAATATCCTTTATAAGGCCTACGCCTCCAATAGTCGGAGTTGGCAAAATGGATTTACCATCTGTTTGGTTGTAAAAGCTTACATTTCCTGAAACTACAGGGAAATCTAATTCAATACAGGCCTTTTTTATCCCTTTAATGCAGTTAACAAATTGTCCCATTATCTCCGGGTCTTCTGGACTTCCAAAGTTAAGATTATCTGTAATAGCTAGTGGGGTTCCACCTGATGATATTATGTTCCTGTAACATTCAGCAACAGCTTGTTTCCCACCTTCGAAGGGATTTATCGAGCATAATAATGGATTGCTATCACAGGAAAATGCCAGTCCATAATTTGTTTCATCAATTTTTGTAACCCCAGCATCCAGACTAGGTCGTTTTAGGGTTTTGTTAAGTATCATATGATCATACTGTTCCCAAACCCACCGTTTCGAACAGTGATTTGGTGAAGATAGTAGAGCCTGAATGGCTTCTTTCATGGTTATATCTGGTATCTTTGGGTAAAGTTCCTCCTTTGTATAAGTTTTCTTCCATGGTCTATTGTACTGAGGTGCTTGATCGGCTAAACACTTAAGCGGTAGGTCAGCAACAATTTTTTTTTGAAACTTAATCAAAAACTTATCCTCTTGTATTGTATTTCCAATAACAGCAAAATCGAGGTCCCATTTGCTAAAAATTTGCTTCGCTTGATTTTCATGCCCAGGTCTTATCACTGCTAGCATTCTTTCTTGGCTTTCAGACAGCATAATTTCATATGAGGTCATCTGTATCTCTCTTAGAGGTACGTGGTCTAAATCTAAAAAGATACCAAGATTACCCTTATCTCCCATTTCAACTGAAGAACATGTTAATCCTGCAGCCCCCATATCTTGAATTGCTATTACACAACCACTCTTCATGAGCTCAAAACACGCTTCCATAAGTTTTTTTTCTAAAAAGGGGTCTCCAATTTGAACAGAAGGTCTCTTAGTTTTGTTTTTTTCGTTATCAGAATCAAAGCTTTCTGATGCCATGCTAGCGCCTCCAACTCCGTCTCTACCAGTTTTAGCACCCATATAGACTATCGGAGAACCTATTCCTGTTGCTTTCGAATAAAAAATTTGATTTCTATCTACAAGGCCTGCGGCAAAAGCGTTAACTAGGCAGTTTCCATTATATCTTGAATGAAACCTCAGCTCTCCACCTACATTCGGAACGCCAAATGAGTTCCCGTAGTGACTAATACCTTTAACAACTCCCCGAAGAGTTTCTTTGGTTTCACTTTTACTACTTGATCCCATCGATAAAGAGTTCATAACAGCGATTGGTCTTGCCCCCATTGTAAAAACGTCCCTCAATATACCCCCAACTCCGGTTGCTGCTCCATTGAATGGCTCGATAAAGCTGGGATGATTATGACTTTCCATTTTAAATGCTAATGCAAGTTTTTCATCAATAGCTATTATGCCAGCATTTTCGCCAGGGCCACAAATCACTCGATCCCCATCTGATGGAAGTTCCTTAAGCCATTTTCTTGAAGACTTATAGGAACAATGCTCGTTCCACATCGCTGAAAAAATGCCTAACTCAGTGATATTTGGGATGCGATCCAATATTCGCTTAATTTTACTATACTCTTCTGTTGTAAGACCATGTGCTTTTATGATTTTAGGAGTATGATCTTTACTTGTCATTTTTAGATGCTCAACTATTTCCTTGCTTTTTCAATATTAACTGTCTCGCAATAGCATTATCTTTATCTGAAAGACCAAGCAAACTACAAAATAATCTCATAAATCCGTCCTCTTCGTACGATCTGGTGCCGTCAGCCATTACCAGTAACCAACAGTCTTTGAGCAGACTGAATCTATCTTCGTAAGCTACGCTTTCTTTTATTATCTTAGTGAATTGAATATTATCGTTTGATTGACTTTCTAGCTTAGCTGCCAAAACAAGCACATTTTCTGTCTTTTCTTCCCCGAGCTGAAATCTGTTTTTTACCAACTCTTTAATTTTTTCTTTTTCAATTTTATCAAAATTGCCGTCCAACTTGGCTATCCTAATGAAAAGTGCGGATAATGCTAATATTCCTGCTTCATGAGTTGCCGGTCTGATCTCATCTAGTGGCCTTGAAAATAAATTAATTAAACTATTAAACATTTTTATTACTAATTTCCTTTAGAGTGCGTTTTAACACTTTGCCAGTTGCATTTCTAGGAAGCTCTGAGACATAAGCTATTTCTGAGGGTATTTTAAATTTGGCTAAGTTATTGAGACAATGCTGTATTATTTTTTCTTTTGGAAGTTCTTTGTTTTCCTTCAAAACCACAAATAGTTTGCCGGTTTCTCCCCATTTTTTATCTGGAATCCCAATAACAGCCAACTCGGATACTTCTTCAAGCTCATAAAGTACATTTTCAACCTCAGCCGGATAAACATTTTCGCCTCCAGAAATATACATATCTTTTTCTCTATCCACAATGAATACAAAACCATCCTCATCAAATTTAGCTAAGTCTCCCGTTTTAAGCCAGCCGTGTTCAAAGGCGTCTCTGGTCGCTTTTTCGTTTTTCCAATAACCAGGAGTTACATTTGGACCTTTAATTAAAAGTTCTCCTATCTGGTTTGGCTCTACAGAAGCCATATTTTTATTCACAATCTTAATTTCGGTATGTAATACAGATTTTCCAGCGGAACCTACCTTATTAAGGGAGTCTTCAGCAGCTAAGAATATGCCAGCAGGGCTGGTTTCTGTCATGCCCCAGCCCTGAATTACGTCAATTCCCTTAGATTGCCAAGTTTCAATTATAATTTCTGCGCAAGGTGCGCCGCCGACGCCAACATTTGTTAGTCGGCTAAAATCAGTAGCGTTAAATTCTGGATGCTGCATCATAAATTGAAGAGGTGCTGGAACAGCAAATAAATGTGTTATGGCTAGATCTGGAGAATTTATTGCTTTTAAAGCAAATTTTGGATCAAATTCCCTCATAATTATTATTTCTCCACCTTGATGGAGAACTGGGTTTGCATAACAATTGATCCCGCCAGTATGAAATAAGGGTAGTATTACTAGCTGTTTTGTTTTGCTGGTCAGATTAGCAATCCCAGAAAGGTTAACTGCGTTGAATAATTGCATTTTATGGTTTATTTTTGCACCTTTTGGGAGTCCTGTGGTTCCAGAGGTATACATAATCATTATTAGGTCATCTAGACTTAAAACGGCTCTTTTGAAACTTCTTTGGCAGTCGCTAATGTTTTCTCGAAACTCACTTTGTTTTTCATCAGAGTTGAAAAATTGAATAGTAATATTAGGTATAAGAGACTTTAATTGGTTAGCTGTTGTTTGGAAACAATCGTCTACAATGAGTAAACTCGGTTCGCAGTCTTCCAATATAAAAGCCAATTCATTTGCAGTAAGTCGCCAATTTAAAGGTACCATGATTGAACCAATCTTGGAGCAGGCAAACTGGAGTTCAAAAAAAATACTACTATTCTTGGACAATATAGCAATACGGTCACTGTACCCAATGCCTTCGGACTGAAGAAAATTAGCGATTTTACAAGCTGATAAGTTCAATTCTTTATATGATATTTTCTTGTTAAGCGAATAGTCAGTGATAGCAATTTTATTTGAATGCATTTTTGACTGATATTCTGCCCAATCATAAAAATTTATCATTTATAGTTCTCCTTTAAACTAACCTTGTTTGCTCTAAAGCTTTTTTTATAAAAATTGAAAAAATTGGATGCGGCTCGAAAGGCTTAGATTTAAGCTCTGGATGAAATTGTACCCCCAAAAAAAATGGGTGATTGGATAGCTCAACTATTTCTGGGAGCGAGCCATCTTGAGAAAACCCTGAAAAAGTTAGGCCACTTTCTTCTAGAGCCTTTTGGAATTTTATATTTACCTCGAACCGATGGCGATGTCTCTCTGAAACAAGCGCGTTTTTATAAATTGAAAAAGCCATTGTTCCTTTATTTATTTTAGCAGGGTAGGCGCCTAACCTCATCGTTCCCCCTTTATTTTGAATTTTGCTTCTAACTTCTACTTTTTGGTCTTTGATCCATTTCGAAAGATGATAAATCAAATGATCACTAGAGCTATTTGATTCCTCTTCAAACTCTTCAGAATTTGCCTCTTTGATACCTGCACAGTTTCTTGCATACTCTATTACTAACAATTGCATGCCTAAACAAATTCCAAGAAATGGAATCTGTTTCTCTCTTGCATATTTTATAACTTTAATTTTTCCTTCAGTACCCCGTTTGCCAAACCCACCAGGTATCAATATGCCATCATACTTATTTAGTCTCCTTGTTGGAGCCGTTTTTTCAAACTCTTCAGACTCAAGCCAAGTAATCTCTACATTTGTTTTGTTAGCTAAACCGCCATGAATTAGGGCTTCTGAAAGCGATTTGTAGGCGTCTTCAAGTTGTGTATATTTTCCAACAACTGCAATTTTTACTGATCCTTCTGAGGTCCGATACCTTGAGCTTACATCATTCCAAATACTGAGGTCGGGTTTACTTTTAGATTTTAAGTTTAAAACTTGGAGTACTGCTTCATCTAATCCTTCTTTGAAAAAAGCGAGTGGAGCTTCATATATTGTTTCGAGATCATTAGCAGCAATAATATTTTTTTTATCCACGTTACAGAAAAGAGCAATTTTAGCTTTCTCTTTGCTAGGAATAGGTACTTCAGAGCGACAAACTAATATATCTGGACTTATTCCAATAGATCTTAATTCTTTTACCGAATGTTGGGTTGGCTTGGTTTTTAATTCACTTGTAGACGATAGAAATGGTACAAGTGTTAAGTGCACGAAAATACAAGAGAAACGACTTTTTTCTTGAGAGAATTGTCGAATAGCTTCAAAAAAAGGTAGGCCTTCAATATCCCCTATAGTTCCGCCAATTTCACAAAGCATGAAGTCTACTTCATCCTCATTTTGGTCTAGAAATCTTTTAATTTCATTTGTAACATGGGGAATGACTTGTATGGTCTCTCCAAGATAATCGCCCTTTCTTTCACGTTCAAGGACAGTAGAATATATTCGCCCCGAGGAAATTGAATCCGTGCTTTTAGCTGCTACCCCCGTAAATCGCTCATAATGTCCAAGGTCAAGGTCTGTTTCCGCACCATCATCTGTAACAAACACCTCTCCATGTTCAAAGGGCGACATCGTCCCTGGATCTACGTTTAAATACGGGTCAAGTTTTCGAAGTCGCACCGAAAAGCCTCTTGCTTGCAACAGTGCACCCAATGATGCTGAAGTAAGCCCTTTGCCAAGGGAAGAGACAACACCACCTGTAATAAAAACAAATTTTGTCAAAAGTAAATCTTTCAAAAGAGACTTGATAGCAAGTCTATTTTAGATTAGAGAAACTCTCAAGCGGATAGTTCATTTTTATTCTGAGGGGGGAGTTAAAACACCGTCACTGCTCTTAAACTTCTTAAGTTCAGGTAGTTCAGGAGTCAAATCTTTCTTGTCTGTTTGATTAGAGCTACTTGAATCCTCAAAAACGGATTCATTCGATCCATTATTTATGGATAAAATTGTAAGTAAGATAGCAATTAAGAAAAAAAGACCAGTAAGAATCCATGTTAGCTTCGACAACGGATTAGCTGACTTGGCTCCAGTTCCGAAGCCTTGGCTGTCAGATCCCATACCCAATCCACCGCCCTCTGATCTTTGAAACAAAACAACAAGTATTAAAAATACAGTGATAATTAAATGGCTTATTAATAGAACGTTTGACATTTGCTAGTTTTTATCCTTGTCTACCATCTTTCCCTTTTGTATCCATGGCATCATAGCTCTTAGCTGTTCTCCAACTTTCTCTATTTGGTGTGCATCATTATTTCTTCTGGTAGCTTTAAAAAATGGTTGCCCAACAGCGTTTTCTTGCATGAAATCGCGAACAAACTTTCCTGACTGTATATCTTCGAGTATAGATTTCATCCTAATTTTTGTTTCATCGTAAGGAAGCACCCTTTTTCCTGAAACATATTCGCCATATTCCGCGGTATTTGAAATTGAATAATTCATATTTGCTATACCCCCTTCGTATATGAGGTCAACTATAAGTTTAACTTCGTGTAGGCACTCGAAATAGGCCATCTCTGGATCATATCCAGCCTCAACGAGTGTTTCAAAGCCAGCTCTAATCAACTCGACCAAACCACCACAAAGTACAGCTTGTTCTCCAAAAAGATCAGTTTCGCATTCTTGCTTGAAATCAGTTTCAATAATACCTGACCGCCCTCCACCTATAGCAGAACAGTAAGCTAAGCCAATATCCATTGCTTTGCCAGAAGCATTATTGTTTACAGCCACTAAACAAGGTACTCCTCCCCCCTTAACATATTCTCCTCTAACAGTATGACCAGGGCCCTTGGGGGCCATCATTATAACGTCGATTGTTGGTTTAGGTTCAATTAAACCAAAGTGTATGTTAAGCCCATGTGCGAAAGCAACTGCCGAGCCATCCTTAAGGTTATCTCTCACAAAATTTTTATATGTTTGTGCCTGAAGTTCGTCGGGCATAGTAAACATTATTAAATTTGCCCATTTAGAAGCTTCCTGTATGTTCATGACCTTAAACCCTTCACCTTCAGCCTTTTTGGTTGAACTGGAACCCTCTCTCAACGCAACTACAACATTACTCACCCCAGAATCTCTGAGATTCAATGCGTGCGCATGGCCTTGGCTACCATAGCCGAGAATAACTATGTTCATTTTTTTGAGAAGATTAACATCACAGTCATGATCATAATATACCTTCATGATAAAATTCCTTTCATTTGAAATGTTTTAACGTATTTTTTTTTTTTCACCAGCATTAAATATTTTTTCCCTTATTTTATTACCCTAAGCCTACTCTTATCAGTATTCTTTTCAGACCAGGGCTCTGATTTAAATGCTTTAAAAAATTCCTTCTAGCAGTTTTGAGAAATCTATTTTTTGTCATAGAAATTTCGTTCAGAAGATGGATCCCAAAAACTTTACCACCAGTTAAGGGAAACCTCACAAGACTGTATTGCCTTAATAACTTATCCTCTCCAATATCTTTATTACTTTTGAGTGCTTTTTTACAAATTTGATAAAGATAAATGATGTCTTCTACAGACGTATTAAGACCTTGAGCACCAGTTGGAGGCATTACATGCGCACTTTCTGCAATCAGAACGGTTCTTTTGCTTACAATTGCTTTTGTAATTTGAGATAAAACTGGCCATTTTTGTTTTCCGCTTAAAAGCTTTAATTTTCCTCTCGCTCCCATGCTTTTTTTTGAAATAAGAGCATCGAATTGGTTTTTTCTTAAACTATATGCCTCATTTATGGCTTCGTAGGTATCCATCCACACGACAGTCGACTTTAATTGACTAGTAGAACTTCGAAGAGGGATGATTGTGAAAGGCCCTCCGGTATCTAATATTTCTGTTGTTCTATTTTTGTGACTTTCTGAATGCGAAACTTGAAAAACCATGGCCAACTGGTTGTAGGAGGCTTTAATCTTACCTATTTTTTCTCTTTTTCGTATTTGGCTATCTCTACCTTCGCAGGATATGAGTAATTTACCTTCAAGAACTTTGCCCTTTGCAGATTTTACCAGAATATTGTTGTCAAAAGCATAATGATCGACTAACGAGTCACTACTGTAGAGAACAAAATTCTTTTTTTCTCTTAAGAAATTCAATAAAGCCGAACTAACCCTTTCATTAGGAATGTTGTAACCAAAGTTTTTAAGTTTAACTTCATTTGGATCAAATACAACACTTGTGGTTTCTCCATTTTTCTTAAATGCTGTCGCGTCTATAATTTCCATTTCTTTTAATGGTTGTGCGAAAGGTTCGATATTTTCCCAAATCCCAATTTCTTTAAAAGCGTTAATGGCCGGGTTAAGAAAAGCGGTCGTCCTTTGATCTTCACAAAGCTTAGAAAAATCGCTGGGTTCAAAGCAGTGCACTTCAATTTTTTCTTTGCAAAATAAAGAGGCTGTAATTAAGCCCGATATTCCAAGTCCCGATATGATAATGTTATCAGAGCTCATTATCTTTATAATCTTTGTATTTAATTGCCATTTGGAAGAATTTATTAAATTGATGTACACCATCATGAGGCCCTGGACTCGCTTCAGGGTGATATTGAACTGAAAAAATATCACGATATTTGTGTTTTATTCCACAGTTAGATCTATCAAAAAGAGAAACATGAGTCTCCAAAATACATTCGGGCAAGGAGCTGGTATCGATCGCAAATCCGTGGTTCATGGATGTGATTTCAACTTTTCCAGTAGCTAAATCTAAAACCGGGTGGTTTGCTCCATGATGGCCATGATTCATTTTTTGTGTTTTTGCTCCAAGAGCAAGCCCTAAAAGCTGGTGACCTAAGCAAATTCCAAATATAGGTATTGATGTATTTGTCACTAGTTTTTTTAGAATCTCATTAGTAAATTTATCGGTCGCAGCCGGATCGCCAGGTCCATTAGAAAGTAATATTCCATCGGGCTTCAACGCATTTATTTCTTCGAAAGTAGTCTGACCTGAGACGATTTCTACCTTCACTTTATCCCTTTTGAGACAGTGAATAATGTTTGCTTTTGTTCCAAAATCAAAAACGACAATTTTAGTCAAAGCATCCCCGCCAATTGTATCGTTTTTTTTGTCATGCTTATTTATTAAGTTTATTTTTTTTGTGAGATCTCTTCCCTTAATACCCGGCCAATTCTCTAACATACGAGATAGAAGTTTAAAATCATGGTGGCCATTTTGGTTGAAGTGCACTAGGGCTTTAGGAGCTCCCAATTCTCTTATCCTCTGTGTTAAAGCTCTTGTATCAATTCCATAAAGACCAACTATTTTATTAATTCTACACCATTTATCGAACTCCATTTCGTTTCTCCAGTTTGACGGAGGAGTAGGTTTTGCCTTTGTAATAACCCCAGTTGCCGTCGGAAGTGGAGATTCGTTATCATGCTTGTTTGTGCCCACATTTCCTATATGTGGGAAAGTGAAGGTAATTATTTGCTCGGCATATGATGGATCGGATATTATTTCTTGATACCCAGTCATTGAAGTATTAAAACATAACTCGCCTACACCAAAACCATGATGACCAAAACCCTCGGCATCCCAAGTGGTACCATCTTCTAATAACAATAAACCAGAAAATTTTTTCATTCTTTTTATTTAATTTTTAGCAAGCTGTAGTGAAGTTAGGGTTATATCTTTTTAATTGCAAATAAAAGATTAAATTGCTAAGTCAACGGTCGTATTAGTTTGGTATAAGGTTTTTTTCCTAATTTTAAAGAGGTAGTTATGAGATCCCTATTAGACAAAAACTTAAAAGAAGCAATAAAATCACAAGAAAAACAGCGTTTGGCTACCTTGAGATTGATAAACGCAGCGATTAAGGACAGGGACATAGCCGTAAGATCTGAAGAGAATACTGAAGGTGTCAGTGATAGTGAGATTATTTTGATATTGTCCAACATGGTTAAACAAAGAAAACAAAGCATCGTTCAGTATGAAGAAGGAGGCAGGATTGAGCTTGCCGAAAGAGAAAGGCAAGAGATAAAGATTATCGAAGAGTTTTTACCAAATCAGCTTAACGAACAAGAAATAAAGGAAGAAGTATCAAAAATAATCGAGTCCAAAGACCAATTGAATATTAAAGACATCGGAAAAATAATGAGTGAACTGAAAACAAATTTCAGTGGTAGAATGGACTTTGGTAAGGCTTCAGAAATAGTCAAGGCTTTATTGAAATAATAAAGCCTTGACTCGAAATGTTGCATTTAAATCAACAGAGGTGCAATAACAAGGCTAACGATAGCCATTACATTGATCAAAATATTCATAGAGGGACCCGAAGTATCTTTTAGAGGATCTCCCACCGTGTCACCTACAACAGCCGCTTTATGAACTTCAGAACCTTTGCCACCTAAGTTACCTTTTTCAACATATTTTTTAGCATTATCCCACGCTCCGCCAGCATTTGCCATCATTAAGGCCATCATCACACAACAGATCAGCGCACCTCCAAGCATACCTCCCAGAGCTTTTGGCCCTAAAATTGTTCCCACCACTACCGGAGCTAAAACTGCAAGTGCTCCTGGCGCTATCATTTTTCTGAGAGCTGCTTTCGTTGCAATATCAACGCACTTAGCAGTATCAGGTTTTGCTTTTCCATCAAGAAGCCCAGGGATTTCTTTAAATTGACGCCGAATCTCTTTAATCATATCAAAAGCGGCGTCCCCAACGGCTGTCATTGTCATTGAGCTGACCAGAAACGGAAAAATCCCTCCAAGAAACATACCTCCTAAAACTAAAGGGTCATTGATAGCAAGAACAAAGCTACTATCGTTTCCACTAATTTTTTCAATGTAGGCGCTAATCAGTGCTAATGCTGCTAATGCAGCGGCACTGATAGCAAAACCTTTTCCAATTGCGGCAGTTGTATTTCCAACTTCATCTAAGGAATCAGTTATTTCTCTTGTTTCTTTACCCATCTCTGACATTTCCGCTATACCACCAGCATTATCAGCAACAGGACCGTATGCATCTATTGCCATCGTAATTCCAACAGTACTTAACATGCCGACAGCAGCCATTCCTACGCCATAGAGACCTGCAAATGAGTTAGCCGTGAAAATAATCACAACTATTGCCAAAACTGGAATAGCTACAGATTGCATTCCAACCGCTAGTCCTGTTATCATTATTGTAGCAGCACCAGTTTCTCCACCTTCTGCGATCTTTCTAACAGGCTTTCCCCCTGTATAATATTCTGTTGTCAATCCAACAACAATACCCCCAATTGCTCCTACTAGGACTGCTATCCATACATTGGAAGATACGCCCAGCGAAGTGATAGTAAAATAAGCAACTATAATGAACAAAACAGCAGATCCGATAGTACCATATCTTAGCGCCATTTCAGGACTACTATTTGAAAACACTCTTACTGTAAGGATACCAATTATAGAACATATTAGACCGACTGATGCAAGGACCAGTGGCATGCCAATCAACGCATTCACATCTCCCCCCAACAATGAAACTGAGGAAGCCGACATAGTTGTTGCCAAAATAATGGATGCTATTATTGAACCACAATAAGACTCGAAAATGTCAGATCCCATTCCAGCGACATCCCCAACGTTGTCTCCGACATTATCGGCTATCACTCCAGGGTTTCTTGGATCATCCTCTGGTATTCCCGCTTCAACTTTTCCAACTAAATCCGCGCCCACGTCAGCACTCTTGGTGAATATACCACCACCAACGCGAGAAAACAGGGCAACAGATGAAGCTCCCATAGCAAATCCTTCGATGGCATGTATCTGCTTTAAGTCACCGCCAAAATTGTAGAACAAAATGCCTATGCCAACTAAGCCCATGGCGGCTACAGTTAAGCCCATTATAGATCCACCAAAAAATGCTATATTTAGCGCCGAAGCGGCTCCGCCCTCACTAGCTGCAACTGCAGTTCTGACGTTAGCTTTAGTAGCGGTATACATTCCAATATAACCTGCTGATCCAGAGCACAATGCGCCGAGAAAGAAAGCTAGAGAGGTTTCCCAACCTAAAAAATAATATAGTGCAGCTATGCAGATAACGCAAAATATGCTTAGTATTTTGTATTCAGCAGCCATGAAAACCATTGCTCCTAAATGGATCTCGTCTCCGATTTCTTTGACCCTGCCTGTGCCTTCGTTAGCATTCCTGACTTGTAGGTAAACTATAAAAGCACATAGAAGTCCAAAAAGACCGAACAATATTGGTATTAATGGATTGAGTAACATAGACATTTCCTTTTTATTGCAAATTCAAATTTCGGAAATATCTAAAATTTTTATGTTTGTAAAGCAAAGATATGCTTTATGGGAGGATTATCATCCGTCGACGCTACCTTTCAAAACATGTTTACGGATAATTTCATCTAATCTAACGAAGTTTGTATTTTGTTCTACGAAGTCAACAGTCTTTAAATAATTTCGGTTTTTTAGCATCTTCCTTGTCATACTAAAGAAAGGGCAATTTCTAATCTTGCGTCCTCCGATAAGCTGATACCAACGGCCTGCGGGATCTAGGCTGCAACTACCGGTCTCGTCTGTAAACACTTCCTTCAATGAAATTGTTTCTGTCTTAATACCGTATCTATTGAATAATTGCACAATCAGATCGGTATTCAATGCTGCAAATGTTTCTAAATTTCCATTATCATCTAGCATGATTGCAGAAAAACTTTCTGATACACCTGAGAAGCTTTTGGGTTTAATAAAAAACACCTCTTTAGGTGTGTTCTCTATTTTTCCATTTCGTGAAATGAATGTAAGTAAGGCAGCCTCAGACAAATTTGCTATTGGTATTATCTTTCCAGGAAAATATCTATCTACAACTTTTTTTGGCATCAGATTGGTTAGTACCTCTGGGTCAAATGAGTAGTCATTTTTGAGCATATTGCTTGCTACGCTAAAATCCAGTGGGGTCAGGTTTATTTTATTTGCAGCAAAAAAGGTAAATGAGTTTAGTTTTGCATCGAGTGCTGTTTTTGAGATAATCTGTGCAGTTTCAAAATCAGTTGTTATTTTTTCAATAGGAGCGCCTCTGTAAAGCGATATAATCTGGCAATCAGGCAAAATAATCTTTATACGAGTCTCAAAATCACTTAAGGCCTCAGGTACCTCTTTTGATAGCGAGGCATAAGTAGCTAAAGAAATTTTAACCGGCTCAACCTTTTTTATTTGGTTAAAGAAATGCTTTGATTTCATGACAAACATTTCCTCCGGTGATAAAGAAACATTGCCTTCTTCGTCAAGCGGAGGTTCAAATGGTAAATAGTTACCATATATCAAATCAAAAAGTGTAGAGATATCATCTTCATTACAGACATTTTTATGGCCATCCGAAAAAAGAGCAAAGGGTGAAAACAATAATAGTAGTATAGCAAAAATTTTTTTTAATAAATTCATTATAAAAAGTTCCATTAAAGACCTTGCTAAATATTATGCAAAATATGAGCCATCCTTTTAGCTTTTTATAGATTTAGTTTCATTAAACAAGGGTAAAAGAGTTACAGAAATCAATGCAAAAATTATCAAAGGCGTGGAAGTTAAATTAATTATGCTCCATCCCAATTGTGAGGAGCTAGAACTGCAGTTCATTAACCAACCCGAGGTTATCGATGAGAGAGCAACAAAGCCAAAAACAAAAAAATCATTTATTCCTTGAACCTTCCCTCTTTCAGAAGGATAGTGGCTTTTTGTCAATAGCGTAGTCGATCCAATAAAGCCAAAATTCCATCCAATACCAATTAATATCAACGACACATAAAAGTTCCAAATATTTATGCCATGGTAAGCGACAATGATTGCCAGCAAGAATAAAGTCATTCCACTGGCTATAATTGACTTCTCACCATATTTTTCAATCAATTTTCCAGTAATAAAAGAAGGGGCAAACATTGCAAAGGCGTGAGCTGAAACAACACTCGCTGCTTGGTTGGTTCCAAATCCACATCCGACGATTGCAAGCGGTGAAGAAGTCATTATGAGGTTCATAACACCGTATGCGATCATGGAACAACTTATGGAGACTAATATGGCGGGGCTTTTTAAAATAACTGCCAAAGACCTATTTGGTTTTTCCATTATGAAGATAAAACTCTCATTTCCACTTCCCTCAATTGATTTTGAAGAGTTATGTGATTTAACAAAGTACAATATGAAAGGGCCAAGGCAATTCAGTATTACTATAGCTAGGTAAGAATATAGAAAGGGCTCAGGGTTTTTTATATTAAGAGATAATTTTATTAATGACGGGCCCAATATGGCTGAAATTAGGCCACCTGAAAGAACGATTGAGATAGCTCTTGCTTTGAACCGGTTTTCACAAACGTCCGTTGCCGTAAATCTATAAAATGCCTGAGAAGCCATATAGGTGCCTGAAATAAAAGAGCCTAATAAAAAGGCCTCAAATGAGCTAGTA
>QOQE01000010.1 GCA_003331935.1 Alphaproteobacteria bacterium | reverse complement strand
CATCCCAGCATAAAACCGAACTTTAAGCAAAATTACGACGCTCTTCCTACAATCGTATTTGTTGTGAATCTGAAAAGACTCTGTGAGTCTTTTGTGCACTATCTTAGCAAACGCCTTCAATAAAATAAAGCGATTATTAAAAACGTGCATCAAACGTGCATTCAAAAAAAAAGCACTTAAAAACGACTAAGTGCTTGTTTTATAACGATTTTATTAAAAACTGTAGCGTGAAAAAATCAGCGCTTAGAAAACTGAAATGATCTTCTGGCCTTGGGCTTTCCATATTTCTTGCGTTCAACAACCCTACTGTCTCTAGTCAAAAAGCCTGCTGCTTTTAGGACAGAGCGAAATTCTCCATCGAAAATTGTTAGAGCTTTAGACATACCATGCCTTACAGCACCAGCTTGTCCAGAAAGCCCTCCACCCTTCACGGTTGCCATTACGTCGAATTGATCCTCGGCATTAGTAACTGAGAATGCTTGCTGAATAATCATTTGCAGGGTTGGACGAGCAAAATACTTCTCTAAAGGTTTTTTGTTGACTGTGATTTTACCACTACCCTTCTTTATCCAAACCCTTGCAACAGCATCTTTTCTTTTACCTGTAGAATAAGCTCTTCCTAAATTATCGAGTTTTGGCTTTTCATCTAATTCAACAGTTGGCGCACTCACCGCTTCCTCTACTTCGGCCATCATCTGACTCTCCTAGTATTTTTTTCGTTCATATCCTTAATATTCAATATCTCAGGGCTTTGTCCATCATGTGGGTGGCTTCCACCTTTATATATTTTTAAATTTGTCATTTGTTGTTTTGACAGAGGACCTCCCGGCAACATACGCTTTACCGCTTTTTCAATAACCCTTTCTGGGAACTGACCTTCTAACATGTCACTAGCCACTCTAGATTTGATACCACCAGGATATCCCGTGTGCCAATAATACGTTTTAGTATCTCTTTTATTGCCCGTCAAATGCACCTTCTCAGCGTTTATTACAATAACATTATCGCCCATATCCATATGGGGTGTGAAAGTAGGCTTTTCTTTACCTCGTAGTATAGTGGCTATTCTTGCAGCAAGCCTACCCAAAACAACGCCGTCAGCATCTATTAAAATCCACTTTTTCTCTATCTCTGAGGGCTTTATTGAAAAGGTTTTCATTACAAATATCCTAAAATCGTATAACCTTTTAACCCATTAATTCCCTAGGTCAATAGCAAAGTGTACTGTTTTTCTTTATTTTTGAGAAAATCACTTTTTTACCGGTCTAGCATACGTCATCATTGCTTGGGCAACGCTATTTTCTAAGGATCCCGAATAAATTGTCACTTCTCCTACTACTAACTTTTGCCCGAACTTTAGTATTGTAGCGCTAGCAAACAAATCACTAACATTGGGTCTTCTGAAAAAGTTCATGGAACAATTTACCGTGACAGACATTGGGTCAGGATCTTTGAAAAGAACTGCCGCATAAAAGGCACAATCTGCAATCTCAAACATCACAGGTCCTGACACAGTATCTCCAGGCCTCAAATCTTCCTCTTTAGGGCTTAACTTTACAAGGGAGTGACCATCATCAATCTCTAAAAACTCAAACCTGGAGGCTTTTTGAAAAAAAATCTTTTCAAAATAAGCTTTTAAGTCTTCAACATTTTTCATTTCAATTTAACATTATGAATTACTTAGGATACAATATAATTGTAAAAGAAATTAAAGAAACAATATTAAATAGTGAAAGACTAGAAAATGGAAGAGATTTTATTAAGATCAGATCAGAATGAAGTAGCAATTTTAACATTAAATTCACCAAAGAACTTAAATGCTCTTTCAGATGCGATGCTAGACGCACTGAAATTAAATTTTGAAGAAATTCAGCAGTCGAAGGAAATAAAAGCTGTGATTATTAAAGCGGCTGGACGCGCTTTCTGCCCAGGTCATGACCTAAAGGAAATGCAAGAGAAAAGAAATTTAAAGAATGACGGGGGCAAGGCTTACTTTGAAGAATTGTTGTCAAAATGTACTCATGTCATGAAGCTCATTCGGGAACTACCACA
The DNA here is from genome assembly GCA_003331935.1 of Alphaproteobacteria bacterium. Taxonomy (GTDB): domain Bacteria; phylum Pseudomonadota; class Alphaproteobacteria; order Rhodobacterales; family Rhodobacteraceae; genus CACIJG01. The sequence goes on along the minus strand of QOQE01000010.1, from coordinate 59,707 downwards.
ACCCGTTATTGCAGAAGTACATGGTGTAGCGGCAGCTGCGGGTTGTCAATTGGTAGCAACATGTGACATTGCTGTTGCATCAGAAGAAGCTTCTTTTGGAGTGAATGGAGTTGATATTGGACTTTTCTGTTCAACTCCAATGGTTGCGTTGTCCAGAAACATAAGTAGAAAAAAAGCTTTCGAAATGCTCACTACAGGGGATTTTTTAGACCCCTTTCAAGCAGAAAAACTAGGGCTTATAAACAAGGTAGCCAATAGTAAAGAGTTAAGTGAAACGTCTCTTGAAATAGCAAATAAGATTTCATCAAAACTTTCTTTGGCCGTTAAAGTAGGGAAAAAAGCATTCTATAAACAAGCCGAGATGGAAATAGATGATGCGTACTCGTACGCGTCAAGCGTGATAGTCGAAAATTTACTCTATAAAGAGACTAATCAAGGTATGAACGATTTCCTAAATAAAAAGAATTGATCAGGGTCCCATAAAAATATTAATCAAGAACTTATTTCTTGGCTTAGAGGGTAGTAGGTTTTAAATAATAGGTTAATGTAAGCAAGTATAAATAAGATAGCTGTAAATTGATGCAAGCTAGCTAACGAAAGAGGTGCGCTGTATAACACAGTAATTATTCCTAAAAGCATTTGCACTACTACGATCGTCATTAGGTAATTTGAAGCTACTCTTATTTTATGGTAAGGGCTTTTTCTATTAGTCCACCAAACGATACTTACTGCAAAAAAAAGTAAATAAGCAGTTAATCTATGGTTAAATTGAACAAGACCAGCGTTTTCAAAAAAATTCGTTATAAAAGGTTCATACTCAAACAAATCGACAGGTATCCAGTTTCCATTCATCAATGGCCAATCATTATAACTTCTTCCTGCATCGATACCTGCCACAAGTGCTCCTAGTGCAAGTTGAATATAAGATAGAAAACCAAGTCCCATTAATACATTTACAGAAAATTTATTCCTATATCTTCGAGACTCGAACATCTTTACTGAGCTTTCAGAATGAAACAAAATAGCCCAAAAGATCAGAGCGAGGATTATAAATGCCATAGTCAAGTGGATAGCCAGTCTGTATGAAAAAACATCCACTACTTGTCCATCTAATCCAGAAGATACCATCCACCATCCCAAAAAAGCCTGCAAAGCGCCAAGTAAGCCAATGCCAAAAAAATAAAAAGTCCATCTCTCCGGAATTTGCTTCCCAATCCAAAATATAAGAAATCCAACAAGCCAAATAAGTCCTATAAACCTGGCTAACTGTCTATGCCCCCATTCCCACCAATAGATAAACTTAAACTCCTCCATAGTTATAGAAAAATTTACTAATTTAAATTCAGGAATACTTTTATACTTTTCAAACTCCCTAATCCATCCCTCAGAGTTAAGAGGAGGGATCATGCCGGTGATAGGCTTCCACTCGACTATAGATAAGCCAGAGTCTGTTAAACGAGTCCAACCTCCAACGAGAATAAGACTTACCAGAGACACCAATAATGTCCAAAGCCAGATACACAGCCAGAACTCTTCTCCAACAGATGAGGTTTCTTTTGAACTATCTTGAGTTTTACCTGCACGTTCGTCTATTTCTTCAAATAATTTTCTATTTTTGGTCATAAATAGGATTTAAATTTTTATAATTGATTATCCATAAAATAGAGCAAAAAAAAGGAAAAGAAAATACCACAATGAAAACTAGTTTTTTTTGATAAGGGCCTTCAATACACCATGAAAGATCTTTACGTCTTCTTTATTCAATTCAAGACCATAAATTAATTTTCTTAACCTGGTCTTCATTCGTTTCTTTTTGCCTTCAGGATAAAAAAATCTTTTCTTATCCAACTCGTCTTCTAATTTTGTTGCTAAAACTTGCATTTCTTCATAATTAGCTTTTGTTATTGGTACATTAGTCTGAGACGATCCGGCACTTCTTTCAAGAAAACAAATATTTAACTGATAACATATTAATAAAACGCTCTGAGCAAGGTTTAACGAGCTAAATATTGGGTTAGAGGGTATTCTAATAAGCCTTTTAGCTAAGAATAAATCATCATTAGAAAGGCCTGCTCTTTCACCACCAAACAGAATTCCTATTTTGTAGCCTTCTGAACAGCTTTGAAAAATCGTCTCACACCCGATTATTGGATCGACCACATCCTTATATTTATACCTATCACGAGCGCTTGTAGCCAAAATTTCGTTGAGATCCTTGCAAGCGTCTCCTAAATTTTCAAAAACTTGGGCTTGATCTAAAACTCTACCTGCGCCAGCAGCCATAGCTAATGCTCTATCAGAGAGGTGATTTTCTCTAGGATTAACCAGCCTTAGATTTTGGAAACCAAAATTTAGCATTGCTCTTGCAACTGCACCTATATTTTCAGCCATTTGGGGGTTTACCAAAATGAAAACTGGGTTCAACTTATGCATTGCTTTCCACTTATTTTTAACTCGTAAGTATTTAGCTTAATTAAAAGAAAAAACAGTTGAACACGAATTAAGATTCCCATAAACCTTAAGTACGAATTATTTTAAATATTTTCAATTAAAAGAGCAAATCAATGTCTAAAATTAAAGTGGAAAATCCTGTTGTCGAAATGGACGGCGACGAAATGACAAGAATTATTTGGGACTTCATAAAAAACAAACTGATACTTCCCTATTTAAACATCCCTTTAGAATACTATGACCTTGGAATTGAAGAGAGAGACCGCACAGACGACAATGTTACCATTCAAGCTGCCAATGCAACCCTTAAACATGGGGTTGCTGTAAAATGTGCAACTATTACCCCCGACGAAGCGAGAGTTGAAGAATTTGGTCTTAAAAAAATGTGGAAGTCGCCTAATGGTACTATTCGAAATATTTTAGGAGGCGTGGTCTTTAGGGCACCAATCATCTGCAACAATGTACCTCGTCTTGTTCCTGGTTGGACTAAGCCAATAGTAGTTGGTAGACATGCATATGGAGACCAATACCGAGCTACAGATTTTAAATTTCCTGGAAAAGGAAAGTTAATTATGAAATTTGTTGGAGAAGATGGAAAAGAAATTGAGCATGAAGTGTTTGATGCACCCTCATCAGGAATAGCGATGGGAATGTATAACTTGGACCAATCTATCATTGATTTTGCTAGAGCCTCGATGAATTATGGCTTGAAAATGAATTGGGATGTTTATCTTTCAACAAAAAATACAATTATGAAAACTTATGATGGAAGGTTTAAAGATCTCTTTCAGGAAATTTATGAAAAAGAATTTGAGTCTAAGTTTAAGAATGCGGGTATTATTTACGAGCATAGACTTATTGATGATATGGTCGCATGCGCACTAAAATGGTCTGGAGGCTTTGTTTGGGCCTGTAAAAACTATGATGGAGATGTTCAGTCAGATACCGTCGCGCAAGGCTTCGGGTCTCTTGGTCTTATGACAAGCCAACTAATGACTCCAGATGGAAAAATAGTAGAGGCTGAGGCAGCGCATGGAACTGTTACCAGACACTTCAGGGCGCATCAAAGGGGTGAAGCTACGTCAACAAACTCTATAGCGTCTATATATGCTTGGACTGGTGGGCTTAAGCATAGAGCGAAGCTAGATGAAAACTCACAGTTGGCTACTTTTGCAGAAACTCTTGAAAAAGTAGTGATAGAGACAGTTGAAAACGGAGATATGACTAAGGATCTCGCAATACTTGTGAGCAAGGATCAAAAATATTTATCAACTGAAGGGTTTCTTGAAAAAGTTAACACAAATCTTGAAAAAAAATTATCTGAAATAAACCTCTAACTGTCAGATAGCATATTCTTCAAATAAAATTTCAAGTCGACCAATGCATTCTCGGCCTGATCAGGAGCAGTACCTCCACCTTGAGCAAAATCAGGTCTACCTCCTCCACCAGTGCCGCCTGTCTTTGAAGATAGAATTTTAACCAGGTCAACTGCTGACACTTTTTCAATTAAAGAGTCAGAAATACCCACTGCTATCTGTACCTTATTTTCAATTTTTGAAAAGAGTGCAACAATAACAAATTTATTTTTTTTCTTAATATTATCTACGAGAGTTCTAAGCTCTTTACTTGGCACATCTTTAACAATTTTTCCTATAAAACCTATGTCTGCTCCTATTTTTTCTAATTTTTGACTGTCTTTCTCATTTTCACCGCTGATGAGTGCTCTATTGAGTTCAATATTTTTTTGCTCTAGCCTTTTTTTCTCTTCCAATAGGCTATTCACTCTTTCGATCAAATTTTCGGAATTAACATTCAAAAGTGACGAAACTCTGTTGTTCATAACTTGGATGTTTTCAACAAAGCGCACAGCTTTTTTCCCTGTGACAGCTTCCAATCTACGAACTCCTGATGAAGACGCACTTTCACTAACAATTTTTAAAAATCCAATATCACCAGTAGAATTAACATGCGTACCACCACATAGTTCTATTGAAAAGTAGCCCCCATTTTCTGGAGACATTTTAACAACTCTGACATCATCACTATATTTCTCACCAAACAAAGCTCTTGCACCTTGTTTTTTTGCACTCTCTAATTGCATCACTTCTGTAATTACCTTGGTGTTTTTTCTTATTTGCTCATTAACTATCTGCTCAGTTAAAAAAACTTGTTCTTCTGTTAAAGGTTTATCATGACTAAAGTCAAATCGAAGTCTGTCACCGTTATTGAGAGACCCTCTTTGCGCCACATGATCCCCGGCTACCCTTCTTAGTGCCTCATGCACTAAGTGGGTTGCAGAGTGATTGCTTTTAATTTCCAGTCTAAGATCTTTATCTATATGCTGTTCTAAGTTGTCACCAACTTCAAAATAACCTTTCTTTACCTCAACAAAGTGGACGAAAATTTGCCCGACCCTTTTTGTGTCTATTACTTGTCCTTCCCCGTTGACCCCTCGTAGCCACCCTTGATCTCCAACCTGACCACCAGACTCTCCATAAAAGCAAGTTTGATTCATAACTATCATACCGGATGCATTAGCAGAGATTTTTTTTTCGTACTTACCATCTTTTATAATCTTTGAAATAAGACCCTGACTTTTATCGTTTTCGTAACCTAAAAATTCTGTAGCGTCTTCATTTGATCTTAGCTCAGCCCATATTTTTTCTTCAGCTTTATCCCCTGATCCGGTCCAAGACGCTCGTGCCTTTTGACGCTGTTCTTTCATCTTCACTTCAAAAGCTTTGATATCTACTTTTTTATCATTCTCTCTCAGCACATCTTCGGTAAGATCGAGGGGGAAACCATAAGTATCATATAATTTGAAAGCCACTTCACCTGAAAAAAGCTTACTGTCTTTTTGCGTAGCGAGCTCATCGCCTAAAAGTTTAAGACCTCTATCTAGAGTAAGTTTAAAGCGTGTCTCTTCTTCCTTAAGAGAATTTTCAATAGTATCTTTTCTTTCAATAAGTTCAGGGAAAGCACTACCCATCTGTTCCAATAAGGTTGGAAATATTTTATGGAGATGTGGTTCATTACACCCCAATAATTGGCAATGCCTCATTGCTCGTCTCATTATCCTTCTAAGTACATACCCCCTACCCTCATTAGAGGGCATAACACCATCAGCAATTAAAAACGAAGCAGATCTCAGATGATCCGAGATAACCCTATGATGAATATTATTACTACCATAGGGGTTTGTATTTGAAAAACTAGCAGAGTTCTCAATGAGCTTTCTAAAAAGATCTGTATCGTAATTATCGTGCTTACCTTGCAGAACAGCTGCTATTCTTTCCAAACCCATCCCTGTATCAATAGACGGCTTAGGTAAATCGATCCTATTGCCATCAGGCATTTGCTCATATTGCATAAAAACGAGATTCCAGATTTCCACAAAACGATCACCATCTTCTTCAGGTGAACCAGGAGGACCACCGGCTACTGATGGGCCATGATCATAAAAAATCTCTGAGCAAGGACCACAAGGTCCAACCGGTCCCATACTCCAAAAATTATCACTGGTAGCGATTTGAATTATTCTATCATCAGGAAGGTTGGCGCATTTCTTCCAAAGTTTTATAGCTTCAGTGTCTTCATGGAAAACTGTCACTAATAGTTTATCTTTAGGTAACTTAAACTCATTAGTTAAAAGCTCCCATGCTAATCTTATAGCTCTTTCTTTAAAATAATCTCCAAAGGAAAAATTACCAAGCATTTCAAAAAACGTATGGTGCCTTGCTGTATAGCCCACATTATCTAGGTCATTATGCTTACCACCAGCGCGTACACATTTTTGAGATGAAACCGCTGCTTTTATTTTTGGTTTTTCAACACCAGTAAAAAAATTTTTAAACTGTACCATCCCTGAATTTGTAAACATAAGGGTTGGGTCGTTATCTGGAATGAGAGATGAACTTTTAACTATTTGATGATCATTTGTTTTAAAAAAATTTACAAATGTTTCTCTAATATCTCTTAAAAGCATCAGTAATCCAAAATGATTGTATTAACTGACCCTACCATACAGATTTTTTTAAGTTTTTAAACTCTATATTAATACAAAAATCATTCGGCTTTGTCTGTTACTTCCTCTACTACTTCATCATCATTAATACTATAAGACTTCCTAATCTTTTCTTCTATTTCGCTGCACATTTTTTCATTTTCTTTAAGAAATATTTTCGCATTTTCTCGGCCTTGCCCTATGCGCTCATCTCCGTAAGAAAACCATGCACCCGACTTTTCAATTATTCCTTCTTTTACGCCAAGATCTATAATTTCACCTGTTTTTGAGATACCTTCACCATACATAATATCAAATTCAACTTGTTTAAATGGTGGTGCGACCTTATTTTTAACGACCTTTACTCTTGTTGCATTTCCTACAATTTCATCTCTATCTTTTAGGGCACCAATTCTACGAATATCTAGCCTGACTGAAGAATAAAATTTTAGAGCGTTACCACCTGTGGTTGTTTCAGGACTTCCAAACATAACACCTATTTTCATTCTAATTTGATTTATGAATATTACCATACAGTTAGATCTACTGATTGATCCTGTTAACTTCCGCATTGCTTGGCTCATTAATCTTGCCTGGGCACCTACTTGTGCATCACCCATATCTCCTTCTAGCTCAGATCGTGGCGTTAATGCAGCAACACTATCGACTACAACAACTGACACCGCACCAGATCTTACCAATGTCTCAGTTATTTCTAAAGCCTGCTCACCCGCATCAGGTTGGGAGATAAGTAAGTCATCCAAATTAACACCAAGTTTTTTTGCATAACTGGGGTCAAGAGCGTGCTCTGCGTCAACAAATGCACAAATACCACCATTTTTTTGTTCCTGAGAAATAACATGTAGCGCTAGAGTTGTCTTTCCTGAACTTTCTGGCCCATAAACTTCAATAATTCTTCCTTTAGGAAGACCGCCAATCCCTAAAGCCACATCTAAACCAATAGAACCAGTAGATACCGCTTCTATATCCATAACTGGATTATCCTGGCCAAGTTTCATAATTGACCCTTTACCAAAACTTCTTTCAATTTGAGCTAATGCAGTATCCAAGGCCTTATCTTTATCCATATTTTTTCTTTCTGAGATATTTATTAAATTTTCCATTTACAGGGTCCTTTGTTTTATCATGTATATTATTTATTGGCTACTTTAATTGTATTTATGTTCCTACTTTGTTCTGCAACGCTATCATAAAAAAAAATAATATCAACTTTAATTTTTCTTTTGTAATACAGCACAAAAAAAGCCATCACCCTGGGTGTCAATAGTAATATTCTCTTTATTTGACAAACTGAAATTTTTGTTTTGAATTAGAAAGTCATCTACTACTTCTTCATTTTCTATTTTTAAAAGAGAGCATGTTATATAAAAAAGCAACCCATTTTTTTTTATAAGATCTTTCACCTCATTTAGGATTGTAATTTGTCTATTTAAAATTTCCTCTAAAGAGTCCGATGTAATTCTCCATTTCTGTTGAGGATTTCTTCTCCATGTACCAGAACCACTGCAGGGAACGTCAGCTAAAATATAATCAAAGCTATTATGGTGCTGTTCCATATTTTCAGCATTAAGTCTTTTAAGTTTTATTCCTGCTCTCTTAGCTCTCAAGTCTGCTTCAATTAACTTCTTCTTATCTAAATCATGAACAAAAAATCTACCATTACCTTTTAACAAGGATGCTATGTTCAAAATTTTACCACCTGCGCCCGCACAATAATCTAGAATCTTTGTATCCTCTTTTATTGGCAATCCTTCAATTGTTTTCTGAGAGTGGAGGTCTTGCACTTCAAAATAGCCATCTTTGAAAGCTTTGAGCTGTGTGAGACGACGGGGATTACCAATAATTTCTATTCCGTATCTCACTTTTTTCGCTATTTTTCCTTCTATCCCCTCCGAAGAAAGTACCTCTAATATTGACGAAACATCTGATTTGTGAGCATTAACACGAATAGACACAGGAGCACGTTTTTCTAATAAACGCATAACATTACCGAATTTACTACCAAGAGATCGTTGAAATTCAGTAAGGAGGAAATCAGGAATATTATCTATGACCTCAAAACCTCTTTCATTGTTTTCCTTAGCTATTTCAGAAAACTCGTTTTCATAATTATTGAGTTTGTCAGGCCCATACTTTTGCCCAGTAAAAATATCATTTAAGGGTAGTGAATAGTAAACTGAGTAGAGAAAAACTAGCGCTCTACCATTTATGACTTGTTTTTCTTTGTTAAGTATAAAAGTGAATGTCTTTTTTACTCTTAAGATATCAAAAACTATATCTCGTATGGACTCCCGATCACTTGATCCTGCATACCTATTAGCTTTCGTCCATTTAGAAAGAATTGCGTTTAGGTTTTGACCGGCTAAAAACTCATCTAAAATAAATATAGCCGCGTTAGCGCGCGAGTCCCGTCTCATCTCAACTTGAAAAATAATTCGGTGCTTGTCGCGTTATACTTACATCATGAACGTGACTCTCTCGGAGACCAGCATTTGTAATCTTTACAAAAGAACAATTTTTTCTCATGGATTCAATTGTCTGATTTCCGGTATAGCCCATTGCTGCTTTAAGACCTCCAAGAAGCTGATGGAGGACTTTTGATACAGGGCCTTTATAAGGAACATGACCTTCAATTCCCTCTGGAATAAGCTTATCAGCTTCAATCTCTTTTTGGAAGTATCTGTCTGCTGACCCTCTTGCCATCGCTCCAACGGACCCCATACCTCGGTAATTTTTTACACTTCTCCCTTGGTAATATAAAACTTCTCCTGGCGCTTCATCCGTTCCAGCTAATAGTGATCCTACCATTACACACGATGCACCTGCTGCTATAGCTTTAGCAAAATCACCCGAATACTTTATTCCACCATCAGCTATTATCACTTTGCCGCGCTTATCAGCTTCTTCTGCACAGTCCAAGAGCGCCGTAAATTGGGGGACTCCCACACCTGCTACTATTCTAGTTGTACAGATTGAACCAGGACCTATACCCACTTTAACCGCATCAGCTCCCGCTTTAAAAAGTGCTCCCGTTGCCTCAGGTGTAGCTACGTTCCCTGCTACGATATCAACATTTGGAAACTTGTTTTTTAGTTCTTCTACAGCTTTAAGCACATGCAATGAATGTCCATGCGCGGTATCAATCACAACCATATCCGCTCCAGCTTCAATTAAAGATATAGATCGCTGAAGTCCCTTCTGACCCACCGTCGAAGCTGCCGCAACACGAAGTCTTCCTAGTGAGTCCTTTGTTGCGAGAGGATTTAAAACAGAATTTTCAAGATCTTTCACAGTCATCAAGCCTACCAATTCATTCTTTTTGTTAACTATTAAGAGCTTTTCTATTCGACGTTCTGACAAAATAGATCGTGCTTTTTCATTACTTACAGGCTCGTTAACAATTGCCAAATTAGTATTAGTCATCATTTCGCTTACAGGTGTTTCTAAATTTTCTACAAACCTCATATCCCTATTAGTTAAAATACCTTTTAAAATGTTCTTTTCATTCACCACTGGGAAACCAGTAATGCTCAATTTGTTTTGAAGATCTTTTGCCTCACTTAATTTTTGATTTTCTTTCAATGTAACGGGATCATAAACAATGGCACTCTCGAACCGTTTAACATCGTTAACACAGGCAACTTGTTCTTTTATTTTTAAATTTCTATGAATTACGCCTATCCCACCATATTGAGCTAAAGCAATTGCCATTCTAGACTCCGTTACGGTATCCATGGCTGATGACATTATTGGGTTATTAAGAGAAATATTTTTTGTTATCAGTGTCTGAGTATTGGCCTCACTTGGTAAAATATTGGATCCATTAGGGACCAACAATACGTCATCAAAAGTTAGGGCCTCTTTTATTTGCATTTTCTTACTCTCCTTCTTTGAAACCAATAGCAACCAAGTATCGTTCTGACGAGTCGGATCTACTGGCTTTAGGTTTGAAATTTATCACTTTTTCGAATTTCTTATTAACTAGTTTTTGAATTTCTGGGCCTGCGCCAGCATCTAATACCTTTGCCACAAAAGAACCATCTTGTTTCAAAAACTTAACTGCAAAGTCGGTCGCTGCTTCGACAAGAGCCATAATCTGAAGATTATCAGTTTTTTTATGACCTGTAGCATTTGGAGCCATGTCAGATAAAATAACGTCGAATTTTTTTTCTAACGATTTTTCAAACTTTAAAAATTGTCCTTCATCTAGAAAATCTGTTTCAAAAAAGGTCACTCCTACAATTGCTTCACACGGCTTTAAATCCAAGCCAGTAACTAAATTTTCAGAGGGTTTTACACCTACCTTTTTGGCTGCTACTTGACACCATCCGCCCGGAGCGCAACCTAAGTCTAAAACTCTATATCCCTTTTTAAGTAAATTGAATTTATTGTCAATTTCCACCAGCTTAAAAGCGGAACGAGATCTAAATCCTTGGAGTCTTGCCTCTTTAACAAAAGGATCATTAAGCTGTCTCTGAAGCCACCTTGTAGATGAAGTAGTTCTTCCTTTAGCAGACTTTACTTTTACCTTTAAATTTCTCATATTTAATCAAAAAAAAGTGGAAAAAATTATATTTATGTAGCAACATGACATTGCTTATATGATTAGGCTAAATATAACTCAATAAAAACTTTTTACAGGAATAATAATAAGATGCCATCTCAGCAGGTTGTTTATATTTTTTGGAGAGATATTCCTGCTCAATTTATTGTGGGAAAAGGACGCAAAGCAAAGAAAGTAAAGCTACCCGATCGCTTCGAAAAAGCTATTGATAAATGTGCTATGAAGCTCAATTTCACTGATACAGATTCATATTTAAAAGAATGGAGAAAAACCTCTCCTGTACTCTGTGAGGGGTCTTTGGAAGATATAATAAACAATGAAAACAAAAGATTTGAAAATGACTACAATAATAAAAAATTGAGTGAGCTTATTGAAAATGGCGGTATATCTTAATGAATACAAAAACCCAAAAAAATAATTCTAAAAAATTTTCCATAGAAGTTATGCCAAGAACAGCAAAAAAGGTCGATAACTTCAAGCGGATACTACCAGAAAAAACAACCGTATACGTGGCGCATCTCGAAGATACTCCGGTAGAAGAAATGTTTGCCACCTGTAAAAGATTAATTTCTGAAGGAATGGTTCCAATGCCTCATATCCCAGCAAGAATTATTTCGAATGTAGGCGAGCTTGAAGATTGGGTCAAAGAATATGCGTCCTTTGGTGTAGAACAAAGTTTATTGCTTGCAGGAAATGGAAAAACTCCTTCCGGCGAGCTTTTTAACTCGATTCAAATGTTAGAAAGTGGAATATTCGAAAAATATTCATTCAAAAAAATACAAATCGCGGGCCATCCAGAAGGCAATCCAGACATCGATAAAGATGGATCTCTAGAAAAGACTATAAATGCTTTAAAAATAAAGCAGGATTTTGCACGACGAACGAAATTGCAAGTCGGAATAACCACCCAATTTTGTTTCGATCTTAACCCAGTAATAAAATGGTTGGAAATACTAGAAAGTGAGAAAATAGATTTGCCTATAAGTTTAGGTTTGGCTGGACCAACAAAATTACAAACATTAATAAAATATGCAATAATGTGCGGGGTTGGCCCCTCCATATCGGTATTGAAAAAGAGAGCTAAAGATCTAACAAAGCTACTATTACCATTCGAACCAACAGAAATAGTTAATGCGTTAGATCTAAATAAAAAAAATAAGCTATTTAAAAACGTGGACTCTTTGCATTTTTTTCCTTTAGGAGGAATAGAAGCGAGTGCTTCGTTTGCAAAAAACATTGGCTCTACGGCAGCTTAGGAGGAAAAATGAGTGTTACACTAATAGAGTCATCAACCAAAGCTGTAAAGATTGGGATTGAAGAACCTTTCTGCATAATTGGAGAAAGAATAAACCCAACTGGAAGGAAAAAACTATCACTAGAACTACAAAATGATGATTTTTCAACTGTGGAGAAGGATGCACTAAATCAGGTTAAGTGTGGAGCTCATATTTTGGATGTAAATGCTGGTGTTGTTTATAATAACAACCCAGATCCCAATATTACAGAGCCACCATTAATTAAAAAATTAATCAACCTTGTGCAAAGCTTGACTGATGTTCCGATTTGTATCGATAGCTCAGTGCCAGCAGCTTTAGAGGCTGGACTTGAAGTGGCTAAAGGACGCCCTCTTCTAAATTCAGTTACAGGTGAGGAAGAGAGATTGGAAACAATTCTTCCATTAGTAAAAAAATATAATGTGCCAGTTGTTGCTATATCTAATGATGATACGGGAATATCAGAAGATCCAGCAGTGCGTTTTCAAGTGGCAAAAAAAATTATTAATAGAGCTGCTGACTACGGCATACCTAAGAGTGATATTGTTGTAGATCCATTGGTTATGCCTATTGGTGCAATGGCAACTGCAGGCTTACAAGTTTTTGACCTTGTAAAAAAACTGCGGGAAATAGGTGTAAACTCAACTTGTGGTGCATCTAATATTTCTTTTGGACTACCCAATAGGCACGGAATTAACGCATCTTATTTATCGATGGCTATTTGCTCTGGGCTAACGAGCGCAATAATGAACCCAACTAACGAGAATGAAATTAATGCAATAAGATCAGCCGACTTTCTTATGAACCATGATCCTAACGGAGCAAATTGGATTAAGAGTAATAGAGTTGTAGAGGATGGCTCCATTGGTGCAAGAGCTTCAAGAAGACGACGGCAAAAAACATAAGATAATTTATATGGACGATAAAAACTCCTTTGCAACCATTGTTTTTACACCCTCGGGAATAAGAGGGCGCGTTAAAAAAGGAACGACTATACTTGAGGCAGCCCAAACTCTTTCGGTAGACTTAAATAGCATATGTGGTGCGAGAGGAAGATGTTCAAAGTGTCAGGTGGAGCCAACTTTTGGAGAATTTAGTAAATTAAATATTCTTTCAAAACATGTAAGCGTTTCAGATCGAAACGATACTGAGATCATTTATAGAAATAAATTTCATTTATCTGAAGAAAGAAGGCTGGGATGTCAAACAAAAATTCTTGGGGATTTGGTAGTTGATGTTCCAGAAGATAGTCAAATTCATAAACAAATTATAAAAAAAGAAACTAATTTAAGAGACTTCTCTCTTAATACATCAGTCAAAGCTTTTTATATCGAAGTTTCAGAACCTCAACTCGACTCCCTGGAGAGTGACTTTGACCGCTTACGTGCCAGTTTAAAAAAAGATTGGAATGTTGAAGAGGTCACCTGCAGTATAAATGTTCTCAAAGACCTGCAAGAAAAATTGAGAAAAGGTAATTGGAAAGTAACGATTTTACTTTATTATATGGGAAATTCAGCCCCAGAAATTGTAGATATACATTCTGGATATTCAGAAATACCAGCATTTGGCCTAGCGATTGATTTGGGCTCAACTTCAATCGCAGCGACCCTTTGTGATTTAAACTCAGGAAAAATTATAGGTAGCATGGGTATAATGAACCCACAGATAAGGTTTGGCGAAGACGTCATGAGTAGGGTTTCATATTGCATGATGGAAGAAAAAGGTTTAGCTACCTTGAACAGGGTTGTAATAGAAGGGCTGAATGAACTTATAGTAAAAATTACAGAAAGACATCAAATCAGATTGGATAGAGTTTTTGAAACTGTTTTTGTTGCTAATCCCATTATGCATCATCTTCTTCTTGGAATTAATCCAAAGGAACTAGGTCAAGCGCCCTTTCCTCTAGCGTTTTCAGATAGTCTAAATTTTAAATCTAAAGATATAGGCTTAAACCTAAATCTGGAGGGTTATGTCTATACAATTCCATGTATCGGGGGCCACGTTGGCGCAGATGCTGCCTCTGTTATAATAGCAGAACAGCCACAAAAGTTAGAAAACACCACTACTTTATTAGTTGATATTGGAACTAACGCAGAAATACTTCTTGCTAAGGGTGAAGAAATATTTGCCTGTTCATGCCCAACTGGTCCAGCTCTTGAGGGAGCTCAGATTTCAGCAGGTCAGAGAGCTGCCCCCGGTGCAATTGAACGAGTTCGCATCGATCCAATTTCTAAAGAACCAAGTTTCAAAGTTATAGGTTGCGAGCAATGGTCAAATGACAAAGGTTTTAAAGAAAATGTATCTAAAGTTGGCATTACCGGTATTTGTGGCTCTGGGATAATTGAAGCGGTGGCAGAGATGCGCCTCGCTGGCCTATTAGACGCAAATGGGCTCATCGGTTCAGGTGCTCAAACTGGTTCAAATAGATGCATTAGCTCTGATAGAACAAATTCTTATCTCTTATATAGTGACTCAAAAGTTTCCTTGTCTATAACCAATATGGATATTAGAGCAATTCAACTTGCTAAAGCTGCCCTACATGCCAGCTTCAAAATTTTATTAGAAAAAAGCAGAATTAATAGAATAGACAACATAGTTCTGGCGGGTGCTTTTGGATCTCAAATATCTCCTGAACATGCTTTGATTATTGGCCTAGTACCTGATGCAAAAGTCAGTCAAATAGTTGCAAGTGGCAACTCGGCGGGTGCAGGAGCAATTATTGCTCTTTTAGATAAAGAATCTAGAAAAGAAATCTCGTCTATTGTGAAGCGGGTCCAGAAAATAGAGACCGCTGTTGAACCAACCTTCCAAAAACACTTCATGGAAGGATCTTCATTTCCCAATGAAAGCTCTATTCACCCAGAGCTTTTTAAGTTTAAAAATATACCTGACGTGAACTTTAATCAAAAAAGGCAGAGAAGATCAGCTAGGTAGAGAATATTTTTGGCCTAAGCCTTCTAATGAAAAAACCGGCTATTCCATTCTTTAGTGAGGATACGGATGTCTTACCCAGTACTAACAAGGCGGGGGTAGCAATTAAAGTTAAGAACGTAGCGAAAGTAAGACCTCCAGCAATTGTACTAGAAAGATCGACCCACCACTGAGACGAAGGAGCTCCTACGAGTATATCTCTATCGGAAAACCTTATAGTTAGACCAAATACCATTGGTACAAGACCTAATATAGTTGTAATCGCTGTTAGAATAACAGGTCTAAATCTTGTAAGTCCTGCCAAATAAGCGGCCTCCCTATGAGAATGGCCTTTCTTTCTAAATTCATTGAAGGTGTCGATTAAAACGATATTGTTATTCACAACGATTCCCGCAAGTGCAATCAAACCCAGCATAGACATTACCACACCAAATGGTCTTTCAGTCAAAAACAACAATAAGAAAATACCACCAGTCGACAGAATTATTGCAGACATTGTCACAATAGTTTGCCATGCTGAATTAAATTGTATCATCAATACAATTGACATTAGTACGAGGGAGAAAACTAGGGATTGCCCCAGGAACGATTGTGTTTCCTTTATATCTTCATCCTCTCCTGCAAAGTTCACGTTTACATTTTTTGAGAAATTTATATTCTCCAATTCACTCTTAAGTTTTTCGATCAAGAAAGGTGCCCTCATTCCCTCCCTGACATTTGCTTCAATAGATCTGAGCCTGTTGCCATTCAATCGAGAAATGGTACCCCCTTTTTTCTCAGGTTTAAGTTCAGCGAAGACCGACAAGGGTACGTATCTGCCGTCTGGTGTTGGAACTCTTAGCTCCTGTAGCCTGTCCAAATTCCTCTCAGACTTTATATATCTCAAAAATACCTCAAGCTCTTCATCTGTGTCATCTGGCCTGTAATCTGAAACTTTCACTCCTTTGGTGAGCAACTTTACCATCGTACCAAGGCTAGCGACCGTAACACCGTGTCGAGCCGCCATCTCTCTATCAATATTTAAGTTCCACTCTAACCCTGGGGAGGGTAAATTATCAGAGATGTCAATGAAACCATCTATTTCATTCATTTTCTGTTTGATATCGAGTAGTGCTTTGTTTAATTCATTGAAGTCTGAACCTGTTATCTCAATTCTTACAGGCTTCCCTTGACCTCCTGGGCCTTCTTTCTGAGCGACTATGTTTATATCTGCTCCCTCTAGAAACTTAACATTTCCCCTCATGCTTTCCATCAAGTCAGCAGCTTTCTCTCGCGTGTTCCAATCCGAGAATATGGTTCGTACCGACCCAACCAAGTCTTTAGTTCGACCATCTGCACCAGATTTAGCGAAATTTATATCTACACCGTTTAAGTCAGAGATAGATGCCTCGGTATCCTTAACCAAAGAATTTTTCTCTGATGCTGACAGATCGCCTCTTGAAAGTATTTGCACAACGGCTTGCTCCGGTTCAATGTCAGGGAAAAATTGCACTCCTAACTTTGCAGAAAAATAGGCTACGTAAGATCCTAATATTAATAAGCTGACTAAAAATATCGACCGTATCGGTCGAGTTACTGAGATTTTAAGAATATCTTTATAAAATTTTGGAGGCGTTGTGTTAGATCTTTTGTTCGTTGAAACCTTGCCCACTAAACTTCCTAATATAGGGATAAATATCAACGCCATCAAAAGGGATGCTGATAAAACAACAATCATTGTTATCGGCAGATATTTCATAAATTGACCAACTATTCCAGGCCAAACCAAAAGAGGGAAAAAAACCATCAAAGTGGTCACCGTAGATGCCACTATAGGCCAAGACATTCTTACCGCACCCTCCAAGTAGGCGGTCCGTCTGTCATATCCTAGAGATATTTTTCGGTCAGCATGCTCTGTGGTAACAATAACTCCATCTACCAGAATACCCGCTACAAGTATAAGGGAAAACAAAACAATTATATTCATAGTTACCCCTAAATTGCTCAAAATGATGAACCCAAGAAGAAAACTACTCGGTATCGCAAACCCTATTAAAAGAGCATTTTTTACACCTAATGCTAGAACTACTATAACTAAAACTATTAAAACTGCTGCGAAGACATTATTGCCTAAATCATTAAGCAAAGTTCTTACCGACTTAGACTCATCAAATAAGTAATCAACATTTATATTTCCTGGAATATTGGATACCTCCTCGGAAATAATTTTCTTTGAAGCATCAACCACTTCAATAATATTTGAACCCACTCTTTTTTTAATATCTAACACGACGGCGGGTTTACCGTTTACTCTTGACCAGCTTTTTTTATCCTCGAAAGTTCTTCTTATAATTGCAATATCACCAAAGTTTATAGTTGTACCATCAGCTATTTTTATGGGCATCGCGAAAAGTTCATCTAATGTTTCAACAACACCTGGTACCTTAACGACCAATCTGCCATTTTCATTTTCGATCGCACCAGCTGTAACTAACTGATTATTTGCTGCTACCAGTCCTATAACGTCTTGCGGATTGATACCGTAAGATTCTATAGAACTCGCATCAATAAGTATTTCTATAACCTCTTCTCTATCACCACCAACCTCAACTTCCAAAACACCGGAAACGCTCTCAACTTTTTCCTTAAGATTGTTTGCTATATTTATTAACGCTGACTCTGAAACATTGCCGGATAACGAAACAGATAAAATTGGGAATAGCGCCAAACTTATTTCTTCTACTTTCGGTTCTTCAGCATTTTTTGGTAAATCTTTTTTTGCGTCATCGACCGCTTGCCGTACATCCTCCAAAACAAGGTCTATATCTTCACCTGCATCGAATTCAACGGTTATGGATGTATAGCCTTCTGTTGCAGCTGAAGTCATTTTTTTTAACCCGGTAACCGTTTTGAGTTCTTTTTCCAAGGGTTTTGTTAACAGCTTTTCTGCATCAGAGGGCGATATACCATCGTAGGCTACGCTGACATATGCTACAGGAATTTCGACATCGGGTGATGCTTCCTTTGGTATGGATAAAAATGCACTGATACCCGAAAAGAATATCAATATTAAGGCCAGAATAACAGCTCCTGGTCTTCTAAAGCATCCCTCAATGATTGTTTTCATTTCTTAATTCTCAATTAATTTTATATTCAATTTTTTCACCAGGACTTACGAATGCCTGACCAGTCGTCAAAACTATTTCATCATTTTGCAAACCGGACACTAGGGCAAAGTCACCGGAAGTTCTGACTAATAAAACATCCTTTTCGTAAACTTTATCTTCTCTTACAGTCTTGACCTTTAACGATCCATCTTCTCCGATGACCAGGTGTGCAGGTGAAATTGAAAAGGCTTGCACTTTTTCTACTAGAATACCAACCTCTGCACTCATTCCAGCCTTTAAAGATCTATCCTCGTTATTAATCTCAATTTCAACAATAAATGTTCGAGTAGCCTCACTAGCTGACGACGCTACACGCTTAACTATTCCTCTCTTGTTTCCTACTCCCGTTACATTAATTACAACTTCATCATTCAATGATATTTTAGCAACATCTGTTTGAGCCACCGGGGCGAAAAGTAACATTTTGGAAAGATCAATGATCTTTCCAATTTTTTGATTCTTTTTCACAAATTGACCTTCTTCTACACTTAAGGACTCAAGAATCCCCTCAATTCCCGCCACTACGGTGCTGTTGTCAAGATTCTTTTGAAGCGTTGCAACATCTGCTCTTGCTTTGGTCAAGGCGGCCTCTGCCCTAACAAGGTTCAACTCTGATGTCATATCTTTTTTTGACAGACTCTCCGCTATTGAAAAATTTTTCTCTTCCAATCGTAAAGCAGCTTCACCCGCCTCAAGTTGTTGTATTATTGTTCCTTTATCTATTTCGAGTATAATGTCGTTCTTTTTTAACGACTGACCTCGTTGCCTCGCAATGAAGTTTACTTCACCGTCCTTCTTACTTAAAACATCGATTTCGTAAATTGGTTTTAGTACGCCGCTAGCTCTGACAACTTTGTAAGTATCTCGGTTTTGCACTCTTTGCGCTGAAACTACGAATACTTTTTGAGTATCGGTTTTTTTATTAGTTACTCTTTCTTCCTTGTTACCTCCGAGAAAACCGGGGGCCATCCACACGATGATCAATGCTACTATCAAGCCCGCTACAGTTTTTTTAGAGCGAAAAAATGAAAATAATTTATCTTTCTGCTTAAGAGGTTTATTAAAGTCGATATGTAGCTTGGTAACCATTTTCAATCTAATTGACGTTGCAAAAAATCTTCAACTTTTTTAAAAGACACGTTTCTTTCAATAAAGCCTCTACCTATATCTCTTAATAAAATCAAGTTAATATTATTGCCAACCACCTTTTTATCTTGTTTCATAAAGTTGATGAGCTTTCTAGGACTCAATTTTTGATTTTCAATTTGGGTTACAGCCGTCGGCAGTTTCATCACACTCAAATGTTCTTTGATTTTATCTAACGCATGTTGTTTTAAATAACCTTCTTCATGGGAAAAGCAAGCGGCAAACACGATGCCCAGCGAAACCGCTTCTCCGTGCAACAATTTTTGAGAATAATTAAAATATGTTTCTAAACCATGCCCAAAGGTATGACCAAAATTTAATAGTGCCCTCTCTCCCTTCTCTGTTTCATCGATTTCGACAATGTGACTTTTTAGTTCCAGTGATTTCTCGATGATGTGCGTTAAGACCTTTTTATCTCTTGCTAATGTCAGTTTTTGGTTATCTATCAAGAATTCATAGAAACCTTTATCAAACACAAGAGCCATTTTAAAAACCTCTGCATATCCACAGAGAAAATCCCTTTCTGATAATGTGCTTAGAAAAGTTATATCACAATAGACAGTCTTTGGATGGTAAAAAGTTCCAATAGAGTTTTTAGCCGATCCACTATTAATAGCGGTCTTACCTCCAACAGAGCTATCCACTTGAGATAACAGAGTGGTGGGAACTTGGATCAAATTTATACCTCTGCGAAATAAGCTAGCGGCAAGCGAAATTAAATCGCCAACCACGCCTCCACCAAAAGCAATAATATAGTCAGTCCGATCAAAGTTTAGCTCAGTTAGCCAATCAAGAACTTTTTTCAAAATATCCCAGCTCTTTGATGA
Organism: Alphaproteobacteria bacterium; assembly: GCA_003331935.1. Taxonomy (GTDB): domain Bacteria; phylum Pseudomonadota; class Alphaproteobacteria; order Rhodobacterales; family Rhodobacteraceae; genus CACIJG01. The sequence goes on along the minus strand of QOQE01000010.1, from coordinate 39,344 downwards.
CTCCCCTGGTTCGATTAAAAACAAGTGAGGCTTAATATCTAACTCGGCCACTTGATTTAAGAGATTAGAATATTGAGAAGCGTGAACATTTTTATCAGTAACGATTGCAATTTTCTTGTGTCTTAAAGTTAAGCCCAGATCTTTAGTCTTTTGTTTAAGCAGGTTTTCACCTATCCAAATATCATAACTAGTTTTCTTCGATAAAATGCCTACAGTTTTGTTTCTAATCATTATTTTTCATCACCTTCTTGATTAATAAATTTCTAGTAATCGAGTCTACTACCAGTTCCAAGTTAGGACTTTCATTCTTAATATAAATATCTGCCTTACTGTAAAATTTAATTCTATCCTCATTCTTCTCAATTAGAGTGTCTAAGATGTTTTTGTTCTTTAAAAGAGGGCGGTTCCCCTGATTGAGTAACCTCTTTGCGATTATACGAACATCACATTGGATCCAAATAGAATAAGATTTAACCTTTATAAGGTTCCTTGTTTTGGGAGATACTATAGATCCTCCCCCAGTTGAAATAATATGGGGGTTATCTTCTAACGTCCTTTCTACAACCTTTTCTTCGACTTGCCTAAAGTATCTTTCACCGGAGTCATCAAATATTTCATTTATTTCCTTGCCAACTTCCTTCTCGATTATGCTATCTGTATCGGAAAAAGGAACACCAATCACTTCAGAAAGCATTTTCCCAATAGCACTCTTGCCACTACCCATAAGACCTATCAACACAATTGATTTAGATAAAATTTGTTTCATTGCGTAAATTCATTTACAATATAAAAGCTACGTTTTGTGTTTTATAACAACAAAAATTGCAACATGGTGCAAAAATTTAGAAACAACAAAAAAGTGAGCCTTAGTAAGGAGCAATAACATTGCTAAAATATTATATCATAGGATCAATATTTTTATTTATTACATGTTTTTTTTTATATCTCCTGATCGAACAAGACCCGCCAAAAGGCGAAATCATTATTGAAGTCAATACAGATGATCAGTCAAAGAATTAGGGCTTTTATCTTAGTTTTTCTAGCCTCAGTTAATTTTTACTCTAAAGCTTACTCAGATGATAGTGAGCCTAAAAATTCTTTAAAAGAACCTAGTGAAGTAGAAAGTCCATTGTTGATATCTGACCCATCGAACAAGCTGTCAGAAAAAATTGAGGAAACTCTTTTAGGCAAAATAAACTTTAATGGTATAGGCCTAATCGCTATTGAAAGAACTGAATTTCCTGATGATTTATGGAGTAATTCCAGCGAAAAAGTCCTTTCAGAGAAACTTAATGACATGCCTAGACTTTCGTTAGCGAGTACAAATAAAATCTTTAAAAGATTGCTACTTGTAGACGCAAAACCGCCATTAAATTCGATAGGCACTAATAATATGGGGCACTCTTTCCTGTTGTCACGGATTGATCAATTAATCAATATAGGAGCGTTGGATGAAGCAGAAGAAATACTTAACTATATAAATCCCCCCCCCATTGACTTCATGAAGAGAAAGATTGAAGTAGCGTCACTAAATGGAAGACTTTCAAAAACTTGTGATATAGCAAATAAATACCCAAATTTCAAAGGAATGCTTCAGTTTAAAATAATATGCTTAGTAAGAGCAAATGACTGGCAAGCAGCTGCTTTAGCTTTCACAGTAGGTTCATCCTTAAATCAATTTAGTCAAAAAGAAGAACAGTTATTATTAAATTATTTAGATCCTGATATTGAGATGAATTATAATAACAGGATAACGATCAGTGAATTAAGCCCAACTAACTTTTTTTTAATGCATGGAAAAAAAGATATAATACCCCCAGACATAATTCCGAATAAATATGCATATGCATTTAGCCGATCAGACATGTCTTCTAAAGTACGAATTAAATCTGTGGAGCAATTAGCATCAAGCTATGTGGTCAATGCCAATACGTTATTTGATCTATACAGATTAAGTCCAGATGAGAAAAAAGATAAAGCGCTTAACGCGAAAAGAACTATCATTGAATTAGATAGATCTTTTGAGAATTATAATGAACAAAAAACCCTTTCAGCGCTAATAAAGGCTATAAAAGTATTTCAAAAAAAAAACTTACTTACACAAATGTCCACTGAATATAAGGACGAACTAAAAAAATTATATCAGTCTGATGATAAAAAACTATTTGATCTTGCAATTGCTCTTCTTAGCCTTACAGATAACGTGAGTAATGATTTTTATATGTCAAGATCAACCGTTCCGAGCATCAATTGCTTGCTAGATATAAATAAAAAAATATTCGTAAATTATGAAACAGACAACGACTTATGCAGATTAGTGAAAAACTTGAATATACAAGTAATTAAAAAAAGTTTTCCAAGAAATAGAGGCTATGAAAGCCAAATGGAAAAGGGTTTAATTTTACTAGAAAGCTTAAATATGTTACGAGATGGCTTAGCTACAAAGAAAGAAGAACTTAAGCTAGGCTTAAGTATGTTAACAAAAATTGGACTTATTGACTTAGTTAACCAAATTTCAATAGAGCTGATCGCTCTAAATACCATTAAAAAGCTGGCTATGTGACAAATGAAAAAGTTACATAATTTATCATCTGATTTTGTTTTAAGTATCGTGACCGAAAAAAATATGAGCTTAAATACGGCTGCGTCATATGAAGCAGATCTCAAGATTTTTTTTTCATTTATGAAAGTGCAAGACCTGGGTATTGCAAGCATTAGAAAAACTAACATTAGCAACTTTTTCCAAATTCAAAGAGAAAGAGGTTTCTCAGACAACACCATTTCCCGAAGATTATCTACTATCAAACAATTTTTTAAATTTTTAGTCCGGGAAGGCTTTATCGACCGTAATCCTTGTGAGGATATAAAGAGCTTTAAAAAAGCTAAGAAAATACCCAGCTTTTTATCTGAGAAAGAAGTGTTAAAGTTGTTGAATTTTGCTGGCAGTGTTGGCAAAGATAACCTTGAGAGAATAAGGAACAAGGCTTTAATTGAAATACTATACGCCAGTGGAATGAGGGTTAGTGAGCTTGTTTCTCTTAAAAAATCGGCTTTTACTGGCTCGCCAGAATTAATCTTTATAAAAGGTAAAGGAAACAAAGAACGCCTGGTTCCAATTTCAAAAATTGCTTTATCTGTAATAAAAAATTATCTGGCAGAGCTTAAAAGAACCAACACAGAGTTTTACAAAAGTGATTATTTATTTCCTTCAAGGTCAAAAAGTGGCCACCTAAACAGAGAGCGATTTTTTTTAATCATTAAAGAAATTGCTAACATTGCTGGACTGAATGCAGGGAATATTTCGCCGCATAAAATCCGGCATGCATTCGCCTCTCATTTATTGTCAAATGGCGCTGACTTAAGAGTTATACAAACTTTGCTAGGTCATAAAAACCTTAGTACTACTGAAATTTATACTCACGTCTTAGATGAAAAGATTATAAAGAGTGTTCAGGAAAATCACCCTTTTGCAAAAAAAAAATTCAAGAGCTTATAAACAGACACTTAGTTATTTAGGAAAGGAATAAAATATGCTTATCGATTCAGGTTTTTGGTTAATATCGCTTTCTATTATTGGCTTGTTGATTATTTCAGCTTTTTTCTCAGGATCTGAAACTGCTTTAACCGGAGCAAGTAAAGCCAAACTAACTGCACTCAAAGCTAAGGGTTCAAAAATGGCATCTAGAGCTTTAGCCCTAAAAGAAAATGGGGAAAGCTTACTTGGCGCATTATTATTAGGAAATAATTTAGTCAATATTCTAGCTACCTCCCTAGCAACTTCTTTAATGACAGTTCTTTTCCAAGATAATGGTGTTCTTGTGGCAACATTTACGATGACCTTTTTAATATTAGTCTTTGCTGAAATTATGCCCAAAACATATGCGATAACCAATCCTGAGAGTGTTTCGATAAAGGTTGCAGGTTTAGTAAGGTTTTTTGTTTTTGTCTTCACCCCCTTTATTAAAGCAGTTAGATTTTTTGTACGATTTATTTTCTATATTTTTGGAGTAAAGTCCGATGGTAATATGGAAGAAATGGCCACTGAAGAAATCGCGGGGGCTATATCCCTGCATCACTCCGAAGGGGCGGTTCAAAAAGAAGCTAGAGATATTCTTCTTGGCGCACTTGATCTTGGTAATCGTGAAGTCGAAGAAATTATGTTACACCGTAGTCAGATAGAGATGATAAGTGCTAATAGTTCACCTAGTGAAATTTTTGAGAAGTGCCTAAACTCGCCTCACACAAGACTTCCAATATTTGAGGATACCCCAGAAAATGTAATAGGAGTACTCCACGCCAAAGATGTTTTAAGGTCTTTTAAGCGATTTGGCCTCGGGCAATCTTCAAGTAAATTCAACGTTAATGACATAAAAATCCTAGACGTCGCAATGAAACCTTATTTCGTTCCAGAAACGACTACTCTTGATCAACAAATGAAGCAATTTTTAAAAAGAAAATCACACTTTGCTCTTGTAGTTGATGAGTATGGCGCTCTTCGTGGTCTGATTACACTGGAGGATATTTTAGAAGAAATAGTAGGTCAAATCAGCGATGAACACGATGTGATCGAACAACAAGTAAAAGAACTTAATGACAGCTCAATAATAGTCGAAGGTAATATGACCATCAGAGACTTGAATAGACATCGAGACTGGAATATTCCTGACGAGGAAGCGAATACAGTGGCAGGTCTTGTTATCCATGAGGCCCAATCTATACCATCTGAAAAACAAATTTTTATATTTAATGGATTCCGATATGAAATTTTAAAGAGAAAAGGTAATCGTATAACAAAGATAAAAATAAAGAAATTAAGCCCTTAACCATCAAACTTCTTCAGTGCTAGTATTGCGTTCATGCCTCCAAACGCGAAAGAATTGTTTAGAACCACTCCTACTTTTTTCAGCTCTTGAGAACAATTTGGTACTACATCAAGATTGCAATCTGGGTCTAAACCTAGATAATTAATTGTTGGAGGAATTACTTTTTCATTTATAGCAAGCGTACAAGCAAACAGTTCAATTGCCGCTGTGGCTCCGATTAGGTGGCCATGCAAGGCCTTTGTCGAAGAAACTTTGAGAGATTTAGAATATGGTCCGAAAACCTTTTTGATAGCTTTGGATTCCATTTTATCATTTAATATTGTACCGGTGCCATGTGCATTGATATAATCCACATCTGTCTTATTAATCATTCCATCTTTCAATACTCCCTCTAGAGCTTTTTCAGGGCCTATATTATTTGGTTTAATAAGATCCGAGGCATCAGAGGACATTGAAAATCCGATTATTTCTGCAACAATTTCTGCCTTTCTTTTTTTTGCAGAGTCCAAACTTTCAAATACAAATATTCCAGCCCCTTCACCAAGAACTAGACCATCTCTTCCTTTAGAAAAAGGTCGACATTTGTCGTGAGATAAAACTCTTAAACTTTCCCAAGGTTTAATCCCACCAAAACTAAGAAAACTCTCACTGCCACCAGTAATCATAATATTTGATTTTCTTGTTTTTATAGTTTCGTAAGCCAATCCCATTGCATGGTTGGCTGAAGAACAAGCCGAAGAGACTGTAAAGCTTGGGCCTTGTATTCTGTATTCAATAGAAATCAAACTTGTTGCGGAATTATTCATTATCTTCGGGATAGTAAGGGGATGCAACCTATTATGCCCTTCCTCAAAAACTTGTTTATAACTATTATTAATAGTTTCAATACCGCCAATAGACGATCCCAAAATTATACCAGCATTTTCTGACCAGGTTTCTTGAGAGTTTTTGAGGCCTGAGGACATGATTGCTTCGTCAGCGGCTAACAAAGCAAATTGCGAAAATCGATCCATCCGGGCAATTTTTTTTTGTTCAAAATGGTTGTTAGCGTCAAAGCTTTTGATCTGCCCCCCATTTTTCACTTTTAGTCTCGCCAAATCTGGAATATCGAGCATACCAATTCCAGATTTGCCTTCCTTCATACTATTATATATTTCAGACACGGACATCCCGATAGATGAGACCCCACCCATGCCCGTAATTACAACCCTATTTGTCATAAAAGTTCGATAACAAAGAAAACAGACCTACACATCTCTTTTCAGGAGTTCTCTTAAATGATTTATGAGGCTTGAAACAGTATGAAAATTTTTCTTCAATTCACTTTCATCTAATCCCTCAAAGGGAATTGATATATTGAACTTTTCTTCCAAAGAAAAAATAAGTTCAACTATGGCGACTGAGTCAAGGTTAAGGTCCTCAAACTTACATAATAAAGATATTTTTTTTGGGTCTATGCCAGCCAGTTCGCCAACCAATTCCAAAACCTGCATTTCAATCTTATCCATAACAAATATTCACTAGCTTAAGAATATTAAGAATTTGTGACACGCTATATAAATAAATTATTTTTTCAACATTTTTATTATTTGTGGCAAACGCCTGAAGGCCATGTAGGATTTTATATTTCTACTTTTTAACATAGCAGGATTACCCATCAGAAACTGGTTCGACTTAGCATTAACTGACAAACCAGTTTTACCACCTAGAATAACGTCTGATCCAACCTCAATATTATCTCCAACACCTGATTGACCACCCATCACGACCCTATCACCAATTATAGCCGAGCCCGCGATACCAACTTGGCCACAAATCAAGCAATTCTTACCTAATTGCACATTGTGAGCAATGTGAACCAAATTATCTATTTTAGTACCCTCCCCAATAACAGTGTTACTAATTGTTCCTCTATCTATGCAGCAACTAGCACCTATCTCCACGTTATCATGTATCTCTACAGATCCTAAACTTTCAACCTTAAGGTAATTATTTAAATTCATCTTTACTTGATCTGACCTAGCTAGCATAACTTTTTCAATACCCTCTCCTGTATCTGATACAAAAGAGAAGCCATCACTTCCAATGACAACGTTTGCATTACATATAACGTTCTTACCTATTTTAACATTTTCAAAAACTCTTACTCCAGGATAGAGAACAGACGCATTATCAATAATTACATTGTTCAATATTGAAACATTAGAGAAAATCGTCACATTATCTCCAATTACACAGTTAGATCCTATGTATGTAAACGGACCAATATTTACGTTCTTACCAATCCTGGTAGTTTCATCGACAACTGCGCTTGGACTCACGCCCTCTTCTTGCTTTGGGGGAGAGTGAAATAACCTGTTAACTTTATATAAGGCCGACTTTCCTCTATTGAGAAAGATGGCACCTTCAAGCTTTAATTCTTTCCACTCCACTCTTTTTGTAAATAAAGCAGCTTTAGCTTTGCCAAGGCTTATCTCTTTTATATACTGGTCACTCAGTGCTAATGCGAGATGTGTTTTCTGAGCTAACTTTGGTTCGCTGGGTCCAGAAATAGGTAATTGGGGGTCTCCCTCTAAAGCACCTCCGATGCTACTTGAAATATCTTCAAGGGTTAACAATATGATCTGCTTAAAATTCTTGTAATACTAATCAATAAAGAGATACTCCTGCGTCAGCTAACGCCATGTAGACGAGAGCATCTCTCCCATAAACATCTGCTCTGTAGTGTACTTGACCAAAATCATCAAAGAAAGCTGTACGATAGGTGATGTACACTGGAATATTTCTGGATAGATTTATATAAGTTTCTTCTTCTTTTTTTAGTATCTCTTGAAACTTATTCACTGGGTCAACCACTTGGTTTCTCAACAAAGAGTACGCGAATTCGAATGGTTCTTGTAACCTGATACAACCATGACTAAATGTTCTCTCATCTTTGAAGAAAAGTTCCTTCATTGGTGTGTCATGCATATAAATACTGAATTTATTAGGAAACATAAACTTTACCATGCCCAAAGCATTGATGTTGCTTGGAATTTGTTTGATTAGAAAGGGAAAGTTGTCAGGGGTAAACGCCTGCATATCAATTAAACTAGAGTCAATTATGGTATCAGTTCCCCGAACCATCAAGACCATTTCGTTATCAACTAAAAAATTCGAATCTTTTTGAATTAATGGTAGATATTCATCAACAGCGATACTCTTAGGAACATGCCAAGTTGGATTAACTACCATGTGGGTCATAGTATCATTGAACTCGGCTGTCTGATTGCTAGGCAATCCTATAACCACTCGGGACTCCCAGACTTTCTTGTTTCCTGATTTAAAGTATGCGTAAAAATTTGCCTGATTAACCGAAACATATTCCGTGCCACGATCTTGGTTGTTCCATCTCATCCTCTCCAAATTTACTAATACCTGAACTAATCTGGTTTTGGGAGAAACATTGATTGCTTCAATACTTCTTTTTCCAAAAACACCATCAGGATTTAACCCATGATACTCTTGAAATTTTTTAACTGATGCATCAAGTTGTTCATCAAATAACCTTTGATTAGTTTGAGATACTGGATAACCCATCTTACTGAGCCGTTTTCGAAGAAAGGGAACGTGTTCATGGGTCATACCAACTTGTAGGGTGGTCCCCGAGGGTACTGGATCTCCCCAAGATCCATTTCTTAATATATCCCGCATCCTCCTTAACTCACCAACTAAGTATTCATATTCATTTGATCTTGGAAAGAGGTTTTCAAAAAAAGAAGACACATCGAAGCTTTCTGTTAACGACGCTAATAGTTCACTCGCTTCTCTTCTTTGGGGATCAACGTTTATGTTAGCATCAATCATATTCGGCTTAAGAATACCGCCTGAGATATCTTTAGCAAACAGTAAGAAGGCCTCTGTTGCCATTAACTCAAGCTTCGCTTTCTGAGTTGGATCGTCTTCGAATATTGCTTCCTTTAGTTCGCCTAAGGGATAACGAAATTCAGGAAGGCCATGAGAACCAGCTTCACTTAAAGATCTGGACAAGCTTTCCAGTCTCTTTCTATTTTCGATCCAAAATGGTTCATAATTTCTTTCAAAGTAGAATAAAGAAATTGGATCGCCCATCTTATAGAATTCACCCAACGAAGATTTTAATGCGCTACGCAGAGAGAGCTCTTTGCTCTGACTTTCCTGAGAAAGCGAAGCGAAGGCAGAGATATTCAAGATAAAAACAATACTTGTTACTCCCAAAAACAATAGCCTTCTCAGCGCCAAAAGCTTTTTTGGAAGATCACACACTATAATTTTGTTGCCGCTCATTCTTTCTACCTCCGTGAATATATTTCTTGAGTAAAAAATTTGACGAGTTATATTAAAGGAGTCAAAAAATTTACGTGCGAAAGACGACTACCAATGAACAAGATAAACTTTTTTTCAAAAAATTCTACTGATTCGAAACTTTATCTTTTATTTTTTTCTATATCATGCAATAAATATGTCGTATAAAAGAATTATAAAAATCGAGGCAAATCAGGTATGGTAACAAGACGAACCTTGCTCACAGCTATTGCGTCAGCTGCATCCGTTGTCGCAGCAGCGCCCGTGTTCGCAAAGGCACCTGGATTTTTAAAGGGCGCAGGTGATATTAGAAAGATAAGATTTCGAAACTTCAATACGGGAGAATTTATAAATTCGGTTTACTGGATAGAAGGATCATATGTAGATGGTGCTTTACAAGAGATAAACTACTTTATGAGGGATTGGAGACAAAACAAAGAAAGAGCCTATGATCCAGCTAACATAGATATTCTGTCAGCAACACAGGGTCTACTTGACAGCTCAGAACCATTTTATCTTCTCTCTGGTTACAGAACCAGAAAAACAAATAAGATGCTTTCCAGGATGACAGATGGAGTAGCTCAAAACTCATACCATGTTAAAGCAATGGCGGCGGATATTCGAATGAGAACACGATCAACTGATAAAATCAGCAAGGCAGCAAAAAGTTTCAAGACCGGCGGGGTAGGCAGATATGCGCGTTCGGGGTTTGTTCACATTGACTCTGGTCCGTTCAGAACCTGGACTTCGTAGCTAAAACTTTTAAGGTCTTAAAGTCCCATTTCCATTTACATGGTATTGAAATGAAACTAAATGCTGGGCGCCTATAGGTCCTCTAGCATGAAGCTTGTTGGTAGAAATACCGATTTCTGCACCAAAACCAAACTCTCCACCATCAGCAAATTGAGTAGATGCATTACATAAGAGAATTGAGCTATCTAGTCTCTTAAAAAACAATTCGCTGGCAGATTTATTCTCCGTTAATATGCAGTCCGTATGATTTGATCCATAATTTCTGATGTGCGAAATAGCACTATCTATATCTTCTACAATTTTAACTGCGAGAATGTTATCAAGAAATTCAAAGCCATAGTCGTTTTCAACTATATCGATGATAAAGTTGTTATTAAATAGTTTCTTATTTGCTCTTATTTCTATTCCTTGAGAAATAAGAAAGTTTATAAGATTTTCTCCGTGCTTCTCATGAAATCCTTTATCAATTAAAAGCGTTTCCACGGCTCCACATATTCCTGGCCTTCTGGACTTGGAATTAAGCACTACAGCCTTCGTGAGATCAAAGTCTGCTTGTTCATGAACATAAATATGGACTATTCCCTCTAAATGAGCAAATACTGGCACTTTGGCTTCATTTTTTATAAATTCAACTAAACTCCTTCCTCCCCTAGGTATCACTACATCAACATAATCTGGCATACCTACCAACTCTTTTACTTCTTGTCTATTTCCAGATCCAAGTATTTGAACACAATTTTCTGGCATTTTCTTGTCGGTCAAAGCCTGTAGAAGCACATCATATAATGCTTGCACAGTATTCAAAGCGTCAGAACCGGGTTTCAGTATAGAGGAGTTTTTCGACTTAAGACAAAGGGCAGCTGCATCACAAAAAACATTTGGTCTACTTTCAAAAATCACTCCAATCACGCCAATTGGCGTAGTGACCTTACTGATTTTTAAACCATTTGGACGTATTACCGTCTCCAATATTTGGTCTACAGGTGATTTTTGCTTTGCCACATTCAACATTACATTTTGCAAAGAATCAATCCGATCTTCATTTAGCCTTAATCTATCAATAGAGGCTTTATTCGCATTATTTAAAAGAGCTAGCTTCACATCTTCATCATTTGCTTCAAGGATCTTAGCTCTATTTTTTTGAATAAGACTTGAAAATAGAGCTAAAGTTTCACTTATCACTTGGTCTGAAGTTTCGGAGAGACTGAAAGCTGCACTACGCGCGTTTTTTCCAATCGCTAGTATATTTAAGTTATTAGTCAAATTTAAAGCTTCCCTAATTAAAGAATGCCATATTGTCTCTATGGATAAGCTCTGGCTTTCGATTGTACCCTAATACCTTGGGTATGTCCTCTGATTTAATGCCGATTATTTTTTCTGTTTCAACTTGATTAAATGAAGTCAGCCCTTTAGCAAGTATTTGTCCATCTTCGCCCCTAACAGCCACTACATCTCCTCTACTAAATTTACCTGTACACTTAGTTGCACCCACTGGCAATAAGGATTTCCCAGATTTTAATGCTTTTTCTGCTTTAAAATCTATTGTTATCTCACCTAAGGATTTCATATTTAAAATCCATTTTTTTCTAGCAGCCTTTACTCTTTGGGAAGCTAAAAACCATGTTGCTTTATTTTCAGCAATATCACTAATTGGATAATTTTTTTTTCCATTAGCTATAATTAAATTGCAGCCCACCGAGGTTGTTACTTTAGCGGCCTCAATTTTTGTTTTCATACCTCCATGCGAAAAATCATTTTCTGGACCCTTTGCCATTTGCTCTATTTCTTCTGTAATCTCACTGATAAAAGGAATATGCTCTGCATCTTTACTTTTCTTGGGCGACTCTGTGTAAAGCCCATCAATATCAGATAGCAATATCAAAAGGTCTGAGTCACATATAGATGCAACCTGAGCAGCTAATCTGTCGTTATCTCCGTATCGTATTTCATCAGTTGCTACAGTATCATTCTCGTTAACAATAGGAATGACCCCTAAATTCAAAAGTGTCTTCAAAGTTGATTTGCAATTCAAATACCTTCTACGATTTGTGAAATCATCTAAAGTTATAAGTACCTGTGAACATATAAACCCTTTAAACTTAAAGTGCTCCTGATATTCCTTCGAAAGTTCGATCTGGCCAACCGATGCCGCTGCTTGTTCTTGTTCCAATGTTAAATCGTTATCTTTAAGATTAAGAATCTTTCTACCTAAATTTATAGCCCCAGAGGAAACAATTATTACCGTTTTACCCAATTTTCGTAACTCAATGATATCCTCAATGAAGGATGCAAACCATTTTTTTTTAATTGCGCCAAGTTTATCTTCAACAAGTAAAGATGAGCCAACTTTTATGACAATCGATGATGATTGTTGAAATATTTTCTTTCTATCAGGACTAATTTTCATTAAATTGGGCTCCATTTTCCAGTCCTTCCGTTCGTCTTGGCTTCTACTCTGTTATTTTTTTTTAGTAACTCCAGCAGACTGTCTTTTAACTCATTAATACCAACTCTTGAAAAAGTGGAAATGGGGAAGACTTCTATTCCGCTTTTATTGAAACTTTCCACTATTTTCTCTATTTTCTTATTTTTCATAAGATCTACTTTATTTAGCACAACACACTTAATTTTACTTACCAGATCACTTTTATATTGCTTTAATTCATTTATTGTAACTTCGAAATCAGAAATAAGGCTATTTGATGATATATCTAAAACATGAACCAACACCTGACATCTTTCGATGTGGCCAAGAAACTGAATACCGATGCCCTTCCCACGATTAGCTCCCTCTATAACTCCAGGAATATCGGCTAAGATAAAATCGCCTTGCTTATAACTCACCAGACCTAAATTTGGCGTGAGTGTTGTAAATGAAAAATCACCAATCTTAGGTTTAGCATTGCTCATTGCTGAGAGAAGAGATGACTTACCTACATTCGGCAACCCAACCAGACCTACATCAGCAAGTAACTTTAGTTTTAACCACAATGTCAACTCAGATCCTGAATGACCTTTGTTGGCTTGCCTAGGAGCTTGGTTAGTAGAGGATTTAAATCTACTGTTGCCCCATCCTCCATTTCCTCCTTCTGCTATCACATATTGCTGGCCTTCATGAATCAAATCGACCAACACCGTTTTCTTATTTTCTAATAATACTTCAGTTCCAACTGGAACGTTAAGAATTACGTCGTCACCATTTGCACCAGTTTTATTTTGCCCCATACCAGGCCTACCATTTTTGGCAAAGTAGTGTCGCTTATATTTGAAGTCAATTAACGTATTGAGATTTGAAACTGCTCTAATAACGACATTGCCCCCTTTTCCGCCGTCGCCACCATCAGGACCACCAAACTCTATAAATTTCTCGCGCCTAAAGCTTGAGCATCCTGATCCTCCGGTTCCAGATCTGATATGTATAAGTGCCAAATCAATAAATTGCATTTGTAAAATAGGCTCTCAGTCAATAAATAAGTTACATGTAAATAATTAATAATAGGAAAACACTATACTCACAAAAAGGCTAAGCAATAAAGCCATCTTAACAACCCGACTATTTTTTTCTGACAAATTAGCTTTTCTTATAAGAGACCCAAACCAAAACCACGCTGAGTGAAAAATTAATTGTATGAATAAAAAAATCATTGCTATATTTGGGATTGTTTCCATTGAGACCCCTTGGCTCTGAAAAGCCGTAAATGCTAAAGTAACCATTAGCCATGCCTTAGGATTTAAAGGATGCACTGCTAGCCCATGATAAAATCTTGGAACCCAAACGTTGGGTTTATCCTTTACCGAAAAATCCATAAATATGATTTTGTAGCCTATCCAGGATATAAATAGTACTGACAGTATCATCATTATGCTCGAATACTGTTCGATCAGATCATTTATCAAGAACAAACTAAACCCTATCGGCCAAATTATCAGTTGCTTAGATAGTGCAACGCTTAGTATAAATGGAATAGAATTTTTAAATTTCTGGTTGCACCCCAGCGCGAACAAAATAACGTTGGCAGGCCCAGGGGACGCAACCATTGCGATTACAAAAAAAATTAGAGCAATATAATCTGAAATCAACTAAGACCCGACACTATTCAGCTGCCGCAACCGTCTCTTCTACAGAAATAAACTTTCGCTTTTTAAACCCTTTTGAAAATTTTACTTTTCCAACTTTTAAAGCAAATAGAGTATGGTCTTTACCCATACCCACGTTCTCTCCAGGAAACCACCTAGTTCCTCGCTGCCTTACTATTATGTTACCCGGTGATACGGCCTCTCCGCCATATTTCTTTACTCCCAATCTGCGACCAGCAGAATCGCGACCATTTCTAGATGATCCACCAGCTTTTTTATGTGCCATTGCTTCCTCCTAATATCACCTAAGGTAATCGGCTAAGATGATTTTTTTTTCGTTGCCTTCTTAGCCTTTGTTGGCTCAGTCACTGTTTCCGTTTTTTTCTTAGTTGTGGCAGTTTTAGATGCTGCCTTCGCTGGCTTTGTCTCTGTTTTCACCTTGGTTTCTTTTTTTACAAGTGCTTCCTTTTTAGGTCCCACCTTAGCCTTTGAAACTGCCTTTTCTGTTTTTTTCTTGGTACTTACTTTTGTAGCGTAGTCAATTTTTAGACCTTTTCCAGACCTTGCCTCTTGAACATTGGTTTTATCAGCGCCGTTTTCCAATATATCTGTTATTTTTACCAGGGTGATTTGCTGTCTGTGGCCCTTCTTACTTTTGGAAGAGCTCTTTCTACGCCTCTTAACAAAAGAAACCACTTTCTTATCTTTTATTTGGTCAATTACTGTTGCCTGAACTCCAGCGTCTTTAATAAGTGGGTTACCAACTTTAACCTCTTTGCCTCCAGTTAGAAGGACTGAGTTAAACTGTATTTTATCTCCACCTTTTGCCGAAAGTTTTTCAACAGCCAAAATATCGTCTTTCTGGACTTTATATTGTTTGCCACCGGTTTCAATTACTGCGAACATTTCTATCTCTCAATTCTTTGACATATTCCTATTATGTCTACTTTCATTGTCAAGTTTTTTCTAGTGTATTTTCGTTATAAAATCTATTTTCCAAGCAAGTGAACAGTTATAGATCTACTTTGACCATACTTACGCCACTCACATAAATATATTCCTTGCCAAATGCCTAGTATCAATTTGCTTGAAGCCACCGATAACGTTAAATGAGTGTTTGTTATTAATGTTTTCAAATGCGCAGGCATATCGTCAGGCCCCTCTATATCATGTAAATAATTTGCATACTCAGGCGCTAAACCACTTAAAAATGTCTTTATATCATTTAAGACATCCTTAGAGGCATTCTCTTGAACTGTTAAAGATGCACTTGTATGTAGTATAGATAAATTTACTAACCCTTTAACAAGCTTATTATGATTAACAATTTCCTGGATAGTATCAGTGATATTCACAATCTGATAGCCTTCGGTCTTAAAACTTACTTGCTCTATGGTATTCATAACGTTGGAATTATAGCTCTCCTTCGACAACAGAAGACAACGTATTTGCATTTTTATCAGATATATCATCAGCTATAAGCTGGCTACATCTAGCAATATTTGTTTCTACAGCTTTACACGTCGAAATTGCGTATTTGTCTACAGTGGACTTACAACCAGAAGTTAAAACGCATATGAAAATAAACCACAAGACTGTTTTCAAAGTATTTTGGCAAGTCATTTTTTATCCTGCAAATTTCTTACTGTCTGGGAAAGAATTCTTAATAAAGCTCTAATAAAAGGATCTGCTTTCTCAACTCTTGCTTCAAATTCACTTTCCGATAAAGCAATTACAGTGGCATCAGACATACAGCGTGCACTAGCCATTCTTGGCTTGTGTTCGATTACTCCCATTTCTCCAAAGACTTCGTTTTCTCCAACCATAAAATTTGGGTCTTTTGTATCATTAGTTGGCAAAAATATACCAACATCACCCGACATTAGCAAAAAGATCTCTTTGCCTTTGTCTCCTGCTTTAAAAATATACTGACCCGACTTAAAATCTATCTTTTTCATAAGATTACTACTTTACACTGAATGAGCTAGGCCCTGATAGGCGAAGAAAACTTTATCACTTGATAGATTATTAGAGTGCTCGTTAAGTTGTTCGTCATTTCTATTAGGTGCATGATGAGCTATAGCTAGGTTCTTGCAGGCCGTTTTCTCTGAGAAGGCAATTCCTTGTTCAATACTAGAATGCCCCCAACCTTTTTTGGGTGGAAGTTCTTCATTTAAAAACATACCATCCCAGACAATTAAGTCACTTTCTCTGGCTATTGTAAGAAGCTCATCATCAACAGTCGGCTCCTGTCCATATTCATGATCAAGAAAAACACATACTTTTTTATTTTCCTTTTCAACTATATAACCAGCCGCCCCTCCAGGATGGTTTAATTGTATGGTGCTCAGGGAGCAGAGATCCATAAGTTCATCGGCAATTAAATTGAATTCCACAAACTTTAAGTTCTTTAATGTGTCTACTAGCGGAATCGGAAAATACATTGGTTGGAAGGCTCTGACAAACACTTCCCTCAATTCTTCTGCTGTTACCAAGCCAGAAGAAATTGTTACTTTGTTAGAAGGATCGAATATCTGATGATTAAAAGGCAAGCCTTGAATGTGATCGTAATGAAAGTGCGAAAAAATCAAATATGTCGGACGATCTTTAAATATCTTTACATTTTGAAACCCTGTACCTGCATCAAAAATTATTTGAAATTGTTCATGAAGTATTTCAGTACAGGTCGTACTACCCCCATACTTTAAAAAGTTTTGGTCAGCTGTAGGAGTTGATCCTCGCACTCCATGAAATATGACATCCATAACAATCCCTTTTTTTTTAAAAGGATACACCAACAAAATAAAAAAACTATCGATTATTTGTTTTTTTAATTGGCTTGTTTTTAAATTTTCAGTTTGAAACACCTAACCCAATCAAATAACCAAATATAATTTATTTATTTTAAATAATGTTTATTATCGTATTTATGGTTCGTGTTGAATTTCTAAAGGATGAAGTAGCCTCCGTTTCATTTGACAGTGGTAAGCGTTCAAATCTATTGTCGCTGGATGTTATTAGACAACTAACCGAGACTGCTAAAGAATTAGCCAGCAATAAAAAATTAATGGCAGTAATTTTATCTGGAGGCCAACAAAATTTTTCTTTTGGTTTTGATTTGAAAGACAAGGAATTTTTGGGACTTAAAAAGCTCGGTTTTGAAGAGAACAGAGACTACTTCCAACTTGGAAAGATAATGTGTGACGAGTGGGAAAAGCTACACTGTCTAACGATATGTGAGATTAGGGGGTGGTGTGTAGGAGGAGGAGTTGCTCTCGCTACCTCATGCGATTTAAGAATTTCCGAAACAGCAGCAAAGTTTTATGTGCCAGAAGTAGAGAGAGGATTGAATATGAGTTGGGGATCAGTACCAAGGTTAAATGCCCTGCTGGGTCCCGCAAAAACAAAAAGGCTTTTACTATTAGCAGAAAAAATAAATTCACCAACTGCCAAAGATTGGGGTTTAATCGACAGTTATTTGAGTCCGAGCAAACTAAAGCTGGAATCAATGAAGTTCGCAAGAAAAGCAGCCGAGATGCCCCGTTTACCTTTTATCCTTACAAAGGAAAGTGTAAATAACCACGCCAACGCAATTGCAAAGGCTACATCCTACAACGACCAAGATATTTTTGGTTTAGCTTATGCAAACCGTAGCGACAAATTCTTTAAATAAGTCCTTTAAATAAGTCGTATAAAGTATTTTCTACATACGTTTAGCGACCTCTTCCAACATAACCTCTGTAGCACCTCCTCCAATCGACTGGGCTCTTGCATCTCGTGTGAGTCTTTCAATTTCCGTGCCCGTCATATATCCAGTTCCACCATGAAACTGCAAACAAGTATACATAACTTTATTAACTAACTCTCCACAAAGCACTTTAATCATTGATACTTCTTTAATAACATCAATTCCAAGTCTAACTTTATTTGCAACTCCATAAACCATATAACGCGCTGCTGTAACTTTTGATTGGAGTTCGGCAAGCTTATGTCTAACCGTTTGTTTTTCCCACAACTTTCCACCAAAAGCGTCTCTCTGCTTAACATATTCCACGGTAATATCAATCGCAGCTTGCGCTTCACCCATAGCCATTGCACCCATAACCAATCTCTCGTTTTGGAAGTTTTGCATGATTGCATAAAAGCCTTTATGGAGGGTTCCAAGTACGTCAGCTTCCTCAACTTCACAATCTTGAAAGAAAAGTTCAGCAGTATCTGAACATCTCCATCCGTGCTTATCTAATTGTTTGTTAACAATCAGCCCAGGGTTATCTTTTTTGACGATAAACATTGTAATACTGGCTGATTGTTGCAACGCATCATTGGTCTTTGCTGCCACGAAATATATATCAGCGTGCACACCGTTAGTAATGAAAATCTTAGATCCATTAATGATATATTTGTTTCCAACTTTTTGCGCTTTCGTTCGTATATTTTTTACATCAGAACCGGCGTTCGGTTCTGTCACCGCAACACAAGAAATTTTATTTCCAGAAACTATATCACTAAGATACTTTTCTTTTTGTTCTATATTTCCCGCGTTTAATAGATGAACAGAGGCCATATCAGTATGCACTAAAGAAGCAATTGCGAAGCCAGAAAATGTAGACTTGCCGAGTTCTTCTGCAAAAACCACGCTGCCGCGAACATCCATCTCAGAACCACCAAATTCGGTTGGATATGTTATTCCCAGAAAACCGAGAGTACCCATTTTTTTGAACACCTCCCTAGGTATAAAGCCATTGTACTCCCAATTTTGAGCCACCGGTTTTACTTCAGTTTCGACGAATTTTTTTAGCTGCTCTCTCAGTATTATATGTTCTTCTTCTAGAAATAAGGTATCTTCGGTCTGTTTAAAGTTTATATCCTTCATAAGCTATCCCCCCCTTTACGATTTTCATTTTTATTTACAAATATTTTTTTAATTCTTGCAAGCAACCTGAAGATATCCACTATTTTTTTAAAAAAACCAGCCACTATCCACCAAAGTACTATAACCGCAGTACCAATTAATTTAAGCAAGAATTTCATCATCCTTAACCATTCTTATTATTTAGAACCATTAGAATACCTTATAGCATAAAAAAAGGCCGCGATCAAAGCGGCCAGTGAAGGGAGGAATGACAGAGTAGTGTTATCCACCGTCGTTTGTAGTGTTTTACATTTGTTAATACAATACGTATTATTGCAAAACCGTTATGCTATCACTGCAAGGACTGATGAACTAACCCCTTAAGTTCTTTTCTATTTGGATATGATGCAGAGGGTAACAATTGAGTCATAAAAACAGCCGTATAATTTTTCTTAAAATCAATCCAAAAATAATTACTTGCCATTCCTCCCCACCCAAAATCACCAACATTACTGACAAAGCTTTCGTTCGGATCAATTATCACACTACCTGCAAGACTATGGCCCATGCCAACGGTTGGCATTTGTGCAAAAGACTGAACTCCATTGGAAGCTATGTCACTATGTATTGAATTTGTCCTTATTCTGTTCATTACTTCTTTTGCAAAGATCCTTTTGTTTTTTAATTTTCCATCATTAAGCAAAAGATTTGCAAATTTTAGATAATCAAGACCAGTAGATAGGAGACCCGATCCCCCAGAGAAATTTGTCACCTTGTTTTTTTCATAGTAAAAATTTTCATATTGACCCATCAGTGGAAGGAAATTTTGGGGCATATCATGAAAAAAAAAACAATCAGCAAAACGATCTGTTTGGCTGGTTGGCAGAAAAAACCCAGTGTCATTCATTTTTAATTCATCAAACAAAAATTTTCTAAGATAAATATCCAAGGACACCCCAGAAATAATCTCGATTAATCTACCAGCGAGATCAATTCCAACAGAGTAATTCCACCTAGTGCCAGCTTCGAAGCATAAGGGTAAACTAGTTACTTTTTCTGTAAAAATCGCAAGATCATGATTACCTGGTGCTGTTGTAAGATTTCTCTTCAAATATTCCTTTGCGATTAAATCATCATTGAAAAAATAAGATAATCCAGACGTATGATTAAGTAATTGATAAATAGAGGGCGCCTTCGTTTTTTCTATTTCAGTTACATTTTTTGCATTTTCTACAAGAGCAAAACAATCAGAATAATTTTCAAAATAATGATCTAATGTTTCATCTAGCTGAATATTTCTCTCATGTAGTAATTGAAGCAGACAAGCGGAGACTACAGCTTTTGTCATGGAGAAAATTCTTACTATGGACCTCGAGTTAAATTCCTTGGTTTTTTCCTTATCGTTAAAGCCACTGGCAATATCCAAAACAGTATTACCATCAGTGTCTGCTATACTTAAAGAGCACCCGTTGAACTTATCTTTCTCGACATAGTCATTCATCCACTCCCTAAGTTTTTCACGATAAATTTGCATTTTTCTATTAAGTTATTTTTATACTCACTACCAATATGTTTGCACATTTCGTTGAAATCGCAAATCAATAAAATCTTTTCATGGGTTAGTTAAGTCATATGACAAATGCTCTATAACAGCATAGTATAGAAACAATACTAAGAGATAAAAGAATAGTTAACGCTAGCCAAAATTGCTGATCTCCTCCCACAAATACTATTAAACTCCCCAACATGGCACCACACAACATTTGCATAGCACCTAATAAGCCACTTGCAGAGCCTACACGTTTTTTTTCCACGGATGAAAGTGCTAAAACCAAAACATTCGCTAATATAAACCCGTTACCCAATCCAAACATAAAACAAGCAGACGCAAGCGTTAAAGGTAAACTGATCAGCGGTACTTCGGATAAAAACATCAGAGCAATAGATAAAAAACACCAAGAAGACCCAAAAAGTGCAAACTTATTCAAGCCCACCCTGTTCGAGTAGCTTTTGCTGATAATATTCCCAATGATATAACCTATGCTGGTTAAAGAAAACCAAAGTCCATACTCACTTGGTGACGCACCTAAACGTTCAAATTGATACGGCATAAAACCTGCCATTGAAAAGAAAAAGGCTGCTTGAATTGATGAGACTCCTGAAAAATAAAGAAAAGCATTTTGCCCAAGTAAAGATCTAAAATCGAGAAATGTCGTTCTAAGGGAGAGTTTTTTACCTTTATTCTTGATTGTTTCAGGAGAATAAGTGTAGTTCAGCAAAAAGACAATAAAACCAAAGGCAAACAACGTAATAAAATTCATTTGCCATCCATAAATCTCGCCAATCAAACCACCAAAAGCTGCACTTAGAATAGGAAAAATAGCCATAAAAGCGAGTAAAGTCGACATTTTACCTGATGCCTCCGTAGCCCCATAGCTTTCAGTTAGCATTACTCTTGGCATTGAGAGGCAGGCAGCTGCACCAATTCCTTGTAAAAATCTAAAAAATATAAAGATCTCAAAGGATACGTTTAAAGACGCCAAAAATCCCCCTATTGAAAAAAGAGCCGCTCCGAATATTAACACTTTACGTCTACCAATAATGTCTGATAAAGGCCCCCAAAACATCTGGGAAACACAAATAGCCATCAAGTAAATAGTTATTGCCAGCTGAACTTCATTAGAGCTGATTTGATAAGAACTCTTTAGTAGCAAAATAACAGGACTAATAAATGCTAGGCCAGTCACAGATACTGCAGATGCTGTCGATAAAGCTATCACTGAGGGATTTTTAGATTGCAAAATGTTTCTTAATTTTTTTATTATTTTTATTATTGTTAGATTAGTGTATTTAGACATTTTTATAGATACGAGAGCATCTAAGCAACTAAGAAGGGCTCTAATGTTATTTTTTTATCAATAAAATCACTGCTTTTTAACACTTTTAAAAGAGCTCGGCATCTATCAGTCATTATACCATCTACTCCCATACCAATAAGATTTTTCATCTCGCTACTCTTATTAATTGTCCAAATGTGTACTTTAATTTCGTTTTTTTTGCAGAAGTGTAATAATTTTTTGGATACAAGGTTAAAGCCGAAATAGCTCTTTGGAATTTGAAGATAGTTACCTCTGTATCTGGGCTCCTTATCCAGTTTAATATCTACGAGCAAACTCAAAACTTCCATTTGACTAAAAGTTGTGGGCAGGTCTCTTTTCACAGACTTTCTTATATACTGCAGTGTCTTATGGCTAAAAGATCCCAAACAAAGATTTTTAAAGAACTTTTCTCTGTTAAGAAGCGTTACTAGAGCTTTTGCAGAATTTATGTTTTTGGAATCCAAGTTGAAAGTTGCATCATTAAAATTTTGAAGTAATTTTTTAAGCCTAGGAATATTATATTTTCCCCTTATCAATATTTGATCTAAATCATCTGAGCTAAGATCATGAATTTTAACATTTTTACCAGTAATGTTCTTTAAATTATCATCGTGGATTGCATAAAGCACGCCATCTTTAGAAACTTGCACGTCTGTTTCTAGCCATCTATAGCCAAGATCATACGCATCAGTAAAAGCTTGAAAGGTATTTTCAAAAGCAACCTCAGACCCTCCCCTATGTGCTATTGGAGTAAAAATGTACTTGCACATTTACTTTTTTTTTATTTTTATCGTGTTCATACCTTTATATTAAACAAAAAGAGCAGATGTTAAAAGATGACAGATCCTTCAGAAATTAGATATGCTAAAATACAAGAGAGACTTGAGCCCTGTGTGACCGAGTTAAACATAAGAAACAAAACTGTAAAAGTTGATTGGCATATACCCATTGATTTCTGTCACACCAAGGGAACGATAGCGCATGGGGGCACTGTTTCATTCATATTGGATGCTTCTATGTTTTTTGTAGTCGATCTTATTCACAAAGGGTACACTACCGGATTAACTTTAGGCCTGAATATACAATATTTAAATCCCTGCCGACCTGGAAGAGTAACAACAGAAGCTTCCATTCTTCGTGAGGGTAAAAATTTTGCGTTCACCCAGTGCCAGTTGATCCAAAACAATATAACCGTCTCTTCAGGAACTCAACAAATGTCTCTTTATCATAATGACGTGGCCGAAGACAGCTCATGGTTTACTCCGAAACCTTATAACGTAATTAACTAGATGCTACTTGCAATATTTCTAGGCGTATTCCACCAAGGATCATCATTGTAAGCTCTAAGATCAACCTCATGCGTCCATGCCGACCTATGTTGATCAGCAAGATGATAATATGTTTCAGCTATTTTTTCAGGTAACAACAAACCGTCTTTTTCTAAACCCTTTTCCTTACGCAGTGCTTGATAGGCCTCCTCCCCCATCATTTTGCCTAGCGTGTCTGGCGCGTCAACGGCTCCGTCTATGATTATATGTGTTGTGTGTATTCCCTTGCTGGAAAACTCTGCGTTTAAGGTTTGACATAACATGCGCCTTCCCCCCATTGATGCGGCATGAGAATGCTGTCCCTTATTTCCTCTTACCGCTGCAGTAGATGATGTGACCAAAAGAGTTCCTCCTCCCCTTTTTTCCATGTAGGGAAAAAGCTTCTTAGCTGTACGGAAAAGAGCTAGCGTAGCCATTCTCCATCCTCGTTCGAATACTTTTTCAGATGTCTCATTCAGCGACCTATTGCCAATCTGAGATCCTAAATTGAAAACCACGACGTGAATAGATCCGATGGTTTCCTCAACTTTTTCAATAAGGTTTTCTATCGAATTTTCTTCAATCGCGTTGATTAAAAACCCTGTCGCACTCCCCCCTTCTTTTTCAATGTTCTTTACAGCATCATCTAAGCCTTGTTGATTAGTTCTTCTTGAAATTACTGAATGATAACCCGAAACTGCAAATTTCTTTGCCACATTTACACCAATCCCTGCTCCAGCACCAATTACTAAGCATACTTTTTTTTCTTGCATTTTCATTTTAATTACCCAAAACGATCAATATTATAATAGGTTTATGTTAACACCCTCTTTGGCATGATCAATAACAAAACCAAATTAAATATGTCAGATTTTTTAGGCCTAAACGTAAAATGATAAAAAAAGTAAATGTTGTTGTAGGTTCTTTCTTCACACAGTTCATTATAGTAGGGATGTTATTCACTTATGGCGTACTTATGACCGAGCTTGAAAAAGAGTTTGGATGGTCGAGAACAATTTTATCATCAATTGGAGCAGCTGGCTGGATGGCATGGGGTATACTAGCCATACCAGGAGGTTATTTAAATGATCGACTTGGCCCTAGAATTGTTTTGAGTGTGAATGGTTTTATTTTTGGAATAGGTTTCATTCTCTTTTCACTATCCAACGAAGTATGGCATTTATTTTTGATTTTTTTCTTCTTTATTGGGGTAGGGCTCAGCACCCACGATATTTCCACTTTATCAACCATAGCAAAGTGGTTCGACTCAAAAAGAGGATTAATGACATCGGTTGCCAAGATAGGTACAGCAATGGGTCAAATGATAATGCCTCCCCTCATCGCTTTTTTAATTATAAGATTCGGTTGGCAGACAGCTACATTTTATCTTGGTATTGCTGCAAGCATCGGATTGGTTTTGGCAGCATCAATAATAACCGCACCAAAAACTTCGGGAAAGACACCAGTTGACGCGAAAACTTCATTCGAATTACTGGACAAGAAAGTTTTTAGCCTTTTAGCTTTCTGTCAATTTTGCATTTTCTTCACCATGTTCACTACAATGACACATATCGCCGCGCATGGATTAAATGTTGGCTTATCTCTAGAGGAGAGCGCTTTACTTCTTTCAATAATAGGTTTTTCTAGTATTTTTGGGAGACTTTCTATAGGCGTGCTAGCGGACAGACTAGGCGGAAAAAAAACGTATATAATTTGTCTTTGCCCTATGACCTTTGCTTTATTCACCATACCTTTCACAGAAAATATTTACTTTATTTACGTTCTACTCTGTTTGTATGGTTTCTCTCATGGTGGTCACTTCACAATAGCTCCTTTTATTATAGCGGAAAACTTTGGTCTCAAAAATATCGGTGCTGTTTTTGGAAAGATAACATTTTTTGGCGCAATAGGATCCGTGTCTGGACCTATAGTAGCAGGAGCTATTTTTGATTTGACCCAGAGTTACTATTATGCGTTTTTGTTAGTTGGGATACTGGCTTTAATTTGTATTTTTTCATTAGTTTATTTGCCAAATGAGACCAAAGAAATTAAAACGTAAGTCGCTTTTAATCATGGTTAAACCCTAAAAACTTGTTATTGGTCATCTCTTTCATAAACTTTTCAGAAGCACCATGATTATTGATATAGAAGTTTTCCATTTTTGTAATACTGGTTTTGCTAATATTCTTTTCTTTTTTATCATGATATACTTCTACCAGAGCTGCTGCTAACTCTTTTTGTCCGCTAATTTTTTTAATAATTCCTGCATCTAAGGCTTCCAATGCAGGAAATTCAATTCCCCAAATGCTTGGACCAACAATTACAGGTTTTTTTATTGCTAAAGGTTCAATAATGTTATGCGATCCTTCGTTGTTTAACGAGTCTCCCATAAAAACGATGTCGGACATTGCCATATAGAAATTCAATTCTCCAAGACTATCTCCCCATAGCAAACTAAAATTAAGTAAACCTTCAAAGGTATCAAAACTCATCTTTTTAAAATCTACTTTTTGCTCCATTAACTCACTACGTGTTTTTACTTTAATTAAACCCTTATCAAATAAGGTCTTATACTTACCAAAGTCATTAGGGTGTCGGGGAACAATTATAAAAAAAATATCTTGGAATTTTTCAGACAGCGCTAGAACTATTTCCTTTATTATTTCAAATTCCTTTTTCCCAATACTGGCAAAACACACTGTAAAACATTTCTTCAGAAGTTTTTTCTTAATCTTGGACGCCATGCTAATTTGATCTACTGGAACATTTTGCTCAAAGCGAGTGTCCCCAATAACTAATACCTTTTTTGCTCCAAAATACTCAAATCTGCTTTTATGCCTCTCTGACTTAGCTAAAATCAAATCGAACTTTTCGATCAAACTTGCTTTCAGAAACGGAAATTTTTTATCTCTTATAAATCCTTTTTCAGGGTATTGTGCCTGGGCAAAGATTAAAGGGATTTTTTCTCTTTGAGTGGATGCGATCATCACTGGCCACAGGTCACATTCTAAAATTATACAGCACCTAGGTTTAAAACGGGCAAGGAACCTTTTGAAAAAAAATGTAATTTCAAGTGGGGCGTAGACAACTGCTACTTTTCCAAGTTTTATTTCTGCCTGATATTCCAATCGTACCGCATTTTTTCCAGATAAAGTCAGCGTGGTAACTAATAATTTCTCTCCGTTCAAAAGAAGTTTATCAAAAATAGGGCGGGCTGCTCTCACTTCTCCCAAAGACACAGCGTGACACCAACAAGCTCCCTTTATGTCTTTTTGATAAAAGCTTAATCTCTCTGAGAGTTCCGAAGCATATCCCGGTTCTTTTATAGAACGATAAAAAAAATATAGTAATGCAATGGGTAAGAATAGATACCAGAGAACCTGATAAAGATTAAAAACCAATAAAGAGATATTTTTTTTCAATTCAAATTTCAATCGACACCTAGAAAAAATTAACCTATTAAATACTTGCGTATTTTTCCAATTCGGCAACGCCATTTTACTAATCATTATTTCAAAAGATAGGTTTAAAAATTTTAAAAATTAAAAACAGGACCATTAGCTCCAAAGAAGCACCTCTAATAATTGCAGAATTAGGTATAAATCATGGTGGAGTTTTTTCAGTTGCAGCACAAATGGTTAAAAAAGCTGCTGAGAAAGGCTGCGAGGTTATTAAGCACCAGACACACTTTCTTGATGACGAGATGACACCAGATGCTAAAAAAATAATGCCCCCTAACGCAGATGTCTCGATTTGGGATGTAATGGAAAAATGTTCTTTAACAAGAGATGAAGAAATAAATTTAAAAAAGATAGTAGAAGACTTAGGAATGATTTATATTTCCACTCCTTTCTCTAGATCTGCTGCAGACTTTTTAAATGATATAAATGTACCTGCCTTTAAAATTGGTTCTGGAGAATGTGACAACCTTCTTTTGGTTGAGCATATTGCAAAATTTGGGAAGCCAATCATCCTCTCCACAGGAATGCAAAATATATCCTCAGTAAAAAAGCCTGTAGAAATTCTTGAAAAACACTCAATAAAATACGCACTGTTAGAATGTACGAACATTTATCCCTGCCCACCAGAGGAAATTGCGCTAGGTAGTTTAGCACAATTGTCGCACGAGTTTCCTAAAGCCCAAATAGGATTTTCAGACCATTCAATTGGACCAACCATGTCTTTAGCAGCCGTTGCATTAGGTGCGACAATTATTGAAAAACATTTCACTGACACTAAAAATCGAAAAGGACCTGACATCTCATGCTCAATGGACCCAGACGAACTCGAACACCTTATAAAAAAAAGCAAAGACATCGCTTATGCAAGAGATAGAAATAAGTTTATAGCTGATATTGAAAAAGATGTTTATAGGTTTGCACGATCTTCAATTGTTACTGATAAAGACCTTAAAAAGGGTGATACTATTGATAGGCACAATATCTGGGCTAGAAGACCTGGTGACGGAGAAATAGCCGCCTTTGAATTTGAAAAAGTTTTAGGAAAGACTTTAAAAAGAGATATTGCAAAGAATAATCAGATAAAATGGTCTGATTTGGAATAAAGTTATTACTGTGAAAAAACTATTGTTCATAACAGGCACTAGAGCCGACTTTGGAAAACTCGAACCATTAGCATCAAGCGCGAGATTGGCGGGATTTAAAATTTACTTTTTTGTTACTGGCATGCACCTTCTAGAAAAGTATGGTCTAACTAGCATCGAAGTTTCAAGGATGAAAAAAATTAAACGGTTTGAATTCATCAATCAGATGGAGGGAGATCCACAGGATAAAATCCTTTCGAGAACTATTACGGGCATCTCCGAATATGTCAGCAGGCTAAAGCCAGACCTTGTTTTAATTCATGGAGATAGAATTGAAGCAGTTGCTGCCTCTCTTGTTTGTGCAACAAATAACTTACGAAGTGCCCACATTGAAGGAGGAGAAGTGTCGGGAACTATAGATGAAGTTTATCGGCATTGTAACACCAAGTTATGCACGGTGCACTTCGTAAGCTCTACATCAGCAAAAAACCGAGTCACGAAACTCGGGGAACATCCTGATAGAGTTTTCGTTCTTGGATCTCCAGAACTTGATACACATAAAAAGAGAAATACAATTCCTCTCCATGAGGTGCTGAGTTATTATGACATCCAATGGGATAAATATGGGATTTTTATTTTTCATTCTGTAACGTCTGAATTGGAAAGCTTAAAGAAAGAGATCCAAATTTGTTGCGATTCTTTAAAAAATTTAAAAAAGAATTTTGTAGTTATTTCTCCAAACAATGACCCAGGATGTGAAATAATATTTAAGGCTATCGGAAAACTGCCTTCATCTCATTTTAAACAAATACCTTCAATGAGATTTTCATATTTTTCAACTTTATTAAAAAATTCTCAAATAATAATCGGAAATAGTTCTGTTGGCGTTCGAGAGGCTCCGTTTCTCGGGGTTCCTTCTATCAATATAGGATCACGCCAATTTAGAAGAGCTGAGGCCAAAAGTATAAAAAACGTTGATGTTTTCAAAAATAAGAATCTTGATAGGTTAGTTGAAAGCCTATGGGGAAAACGTTTTCCGACTGATAATAGTTTTGGAACAGGCCAATCAGCAAAAAAATTTACTAAGATTTTGAAAGATAAAAAAATCTGGAAATTAAATTTGCAGAAAGCGTTTTTTGAGACCTCCACTAAGTAAGTATCCCTTGTTGTAACGAAAAAATCTTACTTACTGCTAAAGTGGGTAAATATTGATGCGTTGAAACAAAATCAGGAAATACTGATGCGTCACATACATAAAGATTGTTAGTCCCAAACACTTTGAAGTTTTCATCTACGACTCCATTACCTTTATCTTTAGACATTCTATTAGTCCCAATCAAATGATATCCAGAATATGTTTCCGCTTCCAAATTTTTCTCTATTTCAGAAAAAGTAAGCTTGTTGCCAATTTGAGAAAAGCCTGCTTTTTTCAGGAGATCGAACGCGCTTAAATACGCTTTATGAGCAAGAGCTCTATCATATTTGTGTGACAAATAGTTTGGGTCAATTTGTATTTTTTTTATATCATTTAAAAATATTGATCCTTCAGATTTTGGAAAAACTTGAAAACATCCAATAGACGCTCTTTGTGCTTTTTGAAATTTTATTCCTTTAGAGGATAACAAATTTCGTTCTTGTGTAAAATGTACCAAATGATATCTAACCAAATCGTTTATATTATTTTTCTTATTAAAACTTGATTTATTCCAGGCAAGAGTTGCTCCTGGACTTTTAAAAATGGAGTCCCTTGAGATAAGATACCTAATCAACTCCATAAATAATTTCAATCCGCGCGTTTTTTGATTAAGAGTATCAAACCCTAAACAGTCAAATTCAATCCTAAAGTTGGCGTGATCTTTTAAATGCTTTCCAACATGTTCTTGCTTAAATTTTAATGGGACTCCAGTTTTATAGACCTCTTTGGAGTCCCCGATACCTGACTGCATTAAAATTAATGGTGAAAATATAGTGCCTGCCGAAAGAATAATCTTTCGGGCATTAACAACAGTTTTCAATCTAGTTTTTATATTTTCGCACTCAACTCCTGTAGCATTATTGTCTTTGAAAAGGATCTTAGTAGCGCGAGTATTGGCTAGCTTCATAATGTTTTTGTGAAGCGCATTTTCATTGAAGTCATTTGAAAAATTATATCTTTTAGAGTCGCGAATATTTAGATGAATTTTTGCCCACCCTTCGAGTAAGTTATCTAAATCTTCAACCTCAGGCACTAAAAAACTATTGAGAGTTTTGCAAAAAATATTGGTTAGGTTATCTGAATAACCGAACTCTCTAATGTATGAGAAATCTGCGTCACAGTATATATTGTCTATTATTCTCTGGAACAAACTTTTTGGCCAAAAAGAGAAAACATCTTGAAACTTTTTCTTAAAACCTAAATATGAGACGTTACCATTTATCAAACTCGAACCACCAAAACCAGTTCCCTGAAGAATAGGTAGTTCTCGGTTTTTCAAACCTTTTTGTTTATGAGATGTGAAACTCAAGCAATGTTTGTTGTTTTGCAGTAATTTGCCTGATAGTAAAGGTATTTTATTAAAATAACTTTTACCCTCAGAATGCCCTTGTTCTATCAAACAAACTTTGAACCCACATCTGCTTGCATTTTTTGCAATTTCTAAACCAGAAGTCCCAGCACCAATAATGGCCAAGTCATATTCTTGGTTTGACATACTCTATTCCCAATTCTTTTAGTTTTTTGATCAATAGTAGAGCATCTTTAAATTCTTCTTCGGTATCAATGTCTATCGAGTTATCTATTGAAAGAGGAAAAGCCAAAGTCTTAGCCTCAGGCATAAAGCCTTTTTCTTTCAGCATAGATACAGAGCCTGAATACAAACTACCGTCGACAAAAGCCGTATTATTATTTTCAATATCCTTCCATGTAATCAATTTTTGACCTATGAACCCAATTGAAAAATCTGAATTTACTTCACCTTTATTAATTATCTTATAAACATCTTTAATTACTTTATAGCGTCTATTGACTGATACTACTGAATGATAATCACCTAAATCTCTTATTTGGCTACAAAAGTTAACTAGATCATTTTTTAATCGGATAGGTGATGTTGGTTGCAACAAGATAAAGCTCCCACCCAAATAATCATCTACGCAAATCATGCCTTCATCAGCTAGCCTATGGATACAATCAATTATAACATCAGATAGAATTGCCTTATCATCAGATAGCTTGGCACTTCTTTGAATCGCGTAAACATTAGATATATATTTCTTTTTTATTAGATCTAAAATCTGATGGTCATCGCTGGAACAAATAACTGAAATTTTTCTTGAGCCACCGAGCTGGTGCTTTATAAACAATCCAGCCGCTATACTCCACTCAAATAAAGGGAACCCGTGAAAATCCTTAAAATTTTTATTTTTGAGCCTTTTTGAGTTTTTTCGAGCAGGAATTACTATAACTAAGTTTTCATTAAGACAATTCATTAATATAACTGGCAATATTTTTGTAATCTATAATTGGCTTCGATACTAAAATTGGAATAGCGACGCACCTTAGTAACCTCTTATAGCAATTGGTTACTTCTTTATTCCTAATTTTTTTATTAATATGTTTCCAAAAATATGCACAATGCCAGTTAAAAGCATCGGGTAAATTTTTTGTGCCAAAGCCAGTTTGATTTAATAAACTAATCACTCGATCGCGTAATTTCTTATTTTCAATAGAGATAACAAAAGTATCATAATTCGGCTCATTACCTAAATTTACGTGCCTTAATTTTATTTGGTTATGGCTAATGTATCTTTCGAGAGTAAGATATCTTTTTTTTGACTCCTTTAAAATACCTGAAAATTTCCCTAACTGAACCTTGCCAAAGGCCCCACTTATTTCTGTCATTCTGTAATTAAACCCTATTAAGCCTGCACGATCTAATCCTCTTGGTAGATCAGGAATATTTTTATGGCCATGATCGTGATACATTCTCGCAATTTTTCCGTCGTTTTTCTTTTTAGAAAAAAGTGCACCCCCTTCTCCAGTCGTAATCATTTTGCCAAAGTCAAAGCTAAATACACCAAATTCACTTAACCCTCCAACATACTTTTTTGCAACTTTTGCTCCTATTGCTTCGCATGCATCCTCAATTATCGGTATCTTAAACCTTTTCCCAATTTTGTTTATTGATATCATATCTGCAGGTACTCCCAACATATGAACTGGTATGATAGCTTTTGTTTTTTTGGTGATTAGACTTTCTAGACTCATGGGGCTCATATTTAATGTATCATCTATATCGGTGAAGATTACACTGGCGCCAGTATCTACAATCGCTTCTACTGTTGCAATAAAATTAAAGGACTGTGTTATAACGTTATCCCCTTTACCTATACCTAAAGCCTTTAGAGCCACTTTTATCGCGGCAGTACCAGATGAAACGCATAGAGCATCAGCCATTTGAGGGCTAAACACAGTTTTTAATTTATTTTCGAATTCCCTTACATGATAATGCTTTCTCTTATTATCAAAGCCATGCGCGAAAAAAACCTTTCCTTCATCAAAGATGCGAGAGATTGCTTTTTTCTCTTCTTCGTCGATAACCTCAAATCCGGGCAACTTAACCTCCTACTCACCTAAAGCATATTAGTGATATAAAGCAAAAAAGGAAAGCGTCTTTAGCTAGCAAAAAACTATGATTTTTTTTCTTTTAAGTTTGTGATATCGTTAAGCGTGGCATGCATTTTGCAGTCATGTAGTCCCCTCATACTCCCAATATAAACCCAAACCTATGTATGAGGGGAACCTATATTCTAAAAAACCTTTTAACATTAAAATCCTTCAATTCTGTTCTGAAGTTATAAAGGAAGTGGATAAGTCCATAAAATCTTAATAGTTTATGGAAAAGATAATATCCCAAGATGATTATTTGCGCATTTCGAATTTAAGCTAGTGCTATTTTCAATTAATTCTGAAATACTTTTTTCAATTATTTTATGAAATAGTACCAAGGGAAAATGATGGAAATTGTAAAACCGCTTGACGAAAATGAAATTGATTCAAATCTATTAGAAAAAATTCAGTTCTTTAAAGGACCTCTCGGCGTTATACCGAGTTCTGTTAAAACTATGAGTTACCATCCCAAGATTGCTGACGCATTTACAAACCTAAACATTGCGGTGATGGAATGCAAAGGATCAGTTACACCAGAATTTAAAAGACTTATTGGATATATATCAAGTTTTTCTTCAGGTTGTCTTTATTGCCAAGCTCATACAATTTTAGGAGCCGAACGCTTTGGAAGCTCGAAAAAAAGACTAGATGAAGTGTGGACTTATTCTAATTCATCTGCTTTTTCAGATGCAGAAAAGGCAGCTCTAGACTTCGCTTTTGCGGCAGCTTCTGTGCCTAATAAGGTGACGGGAAAATTAGTGTCTCAATTAAAAAGATATTGGAATGATAATGACATTATTGAAATAATGAGTGTCATTGCATTTTTTGGTTTTCTCAATCGTTGGAATGACAGTATGGGCTCAGCTCTAGAAGATTTGCCAATTGAAAAAGGTGAAAAGTATCTTAAGGAAACCACCAATTGGACACCTGGAAAACATAGGGTATAAAATTTTGGATATTCGCACAGAACAAGAATTGAGAGTTTCTTTCCTAAATCAACCACTTATGCCTTATATAGGTGCTAAACTCACTTCGATATCCTCGGGGAAAGCCAACATAGAAGTAGCTTATGACAAAAATATAACTCAACAACATGGTTTATTTCACGGAGGTAT
This sequence comes from Alphaproteobacteria bacterium, assembly GCA_003331935.1. GTDB lineage: Bacteria > Pseudomonadota > Alphaproteobacteria > Rhodobacterales > Rhodobacteraceae > CACIJG01. Next base: position 6,024 of record QOQE01000010.1, on the reverse strand, counting down.
TTCAGGAGCGATAGCGGACAATGCAGCTGGATTTGCTGCAATGACCTTGATGGGCAAGGAAAAGGAACCCCTAACAATTGAATTTAAAATTAATTTTCTAAATATTGCAAATGGGGAAAAGCTAATTGCTGAGGCAGTGATTTTACAAGGGGGTAGAAGTATTTTTCATGGAGAGTCTAAAGTGTATACGATAAAAGATAAGAATAAGATATTAACCGCTTCTGCTCTAGTAACTATAAAAGCAACAACGAAAGTGTCAGAAACTCTTTGTTAAACCTCAAAAAAATTGTAGCCCAAAATCAAATCATCAATATTATTTATCTAGCTGTTTCTCATACGCCTGTTGGATAGATTTCAATTCCTCTATAGCAGCACGAATGTCGGAACTGTCCGTAACATTAATTTCAACCCTCTTCCCTTTGTGTGATAATCGTATCCTATCCTCTTTTTTAGACTTAAATTTCTTAATTTTATATACTCCAATGGGTCTTACGAAACCTTTGGGTGTATATTCTTTAACAAAATCAGTCTCAACTTCTGAAGAAATAAGGTTTTTTGTGTTTTCATCAACGAGCATATCATCTACTTCGGCCATAGACTGAAGTCTCGCAGCAAGGTTCACAGGGCTTCCGAGTATTGTATAGTCTAATCGTAAGTCTGAGCCAAAGTTCCCTACAGTGCAAAAGCCATTTGAAACCCCCATCCTGACAGAGATTCCTTCAACCGCTCCCAAACCCCTCCAATGTGATTGCAATTCTTTTACTCTTTCCTGCATTGCTATCGCCATCTCTACACATTTAAGGGCATCATTGGTTTCCCCAAGAGTTTCTGGGTCACCAAAAAAAACCATCAAAGCATCCCCAATAAATTTATCTATTGTACCACCATATTTTATGGCTATTGTCGACATTTCCGATAGGTAGGAATTAATGATTAGCGCAAGTTTCTCAGGCTCCATTTTATCGGTCAAATCAGTAAAACTTACGATGTCAGAAAAAAAGACGGTTAGATTCTTTCTGCCATGAGATACTCCTTGGTCTTTTTCTTCGTCGAAAATATTTTTATAAATCTGTGGAGAAAGATATTTGGCCAACCTAGTTGCAAGACTTTCAAGCTTTTTACTTTTCTCTTCAATTATTTGCTTATCTTTTAATTGCCCTTCTATTAATAAATCTCGCTGCTTAGTTAACTCATGCTCATTTGTTCTATCCACGAATTGACCCTGAATTCCATTTAAGTACTCAAAATCAGAATTTTTTGTTTTTGTTGAAAGTAATGAAAAAAGACGTTCTTTATTATCTATAATTATTTTTACTTTGGGAATTAAAACAGAGCCCTTATTGTGTATTTCATTTTCAAAAAGTTGTATCTGTTCGTCTGTCACACCAAGCTGCTTCAAAATGTCGGGGAAATATGCATCCTTAACGTTGCCCAAAACAGGAAAAAACCCCTTGAAGTTTTTATTGACTTTTTTGACTCTCAAATTTTTATCTGCATAATAGCAGGCAGTAATAGCGTTCTCAAAATTGAAAAAGCTTAGATCTACGACCCTATCAGGATTAAAAAAATCTTGGAAATTCATGTTTATCTTTTTCTCCATATATGGTTTTAAATTATATTTGGTTCGCCCTCTGACCGCATTTTACAACATTGCATTGAATTTGTTTGCCTTTTTAAAAAATGCATGAATCTAACTAAAATGTTTTGGAATGACGTCTGAGTAATTGAAAATGGCTTCATATTTTTTTGCAAAGGCAACTAAATTTGTATCAGACCTTCTTTTTCCAATTAGCTGCATTCCTATAGGGAGACCCTCCCTACTGAAGCCGACAGGAACTGAGATTGTGGGTAAACCTAGAATGCTTGCCAAAACAACTATATCCATCCACTGGTGGTATGTTTCCATCTGATCTCCATTGATCGCAGTAGGAGACGGAATATCTTTATTAAAGGGGTGAACCTGAGTGGAGGGTAATGCCAAATAATCATATTTTTTAAAAATTGAATTAATATCTTTGTCCCATAGTGATCTCCATAATAGAGCTTCATCAATGTCCTTTTCTTTAATGAGCTCGCCATTTTTTATTTCCCAATCAATCGAATGTATTTTTTCATCTGCAGCCAAGTTGTAATTTACTATCTCGTCATATAAACTTTTCGACCTTAGCGTCTTCCAACTATTACTCAGGTGATGGGGATTAGCCGTCGGCCTAACTTCTTCAACTACAGCTATATTTTGAGCTAGTGCAGAAAGAGTTTTAATACACTGGTTACGTATCTCTTCGTCCACTTGATAATAACCATCAAAATTATCTAACCAGCCTATTTTTATTTTTCTCATTATATCATCAGAAATACTCGAGTCATCGAAGTAGCTATTAAGATCAAAAGAAAATGGATCAGATCTATGTGCACCTGAAACAATATCAAGAGAATAGGCCAAATCTTCAGGATTTTTAGCTAGCATGCCAAGAGTTGATAAAATGGGCAACTTTTTATGTCTAGTTTTAGATCTTTCTTCAGGTATTAAGCCTGGGGTTGGTCTGAATCCATATAGATTACAATAGGCGGCAGGGTTTCTACATGAGCCCATCATGTCTGATCCATCAGCTACTGGAATGAAATCGGCCGCAATAGCTGCAGCCGCTCCACCACTTGAGCCACCTGGAGTTTTGGTGGTATCATAAGGATTAGCTGTAGCGCCAAAAAGACGATTAAACGTTTGTGACCCTAACCCCCACTCAGGAGTATTTGTTTTTCCAATAATTAAAGCACCACTATCAATTAGTCTTTCAACAATTAGACTATTTTTTTTTGCTATATTATTTTTATATTTCGGAACTCCATAAGTTGTTGGAAGATCCGCAACATCGATCAAATCTTTTATGGCAAGAGGAATACCCAATAACTTTCTTTTTTTTTCAGATGGATAACGCTTTAACGTATCCAGAGTATCAAAAACCTGATCTATATTTCTAAGGGACACGATCGCATTAAGAGTTGGGTTGTGTTTCTCTATTCTAGAGAAATAATATTTTACTAACTCTTCCTCGGATATTTTCTTTGTACACAATAATTTGATAATTTTTTTAAGTGAGTGCCTTTCCATAGTTCTCCTAAAAGATCCAGTTATGAATTTTACAGGCAAGCCAATGTTCACAACTTTTTGCTTTGGTTTTTAACAAAGTTGATATTAGGATTATACAAATAAAATAATTTTACAAGTCTAGGGATCTATAGAACTGTGGATTTTCAATTAAGTGGCGAACAAACTCTGATAGTTGACACAGTTAGAAATTTTCTAGAGAAAGAGGTTTATCCTCATGAAAAATTGGTTGAAGAAACAGGAGCAGTTCCCAAAGAGCTTGGAGTTGAAATCGCGAAAAAATGCAAAGAAATTGGCTTCTTTGCGGCAAACTTTCCCTCGGAGCTCGGAGGTGGCGGTTTAAATCATTTAGAGTTTACATTGTTGGAAAGAGAGCTCGGGAGAGGTTCGAACGCTCTGACAATTTTTTTTGGTCGGCCCTCGGGTATCCTTATGGCATGTAATGAACAGCAAAAAGAAAAATACCTCTTCCCTGCGATAAAGGGTGAAAAGTTTGACGCACTCGCAATGACTGAACCAGGAGCCGGTTCTGACGTTAGGGGCATGGAATGTACGGCACAAAAAAAGGGTGGTGATTGGATTGTAAATGGAACCAAACACTTCATAAGCCATGCAGACATCGCTGACTTCATTATTGTTTTTATTGCAACGGGGGAAGAAGAAACAGCTAAAGGTAAAAAGAAGAAAATCTCCTGTTTTCTTGTTGACAGAGGCACCCCCGGATTTGAAATATGTAAGGGATATAACTCAGTATCTCACAGAGGATATCAGAATTGCATCTTAAGGTTTGAAGACTGCAAGCTTTCTGACGAACAGATATTGGGTGAGGTCCACAAGGGGTTTGAAATTGCTAATGAGTGGCTTTACGGAACACGATTAACAGTTGCCGCAACATCCGTTGGAAGAGCAAGAAGAGCTTTTGAGTTAACACTCCCCTTTACAATCGAGAGAGAACAATTCGGCAAAAAAATAAGTCAGTTCCAAGGAGTAAGCTTTCAGCTTGCAGATATGATTACAGAAATTGATGCTGCTGACCTTCTTACGCTGTCAGCTGCATCAAAATTAGATAAAAAACTTCCAGTTAATAGAGAAATTGCTTCAGCAAAGTTATACGCGACAGAAATGCTGGCGAGAGTAACAGACACGTGTATTCAATTACATGGAGGAATGGGATTGATGGATGACCTTCCTTTTGAAAGGTTCTGGAGAGATGCTCGGGTTGAAAGAATTTGGGATGGAACATCAGAAATCCAAAAGCACATAATCAGCCGAGAACTGCTACGCCCTTTGGAAGACTGAAATTGGTGAAGTCACTAGACAGACTTTTGAGACCAAAAACTATTGCCGTTTATGGTGGAGGGTGGTCGGGAAATGTTATCAAAGAGCTTAAAAAAATTTCATTTGCTGGTGAGATCTGGGCCATTCACCCCACAAAAAAATTTATTGAAGGGGTTAAATGTTATAGATCATCTTTTGATCTACCAGCATCTCCTGATGCAGCGTTTGTTGGAGTGAATAGAGAAAAAACTATATCTATTATCAAGGAGTTAGCTGAACTTAATGCGGGAGGCGTTGTAAGTTTTGCTTCAGGGTTTTCAGAAACGTTGGCAGATGATAAATCACGGTATGGTAAGACGTTACAAGATAAAATAATAGCGGCGGCAGGGCGAATGCCGGTTTTAGGCCCTAACTGCTATGGTTTTATTAATTATTTGGACAATGCCCTTATTTGGCCGGATCAACATGGAGGAGAAAAGGTTCATACTGGGGTAGCGATCCTGACCCAAAGCTCAAATATTGCTATCAATTTAACAATGCAATGCAGGGGCCTGCCTATTGCATATGTTGTAACTGTCGGAAATCAAGGACAACTAAACCAAGCACAAATAGCTTTTGAATTATTACAAGATCCAAGAGTAACCGCTGTTGGCCTTCATATAGAGGGAATAAAAAACCCAAAAGACTTTGAAAAACTGGCTAGAGAAGCCAAAGCTAAGAAAAAGGGAATCGTAGCGTTGAAAGTGGGGAAATCGAAGTTAGCAGAAAGTGCTACTGTTTCCCACACTGCTTCAATGGCGGGTAGCTATAAAGGCGCCATAGCGTTCCTTAATAAATTAGCCATAGCAACAATTGATGGTCTTGGGAGTTTTCTGAATGCGTTGATGATTTTACACGTTCATCAGCCAATATCTGGAAGCAAGATTGCATCTCTGTCATGCTCTGGTGGAGAAGCAAGTCTTATTGCTGACTTGGCCGAACCCCTACAGTTTCAATTTCCAAAGCTAAGTCTAAAACAAAAGAAAGAGTTAAAGTCAATATTGGGGAATTTAGTGCATCTATCTAACCCCCTAGACTATCAAACATACATTTGGAATGATCAAGAGAAGTTACAACAAGCTTTTAAATGCATGACAGAAGTGCGATATGATTTTTTATTTATAATAATGGATCTTCCAAAACAAGATCGATGCACGACAGAAGCATGGGTGCCAGCCATCAAGGCAATAAAAGAAGCAAAAAAAAGTGCAATGTGTCCAGTTGGTTTTATAACGTCTCTTGAAGAGAATATGCCTGAAGAGTTAGCAAAGGATCTATTAAAGCACGCAATAATTCCGTTGACTGGACTTGAGAGTAGCCTTGGTGCTTTAGGTGCATTAAGAGATGTAAGTAAAATGTGGAACAAACAGAGCACCCCATCAGTTATATGGGCTCAGTGGCCTGATAGAAAATCTCGAACGATAAATGAATTCCAATCGAAAAAAGTTTTAAAGGAAATAGGTCTTAATGTTCCAAAGGGCTTTATTATTAGAGACACAAACTCCCTAGTAAATAAATTTAGAGTTTTGAAAAAAACTGTTGCCTTAAAAGCCTTCGGGATAAATCATAAGACGGAAGCTTCGGCAGTATCTCTAGGCATA
>QOQE01000001.1 GCA_003331935.1 Alphaproteobacteria bacterium | reverse complement strand
AATGTATTTTGGGGGCAAGATAAAAACAGAAAAAACTGAAAATGGCTTTGCTCATTATGTGCAAGGACTACAAGAGCTGAAGCCACAAGAAGTCACAGTTCCTTCAGATCCATCATCTGCATCTTTTTTTATAGCGGCTGCCTTAATGGTAGAGGGGTCAGATATTACAATTAAGAATATCTGCATGAACGAGACAAGAATTGGGTTTCTTAAAGTTGTCAAACTAATGGGAGCCAGAATAGAGGTCAATAATAAAAAAAATATTTGTGGTGAGCCAGTAGCGGACTTAAGAGTAAAGCACTCTAGCCTGAGAGGTGTAAAAGTCCCGGGTAATCTTGTTGCTTCCATGATTGATGAGTTTCCAGTTTTATCTGTATTGGCGGCATTAGCTGAAGGAAAAACTGAAATGAAAGAAATAGGGGAGCTAAAAGTAAAAGAAAGCGATAGAATTCTTTCAATGGCTGAGGGCTTGAGGCAGTGTGGGGTTGAGGTTGATTTCGGAGAAGATTACATGATTGTCAAAGGAATCAAGAAAGTGAGAGGCGGGCAATTGATAAATACATTTAATGATCATAGGATAGCTATGTCGTTTATTTGTTTAGGCCAAGTAGCTCAAAAACCTATTAAGATCAGCGAAATCACTTCAATAAGTACAAGTTTTCCTGAATTTATTGAAAAGTTCAAACAAATTGGAGCAAATTTATCAAATCACACCAACCAATAATAGTTGCCGTAGATGGCCTTTCAGCTTCAGGTAAGGGTACTATTGGAAAAATAATAGCTGAACATCTAAATTTTCAGTACCTTGATACTGGCTTGCTTTACCGAGCAGTAGCTCACAAATTTTTGACGACAAAAAGTGTGGTTTCTGTTGATAAATCGATTTTTTTTGCAAAAAATATTAAGTTTGAAGATCTAGCTAATCCGGAGCTTAGGTCTGAAAATTGCGGTAATTTGGCAAGTAAACTCGCAGAAATAAAAAAGGTAAGGCAGGTACTTGTACTATTTCAAAGAAACTTTCCCTTAAAAAAAACGGGTGCCGTGTTAGACGGAAGAGATATAGGAAGTGTTATCTTTCCTGATGCAAAGATTAAGTTTTTTGTTACTGCAGATTTAGTAGTAAGGGCTAAGCGGCGCAAAGAACAATATAAAAAAATAGGGCAAGAATATTCCATTAAAGATATCGCAAAAAAACTCGAGGAAAGAGACAGAAGAGACAAAATTCGGAAAGCATCGCCACTGATTTGTATGCCAGATGCAATTGTGTATGATAACTCCAAAGGTTCCTTTAAAAGATTGAATAAAGAAATTATTGAAATTGTGGAAAAAAAGTATAAAAGTCTAAAACTTAAGATAATAAATAAGAGGCTGGGACAAACGCCCTAGTCTTTTTTTGAGGAGATAGTTAATGGAAACAGCTAATAACATGGCTGAATTTGAAGCCCTACTAGAGAAAAGTTTTGAAAGTGGGACACCTAAAGAGAACACCGTAGTAAACGGTAAAATAATAGCCATTGAAGCTGGCCAAGCCATTATAGATATTGGTTACAAAATGGAAGGTCGCGTTGATATTAGAGAATTCACAACCTCTACTAACAAAGACTCAGAATTAAAGATTGGTGATCAGGTAGAAGTTTACTTAGAGCGTGTTGAGAATGCTAAGGGCGAAGCTGTCGTTAGCAGGGAAAAAGCTAGAAGAGAAGAGGCTTGGGATAAGTTAGAAAAAGCCTCAAAAACAGAAGAGAGGGTGGATGGCATAATTTTTGGCAAAGTTAAGGGAGGTTTTACTGTTGACCTTGATGGAGCAATTGCATTCTTACCCGGAAGCCAAGTGGATGTACGTCCTATAAAAGACACATTGCCTTTGATGAATGTGCCACAACCATTTCAGGTTCTGAAGATGGATCGAAAACGAGGAAATATAGTAGTATCACGGCGTGCTGTACTAGAAGAGTCCAGAGCAGAACAGAGAGCAGAACTTGTTGGTAATTTAGCTGAAGGAAACACTGTTGACGGTGTAGTTAAAAATATAACTGATTATGGCGCTTTTGTAGACTTAGGTGGGCTTGATGGTCTGCTACACGTAACAGATATTGCTTGGAAGAGAATTAACCACCCGACTGAGGTCTTGAACCTCGGAGATACCATCAAAGTTCAAATTATAAAAGTCAATAAAGAAACTAATAGAATAAGTCTCGGGATGAAACAATTGCAAGATGATCCATGGTCTGATGTTGAAGCCAGGTTTCCTATTAGCTCAAACCAGAAGGGTATAGTAACAAATATCACTGACTATGGCGCTTTCGTTGAGTTAGAGGCTGGTGTCGAAGGTCTTGTACATGTCTCGGAAATGTCTTGGACAAAAAAGAATGTTCACCCAGGAAAGATATTATCAACTAGCCAGGAAGTTGAGGTTATGGTACTTGAACTTGACAAAGAGAAGAGAAGAGTAAGTTTAGGACTTAAACAAATTCAAGGAAATCCTTGGCAGAACTTTGCTCAGGCCAATTCCACGGGCGCAGTTCTTGAAGTAGAAATAAAGAATATAACTGAGTTTGGCCTATTTGTTGGATTAGGAGATGATATAGATGGTATGATTCATTTATCAGACTTGGATTGGGAAAAGTCGGGAGAGGAAGCAATCAAAGACTATAAAAAAGGAGATCTTGTAAAGGCAAAAGTTACGGACATAGACGTGGATAAGGAAAGAATTTCGTTATCAATAAAAGCACTAGAAAGAGACCCTTTCGATGAATTTTCAAAAACTGTAAAAAAAGGTAGTACGCTTACAGCAGTAGTATCAAAGGTTGATGAAGCAGGAATCGAAGTTGATTGCGACGGTGTTAAAGGATTTATAAAGCGCTCTGATCTATCCAGAGATAGAAATGAACAAAGGCCAGAGAGGTTTTCTGAAGGCGATAAAATCGATGCTAAGGTTGTAAATTTAGACAAATCTTCCAGAAAGTTTAATCTTTCAATTAAGGCATTAGAGCTGGCAGAAGAGAAAGAAGCAGTTGAACAATACGGGTCAACAGATTCTGGTGCTTCTTTAGGGGACATTCTTGGTGCTGCGCTTAAAGACCAAGACAATAAAAGCTGATAAATGTCCATTGAGGCAGAGGTCTTCGAACAAGCAAAAAAAAGAGCTAGGAGAAAAGGGTTTTTATTTGCATTACTGTTAATTGCACTAGCGTTAATAACGCTGATTACCCTCAGCAGTGTATTCGATTACGACAAAAAAAGCCCACATATAGCAAGAATAAAGATCGATGGTCCAATTTTTGATGATTTCGATTTAAATAGACTTATTTATAAATTAGGTCTAGATCCAAACGTAAAAGCAGTGATAGTTCATATTAATAGCCCAGGTGGTTCTGTTGTAGGGGCAGAGGCTACCTTTGTTGCTCTATCTAAACTGAGTGAGGAAAAGCCATCAGTAGCTGTGTTGGGAGAGACAGCTACTTCTGGAGGATATTTAATAGCGGTAGCGGCAGACCAAATAATCTCACGGTCGAATACATTAACGGGATCTATAGGGGTGATTCTACAGTACCCAAATTTATCAAAACTCCTCAAAAATATTGGAATTGACATAAATACTCTTAGATCATCTGATCTAAAGGCATCAATTAATTTTTTTGAAAAGCCAACGCCTAAAGCCATCGAAGAGCATAAAAAAGTCATAGAAGAAACTTTTTTATGGTTTAAAGAATTAGTTGCTGAAAGAAGGAAGCTAACAGAGATTAATTTAAAAAAAGTATCTCAGGGAGGTGTTTTCACAGGGAGGAAAGCAAAAAAATTAGGTCTAGTCGATCTCATTGGAGGAGAAAGAGAGGCTGTCAAATATTTAGAAGAAAAAATAGATATCAAAGATGTACCCCTAGTGGATTGGGATTCTAGTAAGGAAAGTGCATCATTGCTCGACTTAATTTTCCGAGGAGGTAATATATCTAATCTAGGAAAAAGCCTTTTATCAAATAGTGGCTTTAGGTTATATTCAATTCTTTTCTGATCGATATTATTTTAGTATACTTAGATATTGGCTATAATAGGTAGAATATGATCAAGTCGGACCTGATAAAAAAATTGGCAGAGGACAACCCGCACCTGTATTATAGAGATGTTGAAAAAATTGTTGGTACTATCTTTGATGAGATCATTATAGCATTAGAAAATGGAAATAGGGTTGAACTGAGAGGTTTCGGAGCATTTTCAACAAAAGATAGGAAAGCTAGGAGAGCAAGAAACCCAAAAACCGGTTCTGGCGTAGATGTAGATCAAAAAACCGTTCCTTTTTTTAAGTGTGGTAAGGGCCTAAGGCAGAAACTAAACGAAGCCTAGTTTATGAAGCTTGGGCGTTACACTACTATTGTTATTTTGTTATCACTCTTTATTTTATTTGCGATAGCTAATGACGAAATTGTAACGATAAACTTTCCTGAAGTGCTGAGTTTAAATATTGAAAAGAGTATATATTTGCCACTTTATTTATTGATCTCGTCAGTACTTTTTGTTGGGATAATAATTGGGGTCATTATCGAACATTTAAGAAATATAAGATTTCGAAGGGATTTTAATGAAAAGAATAAAAAACTATTAAAAGTTGAAAGAGAACTTAAGAAAACAAAAGAAAAGTTTTTAACCGAAGAAGAAAAGATTTTTAACCTTTTAGATTAACCTATGGAATGTTTAGTAAAAATTTGTGGTATTACCTCCGAAAAAGACCTAAAGGCCGCTCAAGATCTTGGAGCAAATTTTGTGGGTTTCGTACTTGAAGAAAAATCAAAGAGATATATTAACTTAAAAAGATTAAAGTCACTTTCTATGATAATTCGTAAACCTTTGAAGTCAGTCGCATTAGTGGTCGATCCTTCTGATGATTTCCTTGAAATGCTGCTTATGAGTTCTAAAGTAGACTATATACAGTTACATGGTGAAGAATCCCCGCAGAGAGTAGAACAGATAGCCAAGAAAACAAAAATTCCTTTGATAAAAGCTATTGGAGTTGAAAAGGAAACTGATCTGCATAGTGTTAGAAGCTATGAGAACTCCGTAGACTATATTTTATTGGACTCCAAATCGAAAGAAAGCGGGAATTTAAAGGGGGGAAGAGGAATTAGCTTTAATTGGAACATTATTAAGGGGTTTAATTTCAACAAGCCCTGGTTTTTGGCTGGAGGACTGAATACGAATAATGTTATAGATGCGATGAGGACAACCGGTGCAAAAATGTTGGATGTTTCAACAGGAGTAGAGACTAAGCCAGGTAAAAAAAGTTTTGATAAAATGAGAAAATTTATTGGAAGGGCTAATGGAGAATTTATTTAAAGACACGGGATCAAATAGTTTTCGTAATGGACCTGATGACAAGGGTCGGTTTGGGGATTATGGAGGTCGATTTGTTTCAGAAACACTTATGCCTCTGATTTTAAAACTAGAGAAAAGTTACGAAGAACTAAAACAAGACGATGATTTTTGGAAAGAATATGAAGAACTATTGAACAATTATGTTGGCAGACCAAGTCCGATGTATTTTGCGGAGAGACTTACTTCGTATCTGAATGGGCCGAAAATTTACTTCAAACGAGATGAATTGAACCATACTGGAGCGCACAAAATCAATAATGTAATTGGACAAATCTTATTAGCAAAAAGAATGGGAAAAAAAAGGATTATCGCTGAAACTGGAGCTGGTCAGCATGGTGTGGCAACTGCAACAGTCTGTGCCAGATTCGGGTTAGAGTGTATTGTCTTTATGGGAGAAACTGATGTGAAGAGACAGGCCCCAAATGTCTTTAGGATGAAATTATTGGGTGCAAAAATTAGATCCGTTACATCAGGTAGAGGAACACTTAAGGATGCTATGAACGAAGCTTTAAGAGATTGGGTCTCAAATGTCGATAATACGTTCTATTGCATTGGAACAGTTGCTGGCCCTCATCCTTACCCTAAAATGGTAAGAGATTTTCAATCGATAATTGGACGAGAAGCAAGAGCTCAGTTGAAAGAAATGGAGGGAAGAGCTCCAGATATCATAGTAGCTTGTATAGGTGGTGGATCAAATGCTATAGGACTTTTTCATGAATTTTTGGATGACGAAGCGATTGATATAATAGGTGTTGAGGCTGGAGGAGAAGGTATAGATAATAGAATGAAGCACGCTGCTTCATTGACGGGAGGCTCTCCTGGTGTACTTCATGGTAACAAAACATATTTGTTGCAAGACACTGAGGGACAGATAATTGAGGGACACTCAATATCTGCTGGCCTTGACTACCCGGGAATAGGTCCGGAGCATGCATGGCTTAATGATCTTGGCCGAGTAAGATATGTTTCTGTAACTGACTTTGAGGCACTTGATGCCTTTAAGTTATGTTGTAAGTTAGAAGGAATTATTCCAGCTCTAGAACCTAGTCACGCATTGGCTCATGTACTTAAAATTGCCCCTGCATTAACTGATGACAAAATCATTCTGCTTAACATGTGTGGAAGGGGAGACAAAGATATTTTCACTGTGGCTGAAAGATTAAACGTTTCTCTGGATAGCTAAGGGGTTCTTTTTTGAATTATTTTCACGATATCTTCACTGAGGCTCTGAAATAAAATTAAAAGTTTATCTTTTTCAGTCTTTGAAAAATTTGACAAGACAAAATGAGACACTTCTTCCTTAGTGATTGGGCGTCCGATGCCCAAACGGATTCTATTAAAATCTTTTGTTTGCAAGTGCTGTGATATAGATCTAACTCCCTTGTGCCCTGCGTCTCCACCACCTTGCTTTATTTTTACCTCTCCAAACCCCAAATCAATGTCATCATATATGACAAATATATCAGCTACATTAATTTTGAAGAAATGCTTAAACTTTGCTACACAAATGCCGGATAGGTTCATGAAAGTTTGCGGCTTTACCAGGAGTATCTTCTCAGAGCCAAGGGATGCAGTTGAAAACAATCCACCAAGTTTGGCTCTCCAACTCTCAAATAAATAGTGGGCATACAAATTGTCTAATGCCATAAAACCTACATTGTGTCTGTTATTCAGATATTCTGAACCAGGATTACCGAGACCAATGATTAACTTCACTTGCTAAGGATACCCAATTTACTCTGGAGCGTTGTCTTCTTTTTCTTCTTCGCTTGCATCAGTGGCTGAGTCTTCGGAGTCCCCACCTTCATTTTCACTTGACTTCAATCCGCTTGGAGCCTGGATATTCGCAATAACAAAATCTCTTCCCTTTATTGTAGTTTCGGTACCAGATGGAAGAACAATGTTTGATATAGTTATAGTATCGCCAACCTCAAAGTCTTCTATGTCTACCTCTAAAACTGATGGGATTTCCATAGCATTTACGAGCAATTCCACTTCAGGCCTAACGACAGTCAAAACACCCCCTCTTTTAATGCCCTTACATATATCTTGGTTGTTAAAAACAACGGGTATAAACAATTTAATGCGGGCTGTTTTTGAAAGGCGCATAAAATCTAGGTGGGTAGGGAGGTCTTTTACAACATGTTTTTGAATTTCTCTACAAATTACTTGTACAGTTTTCCCTTCTATTGTCAGGTTAATTAACGTCGACATAAATCTACCTGCATTAAGCTTTTTTAATAGTTCATTGAACTTGACATTGATGTTTAAAGGCTCTTCTGACCCTCCATAAATAACGCCAGGAACAAGGTCGTTCCTCCTCGCTTCTCTTGCGGCGCCTTTTCCAATATTCTCTCTGACAGTCGCTGATAAAGACAAGTTGTCGCCCATTTTAATAATCCTTAATAAAATCTACTAGAGTTAATATATTAGTTCGGTCTTTAGGTCAAAATTTTTTTATTTTAAGTGAACGGATTGTGAGAGGGCAGTTATAAAGGCAGACACCTCACTATCCGTTGCCCCCTTTTGAATTGTTTCAATAATGGCTGATCCAACTACAACTCCATCAGCTGCAGTAGAAATTGCTTTTGCGTCTTCTGGAGTTTTTATTCCAAATCCAACACACACAGGTAGATCAGTATGTGTTTTTATTCTATTTATCTCATTTGCAACAAGTTGCTTGACTGGCACCTTGGTTCCGGTAACGCCTGCTACTGATACATAGTAAAGAAAACCACTTGAATTATTTAAAAGTGCGGGCAGTCTATCGTTATCACTAGTAGGTGTAAGTAATCTAATAAAATGAAGTTTATGATTTAAACAAAAAACACACAATTCATTATCTTCTTCAGGTGGCAAATCAACAATTATAAGTCCATCAACTCCAAGGGCTTTGATTTTTTTTATGAAATTTTCTGACCCAAACTTGTGTATAGGGTTGTAGTATCCCATAAGAATTATTGGAGTGTTAGTGTCAGCCCTCCTGAAATCCTCAATCATTTCGTATAATAAGTTCATCTTAAACCCAGCCTCTAATGCTTCATGCCCAGCGTCTTGAATAATTTTTCCATCAGCCATTGGGTCAGTAAAAGGCATTCCAATTTCGATAATATCTGCCCCAAGAGCTGGTAATTTATTCAGTAAACTTTTTGAGTAACTGATGTTTGGGAATCCTGCCATTATAAATGGTATAAACGCTTTTTGATTTTCATAAGCCAATTCGTAGAATTTTTTATTAAGCCTTGACATGGTTGCTCTATTTAAATTATTCACAAAACTCGTTCTTTTTAGACTAACAAAAAATAGTTAGTTAAAGTTTTTTATAATAATTAACTTGATAAGGAAATAGTTAAAATGGGTTTTAAGACGGGAATTATCGGTTTGCCTAATGTGGGGAAGTCAACATTATTTAATGCTTTAACAAAATCTAAAAGTGCACAAGCTGCAAATTTCCCGTTCTGTACAATAGACCCGAATATTGGAGAAGTTATGGTTCCAGATGAAAGACTTCTACAGCTGTCAAAAATCTCTATTTCTAAAGAAACAATACCAACAAAAATGACTTTCATTGATATTGCCGGTTTAGTAAAGGGGGCCTCAAAAGGAGAAGGCTTAGGAAATAAGTTTTTGGCAAATATACGAGAATGTGATGCGTTAGCACATGTAACAAGATGTTTTGAGGACGAAAATGTAACACATGTTAACAACATTATTGATCCAGTAGCAGATATCGATATCATCAACACTGAGCTTTTACTGGCAGATTTAGAAAGCGTAACAAAGCAAATTGAAAACTTTAAAAAAAGAAGTGCGAAGAAAAATGATGAAATGCTTAGCCTTGCATTTTTAGAAAAGGTTCTTGGCCTTTTAGAGAGTGGTACACCTGTAAGACAAGGCACTTTCTCTGAAGAGGAATCGAGAATGCTTTATTTATCTCAGTTTTTAACCTCAAAACCTATATTGTTTATATGTAACGTGGATGAAAATAGTATTCGAGAAGGTAATGAGCACTCAAAAAAAGTGGAGGCTTTAGCAAATAATTTAGAAGCACCTACGCTCAATATTTCAGTTTCAATTGAGCAAGAGCTTAGCGAAATATCCGATGAAAAAGAACTCAAAGAATTTTTATTTGAAATGGGAATGGATTCTACTGGACTAGAGAAATTAATACAGACTGGATATAGCCTTTTAGGATTGTGTACATATTTTACTTCTGGTCCAAAGGAAACTAGAGCGTGGACAATTGCAAATTCTACTTTAGCTCCGGACGCGGCTGGAAAAATTCATACTGACTTTAAAAAAGGTTTTATACGAGCAGAAACAGTGAGCTATTCTGACTTCTTATCAGCTGGTGGTTGGTTGAAAGCTAAAGAGTCAGGAAAGGTAAGAAGTGAAGGTAAAGAATATTTAGTTAAAGACGGAGATATTATGAACTTTTTATTCAGTTCATAAATTTTCGTATTTAATCTTTGAAAGGTAAAGACCACGAGGTGGAGCCAATGCAGCACATTTGCTCCGTTCTTTAGATAAGAGAACTTTTTGCATCTTTTGTGGTTCCCACTTTCCACAACCAACTTTTTCTAAGCAACCTACAATGCTTCGAACCTGATTATGCAAAAAGGATCTAGCTGACAAATCAAACTCATAGATAATCCCATCTCTTATTTTTTCAGACTTAATTTTAATAGAATCTATTGTTTTTATTGGGCTTGGCGCTTGACAAATCGAGGAACGAAAGGCTGTAAAATCATGCTTGCCAACTAGATAACTAGCAGCCAATTCCATCTTCGATATATCTAAGAGGTGCCTCACGTGCCAAAATTGACTTCTTTCAAATGTTAAATCTGTTGTTCTAGAAAAAATCTTATAGGTATAACAACGCTTTATAGCAGAGTAGCGCGCATGAAAGTCTTTACTCACTTTTTTAGCGCCCAATATCGAAATTGGATATTTATTAAGGTAATAGTTAATAGCCTTTTCAACAGTCTTACAATCACGATCAGTTCCCAAGTCAACGTGAGCAACTTGGCCAATAGCATGAACGCCGGCATCTGTCCTACCTGCTCCAACAAAATTTTCACAATTTTTATCAAGTTTTCTTATTGCGTTAAAAATTACCCCTTGTACCGTAGAAATATTGTTTTGTACCTGCCAACCATGGAATGGTGACCCATCGTATTCTATAGTTAGAGCATATCTGTACATTACATTAGATTTTTAAAAATGTTTAATTGACGAAGAAGGAAAATTCCAGAAAAAATATTCATTTGTATATAAAACATTTTTCCACTAAAAAATAATTAAAAAATTGAAAAATAAATATGTCATCAAGCGAAATAGATTATAAAGAAACCTTATTCTTACCAACCACAACGTTTCCAATGAGAGCTAATCTACCTGAAAGGGAAAAAGAGTGGCTCAACCGTTGGGAAGAATTAAAAATTTATAAAAAACTTAGGCAGGACTCAAGCAATCGAAAAGATTTTGTTCTTCATGATGGCCCCCCTTATGCGAATGGAAACTTGCATATTGGGCATGCGTTGAACAAAATTTTGAAGGATTTTGTGGTGAGGAGTCAGCAAGTTTTGGGCAACAACAGCATATATGTTCCTGGGTGGGATTGTCATGGATTGCCTATTGAATGGAAAATTGAAGAGAAATACAGAGAGAAAGGTAAATCTAAAGAAGATGTACCCATTAATAAACTTCGTGAAGACTGTAGAGACTTTGCAAAACACTGGATAGAAATTCAGAAAGAAGAATTTAAAAGATTAGGAGTAACAGGTGATTGGGATAATCCCTACTCTACCATGGACTTTAATAGCGAAGCGGTAATCGCTGAAGAGTTTGTAAAACTGGTGATGAAAGGAGTTGTATACAGAGGGTCAAAGCCAGTGATGTGGTCTCCTGTTGAGAAAACGGCTCTTGCTGAGGCAGAGATAGAATATAAAGATCACCGTAGTACGACGATATGGGTTAGGTTCAGCATAGTCTCCGGGGAGTTGCAGGGTTCTGATATTATAATATGGACGACAACACCCTGGACGATACCTTCAAATAAAGCAGTAGCTTTCAATAAATCAATCCAATACGGGCTTTATGAGATAGAAGAAGTTCAGGATGAAAGTTGGGCTATGCCTAGAAACACCATAATACTGGCTGATAAACTTGCAGAAGACACCATGACAAAAGCTAGGGTCACAAAATATAAAAAAATAAGAGAGCTGAACTTCGAAGATCTGAACCAAATCTCTTTAAGTCACCCATTTTCAAACCTTGAAGGTGCTGAAACTTTTTGGGACTACACTGTTCCCTTAGTCGAAGCTGACCACGTTACCGACGAGGCGGGGACAGGTTTCGTACACATTGCACCAAGCCATGGAGCAGAAGATTTTGAAGTTTTCCTTAAACGTGGATGGTTATCTCGCATGACAAATAATGTTGAGGATGATAGTAGCTTTGCGTCTTTTGTTCCATTTTTTAAAGGCCTTCAAATATTTAACAAAAAGGGAAAGGAGGGAGAAGGAAATAGGGCGGTAATACAGAAATTAATAGAAGCAAATAAGCTAATTGCAAGAGGTGTCTTGGAGCACTCGTATCCCCATAGCTGGCGATCGAGGGCACCAGTAATTTTCAGAAACACTCCTCAATGGTTTGTTGATATAGATAAGGATCTCAAAGATAGTAAAGACGAACATGGTAAAACAATAAGAGAAAGAGCACTCCAATCCATTAATAAATTGGTTGAGTGGATCCCTAAAAGTGGTAGGAATAGGCTTTACAGCATGGTATCTACAAGACCCGACTGGGTATTATCTAGACAAAGGGCGTGGGGTGTTCCCTTAACTTGCTTCGTAAAAAAAGGATTGAGCCCTGATCATGAGGATTTCATTCTTAAGGATAAAAAACTTAATGAGAGAATAGCAGACATACTGAAGAAAGAGGGAGCTGATGCTTGGTTTCAGGCGGGAGCTAAAGAACGATTATTAGAGGGGTTATACCCAGCAGATGAATATGAGCAAGTGACAGACATTCTCGATGTATGGTTCGACTCGGGGTCGACACATGCTTACGTTCTCCGAGACAGATCCGATGGGAAGTGGCCTGCTGACTTGTATCTTGAGGGAACAGATCAGCACAGAGGTTTTTTTCATTCCTCTCTCCTACAATCATGTGGAACTCAGGGTAAAGCACCATATTTAGGAGTTTTAACTCATGGTTTTATCCTTGATGAAAAGGGTTTTAAGATGTCTAAATCACTTGGTAATACAGTGAGCCCTCAACAGGTAATAAAGCAGTTTGGAGCTGATATACTTAGACTGTGGGTTGCCCAGAGTGACTATACAGTAGACTTGAGGATAGGTGACGAAATTCTAAAAGGGGTGACTGATAGTTATCGAAAACTCAGGAATACAGCAAGATTTTTACTGGGAAATTTAGGCACATATTCCGATCAAGACGATATTACATATAACGAGTTACCTGACCTTGAAAAGTACATTCTTTACAGAGTCTGTGAAGTAGATAAAAAAATAAGATCCTCTTATGAAAAGTATTCTTTCCAATCGGTGTTTCAGACTTATTTTCAATTCTGTACCCAAGATCTTTCATCTTTTTATTTCGATATTCGAAAAGATGTTTTGTACTGCGACCCGGAGACAAGTGTAAAAAGAAAAGCCACACTTAAAATTCTTGATATTTTGTTCTTCAGATTGACAACTTGGTTTTCTGCAATTTTGCCATTTACCATGGAAGAGGTGTATTTAGAGAGATTCCCTGGAGAAGAGAATTCGGTACACCTGTTGGATATTCCTAGTAACGATAAAGACTGGTATAGTCCCGAATATTTCAAGCACTGGGATAAAATTAGAGACGTCAGAAGGGTCGTAACAGGAGCTATTGAAGTACTAAGACAAGAAAAGATAATAGGCTCAAGTTTAGAGGCGTGTCCTGTCATCTATATAAAAGATAAAGAGCTTTTTGAAATAATAAAGTCAGTAGATATGAGTGAAGTGTGTATTACATCGGGCATCAATATCGAATTTTCAGAAACTGTCATCGCTGATTCTTGTTTCACGCTTGATGATGTTCATGACGTTGGAGTGATTTGTAAAACTGCTCAAGGAAAAAAGTGTCAACGTTGCTGGACGCTCAACTTATCTCTCGACAAGAGTGATAATGACTTGTGCGATCGTTGTTACCAAGCTGTAAATTCAAACTCTTAATGATGTATTAGCTCGCTTTCTCTCTGGGATGAGTTGACTTGTAAACTTGTAGTAACCTCTTTTGCTCTATTTGAGTATATATTTGTGTGCTACTTAAAGAAGAGTGACCAAGAAGCTTTTGAATGCTGCGTAAGTCTGTACCAGCATTTAATAAGTGGGTTGCGTAGGAGTGTCTTAAGGAGTGTGGTGTAGTGGATGAGGGGAGACCAATTGAATTCCTTGCTCTTTCCATAGCCTTCTGAAAAGATCTAGGCAGCATTCTATTACCCCTAATTCCTAAAAAAACATATTCGCTATTTGAAATAGGGTATGGACACTGTTTTGTATAATTTTCAATTGCTTGGTTAGCAATATTAAGTATTGGAACCATCCGTTCTTTTTTTCCTTTTCCCTTAACCAAGACACTTGAATTTAAAGGCAATTCATTTGTTTTCATGTTTATTGCTTCTGAAATCCTAAGGCCACAAGTATATAATAAGAGAAAGATGGCTTGGTTTCTGGATATTATCCAGCGCTTTTCTTTTTTGTTTTCAAATGCGCTAAATAGGTTTTTTATATCATTAACTGCTATTGGTCTGGGAAGTTTACTATCTTTTTTGGGAGAGTCTAATTTTGAAATGGCTGAATTGAAAATATTGTGGGAGTTCTCTAACCAATGGAAAAAGTTTTTTAAGCTAGATATTTTTCTGGAAAGTGATGAAGCTTTTACTGACTTATTCCGTAGACTTAAAATCCATAACCTGATTGTATGGGCACTTATGTCGGAAAGATCAGACTTTAAAACAACTACAGATTCTTTAAATGAAAAATTCAGAAAATCCCTTAAGTCCAGTGAATACGCTTTAACAGAGTTCTCAGAGAGATTTCTCAAATTTATATTATATGATGCCCACTCTTTTATTAAGGAATTTAACTGTATCTTCATTTTAGTAATAAGCTTTCCATGTGCTTGGATATAACCTGAGCAAAGAAATCTAGATAGTCTGTTGACTGATCAACAGAAAAAGTAGATTTATCATCTGACTCAAAAAAAACTAAACCGTTAAAGTTGTTATTAAAGAAAAGGGCTATAATGGCTTCAGATTTTGTGCTTTCTTCTTTAGTTATTATCTCTTTGTCTTCTCGTTTTTTTCCGTCAACTACATTTTTAAGACGGACAGCCTTCTCTTTCGTTATTCCAACTTTCTGAGAAAATGCCATGATTTCTTTATCAGGTTTCAATATACAATTTTCAATATTGTTACCAGAGAAGGTATTCTTGCTAAGAACTATTTTTATAACATCTACGCCTAATATTTCTGCAGCTTTTAAACATAAAAATTTTAAAAGAGTATCTACATCTTTTGTTTCAATAGCTTCTAAACAACATTTATGAATTTTCTTAATTCCTAATTGGTTTTCGTAAGCATATTGAATAATTTTACTGTTGGTGGTTTTTAACTTCTCGACTTTATCCCCGAGTCTTTTTAGGAAAATATTTCTTATATCAATTAGGTTTTCTTCATCAGGAAAATCTGAGTTGTTTAAAAGAGCAAGCAATAATTCCCTATCCAGTAAAATAAGGTCTGGGTTTTCTATTATTTTTTGCCTTTCTTCAGCAACTAATTCGATTTTATTCATTTATTTTTAAATTATAGATTGACCAGTTTTTTCCCAGTCAGCCGTAAATTGGCTTAAACCTGAGTCAGTTAGAGGATGCTTTACAAGCCTTTCAAAAATATCTATTGGGATTGTTGCAACATCCGATCCATGGCGTGCGCATTCTTTTACATGATTAATTGTACGTATAGAAGCCGCCAGGATTTTCGTTGGAAATTTGTAGTTTGAATAGACTAACTTTATATCAGAAATCAATTCTACCCCTTTTAGATTTAAATCATCTAAACGGCCTATAAAAGGGCTGACATACTCTGCACCGGCTTTTGCCGCCAAAAGAGCTTGAGATACTGAAAAACAAAGGGTCATATTTACGCTTATGTCTTTTTTATATAATGCATTGCATGCCGCCAATCCATCCCAAGTAATTGGTAGTTTAACGGTAACGTTTTTTGCTATCTCGGAAAGCTTTATCCCCTCCTCAATCATTGTTTCTGAGTCTAGTGCTGATACTTCAGCACTGACAGAGCCAGATACTATTTCTGCCAATTCAGATATGACCTCTATCATGTTTTTTCCTGACTTTAATATTATAGATGGATTTGTTGTTACACCGTCTATAAGACCCAGCTTGCTGAATTTACGTATCTTTTCAATGTCTGAACCGTCCAAAAAAAGCTGCATGAAATTTATCCAAGTTAATATATTTTCTTGGACTTTAGTCTATATGGTGATTTATTTCAAAGGAAGAGAAAAGTATAAACTCAGTTAAATGTCATTTGAAAAACAGTTTGGTGTTATTTTTACTAATCCAAAGCTTCCAGTTTTGGACTACCGTACTTTAGATGAGAATATTGAAATTGGTAGTTTAGTTGAAGTTCCCTTAGGTTCTAAAGTTGTTATCGGTATTGTGTGGAGTGCTGGAGATACAAAATTTGATCATACACGACTCAAGCAGATAATCGGAACTGTTAACAATATAAAATTACGGTCTGAGTTTATCTCATTCTTGAAAAGAGCACATGCTTACACTTTGTCCCCAATACAATCTTTCTTAAAAATGGCTGTCCAAAGTCTACAATTTCATAAAGACCAGAAGATGCCTATTGCCTATAAGCTTAATCACTACGACTATTTTCAAATCACACCTCGGCAAAAAGAACTCGTTAAGTACATAAAAGAGCAACCTGCGGAAACTGCTCAATATAGCAAAATAAAAAAAGATCTAGGCGTTAGTTTGTCAGTTGTAAAAAGTTTAGAAAAAAAAGGAGTGTTATCGCAGATTGTTGAGAACAAATCTAAACAGGAAAAAATGTCTCATGAACCGATCACCTTATCTCTTGAACAGAGTCGAGCTGCGTCGCAAATAAGAGAAAAATATGTTGAGAATGAGTTTCAGTCATGGTTATTATATGGTGTTACAGGGTCAGGTAAAACTGAGGTCTATTTGAACCTAGCAAGTGAGCGCATAGGAAAAGGAGAACAAGTTCTTATTCTACTGCCTGAAATTTCTCTAACCGTCGATTTCAAGCAACGCATCATGAAAAGATACGGAGCAATTGCAGGCGAATGGCATTCACAACTATCTTTAAACGAAAGACGAAGTGTTTTTAAGAATGTAGCAAACGGTTGCTTAAAACTTCTGGTAGGGGCTAGATCAGCACTATTTTTGCCATTTAAAAATTTAAATCTTATCATTGTCGACGAGGAGCATGACTCATCCTACAAGCAGGAGGAAGCCCCTATTTACAATGCAAGAGATCTTGCAGTCCTTAGAGCTTCAATTTTGAAATCGCAAGTTATTCTATCTTCAGCCACTCCGAGCATAGAGACGTGGCATAACTGTAAATTAGGCAAGTATCATAAGGTTAATCTTCTTAAACGGTTTGGAGAAGTCTATGAACCGAGAGTAACTTTAATCGATATGAATGTTGAAGAAACCTCAAAAAATAGTTGGATATCTGTTCCAATAATTGATCAGATAAGGTTAAGTTTGGAAAAAAAAGAGCAGATTCTTATTTTTTTAAACAGAAGGGGTTATGCACCCATTGCATTTTGTACGACATGCAGAATTTCTTTAGAGTGCAAGAATTGCAGTACAAAGCTTGTTTATCATAAGACAAAAAAATGCTACATGTGCCATATATGCGGGTACAGAGTTTCGGAAACGACAGAGTGTGTCAAGTGTAAATCATCTGATAACTTCATACCAATTGGGCCGGGAGTTGAAAGAATTAGAGATGAGGTTTCAAAATTATTTCCTGATGCAACATCAATGATTTTTTCTTCAGATAACTTATTAAAGGGAGAAAAAAATTTAGAAGAAATGGATAAAATAAAGTCTGGGGAAATTAATATCATTATAGGTACTCAATTGGTCTCTAAAGGTTACAATTTTCCGCATTTAAAACTTGTAGCGGTAATTGATGCAGATATGGGTCTCAATGCTGGGGATCATAGGGTAATCGAAAAGAGTTATCAGGTAATTAAACAGGTTGTAGGAAGAGCTGGTCGGTATGCCTCTGACGGAAGAGCATTAATCCAAACTTGGATGCCTAGACATCCTGTTTTACAGGCATTACTGAAGGATCATGGAGAAAAATTTCTTAACGCAGAGCTAGAGCAGAGAATAGAAGCCAATGTGCCACCCCATGGAAAATTTATTTCTTTGATAATTTCAGGAAAAAAAGAACGTCAACTAATTGATTTCGGTATTAAACTAAAAAATCAATTTTATTCCCTTAATTTACATGATTTTGAGATTTTTGGTCCTGCAGTTGCACCAATTTCAAGAATAAAAAATAAAACGAGAGTACGTCTATTGATAAAATCTAATAAAATGAAAAAAATATCGCAGAGTGAGGTGCGAGACTGGCTAAGAAATATTTCAGTACCAAATAATATCTACTTTAGTATAGACATTGACCCATATAATTTCTATTAGTTCTGAGAAATTATTGTTAAGAAGGACTGATGGAAAACTTTAGAAGTAACATTAAACCCCTTTCCCATTTCTACAATATGCCTTTGTATAAAAGTGGAGAAAGCACAATTTTGGGGAAAGATAATGTAGTGAAGTTGAGTGCGAACGAAAACATGAATGGCCCATGTAATGAGGTGGTAACTCAGCTCGCTTATTATTCCAAGAATATTTTTGAGTATCCAGATAGCGATCACTTTGCACTAAGAAGAAAAATAGGTGAGCTCCATGATATTGATCCTAATAGAATAATTTGCGGAGCTGGTTCAGATGAGATTATCCAGTTGTTATGTCGTTGCTTCTGTGAGAACAATGACGAGGTTATTTATACGGAGCATGGCTTTTTAATGTACAAGTTATCTGCATTAGCTGCTGGAGCGAGACCTATAAAAATAGAAGAAAACAACCGTACCGCATCGGTGGAGAATATATATGCAGGCATCACAAATAGAACAAAGATAATTTTTTTGGCGAACCCAAATAATCCAACTGGAACAATGATTTCAGAAATTGAAATAGAGAAGCTTCTAAATAAAATCCCTAATAATATCTTACTTGTTTTGGATGGAGCTTATGCAGAATATGTAAATTCTTTTGATGGAGGGATTTCACTGGTAAATAAGTTTGCGAATCTTTTTGTAACAAGGACATTCTCTAAGATTTTTGGACTAGGTGGGTTGCGAGTTGGGTGGGGCTACGGTGCCAAAGATATAACGGATGTTTTAAATTCAGTTCGATCACCATTTAACGTCTCATCTTTGGGTTTAAAAATGGCAGAATTAAGCCTTGCAGATGTAAATTTCGTAAATGAGCAAAGAGATCTTAACAATGTAAATAGAGATAAGCTGAGAAATAATTTGCTTGGTCTTGGGCTAAAGATAGATCAGTCATTTGCAAATTTTTTGCTCCTAAGATTTGAAAGCGAAGAGCAAGCAAACAAAATTGATTTATTTTTAAAGGAAAAAGGATTTATTTTAAGAAAGGTCAGTTCTTACGGTCTTCCAAAGTGCCTTAGACTGTCCATTGGCAATAAAGAGATATGTGAAAAGATATATCTTACCCTAGCAGAGTGTTTTGAAGATAATGACCGAGTTTAGAAAAATATCCGTTATCGGTTTAGGTTTAATCGCGTCCTCAATATGTTTAACTATAAGAAAGAAAAATCCAGGAATTCAAATAGTTGGATATGACAAAGACAAAGAAGTAAGAAAGAGGGCGAAGAAGATTGGTTTATGCGAAATCAAAAGCAACATTAAGAACGCAACAAGTGGCTCTGAGCTCATTATACTTTGTGTGCCCGTCGGCCAAATGCAAGCTGTGCTACAGAGATTAAAGAAGTATATTAAGCCGGGTACAATAATTACAGATGTAGGGTCGGTAAAGCTATCTGTTATTGAAGAGTTAGAGTTTACCATAGCGGACGCTAAGGGTAAATTTGTTCCCTCTCACCCTATAGCTGGAACTGAAAGATCGGGACCAGACGCCGGTTACGCCGGACTTTTTGAAGGTCGCTGGTGTATACTGACCCCGACGAAAAAAACCAACAAGAGAGCGTTGAAAAGTGTTGAGACTTTTTGGAAGTTTTTAGGTATGCAAACTAAAATCATGACACCCGAACACCATGATCTAGTTCTAGCTGTTACATCTCATGCACCCCACCTAATTGCATATACGATGGTAGGGGTTGTCGATGACTTAGAAGCTGTTACAAAGTCGGAAATAATAAATTATTCTGCAGCAGGATTTAGAGATTTTACTAGAATCGCAGCATCTGATCCTGTGATGTGGAGAGATATTTTTTTAAATAATCAAGATGCGCATTTGGAAGTATTGGGACGATTTACCGAGGAACTATTTTCATTACAGCGTGCTATACGCAAAAAAGACGGGGAATATTTGTTAAAATATTTTGAAAGAACTAGAAGTATTAGGAAAGGTATAGTAGCTGCTGGTCAAGATACTGGCACACCGAATTTTGGGAGAGACTAGTATTTTTTAAAATGGTAAATGGGAATTGCATTTATAAAAAACAATCCTTTATCTAAGCTAAGCTTAACGGGAACTATTTGTGGTTCACCGGTATTTGCCGGGTCTTTGATGATTAGGATTAAGTTAATCAAATTTATGATGCTTTTGAGTGCTCCAGTATCAGTTTTTATTCGTGAGATGTCCTTAGAGCTGAGTCTTAATAGACAATCAATATTGCCTTCAGTAGTCAGTTCTATCAAGTTTAAAAAAACCATATCATCACAACGTAGCTTTAAAACCCCAATATCAATATCTATCTGCTCCAAATTGATCGATTCAAGCTTGATTGCCTGATAGGGGGCCTTGGGGTTACTTACATAGCTATTTGAAACTGTACCTTTAAGAATTAGTTTGTTTGATGTCTCAGAGTCCATCGCCTGAATTTTTTTCAAAAAACTAGAATTTAAATTATTTGCTGCAAGATAAAAATCTAGTGTCATTCTGTCCACATCCTTTAGCGCAAAAATTACTTCCTTCGCCTCAAACCTTTTAATGTTTCTGTCGTCGGATATTTGCCAATCTTCTTGTTCAGTGATCAACTTAAATCTGCCTGAAAAAGGTCTGTCAGATATGCTGATCTTCAATTTATTCGCTGAGCTATTGAATTTTGGATAGTCTGTACTGGCAACCATGGGTTTCTCTACAAAAAGAATAACATCAGAAAAATTGTAAATTAATTTTACGATTTCTAGTTTTATGAATTGCAAACTAAGTGGAATATGCTTAAGCGGAGATCGGAAATTTGATACCTTTATTCCGAATTTAAAAGGGAACCCATCAGTCGTGATGTTCTCATCATTTAAATCAATAGACCATACCTCACTTAAATACTGCTTAAAAGCTTCTTTTTGAATATTTGCAGCTATCGCCCATACTAAGTATAATGAAGTTGAGATCACAAATAGGATAAATGTAAAGGTATATATTTTTTTTCTCATGAAAATTTGGTATACATAAGCTGTGATTTGGTTTCTTCAATAGTAATGCTTTTTTTTGTCGCTAAGAAGAAATAACAAGATTTTAATTAATTTTTGGATTTATATTGGCAAAGAAAAAACAGTCGCTCAAGTTAATAAGAGCAGAAACACAGGGGTTTAGTCAACCTATACAGCAGGTTGTACTAATGCTGACTTCATTATTGCTTGTGATGGTAGGGAGTTACTTCATGTTTCCCTCGGTTGCACCTATTTTCCTATCTTCTCCATATTTAAATGGGATAATTTTAACAGTTTTCTTTTTTGGGATACTATGTTGTTTTTGGCAAATCTTTGTAATAATAGCGGCTGTCAATTGGGTTGAAAACTTCGCTCTTGATAGGCCGGGACACGAATTTTCAGATCCACCTAGATTATTGATACCCCTAGCATCTCTTTTAAAGGGAAAAAAATCGAAAACCATCTTAACTTCAAGTTCTTTAAATTCGATACTGGATTCGGTGGCAACTAGATTAAACGAGGCAAGAGATATAACGCGTTATGTTATAAATCTGCTCATTTTCTTAGGTCTTCTAGGCACCTTTTATGGCCTCGCGATCACTGTTCCTGAGGTTGTAAACACTATAAAAAGTTTAGTACCGAAAGAAGGTCAAACTGGAATAGAGGTATTTGATAACTTGATGGCAGGTTTGGAAGGTCAACTTGGTGGTATGGGTACCGCATTTGCCTCATCTCTTCTTGGGTTGGCCGGTAGTTTGGTGGTTGGTCTCTTAGAGCTGTTTGCCAACCATGGTCAAAACAGATTCTATATGCAATTAGAAGAATGGCTATCTTCCTTCACAAGTATAGGAATTTTTGGAGATTCCGAAAACGTGGATGAATCAACCAGCAATGGCAACACTAGTCCAATTATATCTGCGATAGGAGCACAAATATCAGAACTTGGACAAATGTTTGAAAAATCGATTGAGAATAACTCTACAACAAACAATCAGATAAATAGCCTATCTAAGGCTATTGAAGAGGTCGCAGGTTCTCAGCTCACAAGTTCAAAAACAGTGAGTAGCATTGATGGATTTGATAAAAATTCCATCGAAAAGTTGGTTTCTTCGCAACAAGATTTGAATACCTTGATAAAAGGGCAGTTTGGGGAGAGAAGTACTAGAGATTTAGAAAACTTGACCCGTCTTAGGAATATTGAGGTGCAACTGTCAAGACTGGTTGATGAATTGGCCAATGCACGTAAAGATGCCCTCTCGGAACTAAGGTCAGATCTCGCTCAACTCAGTAAGGCTATGATTGATTTGGCAAGAAATAGCAGCAAGGGTTAACTATGCTTACCAGAAGGAGTGGAGAACGATTCACTGCAAATATATGGCCTGGATTTGTAGATGCTATGACAGCCATATTGCTTATCTTAATGTTTATTCTGTCAATATTTATGATAGTACAGTCAGTTTTAAGGGACACGATCTCCTCTCAAAAAATTGAGCTTGATGAGCAACAGACAGAGCTTTCGCAACTGGGAAATAACCTTGAAGATTTAAAAAATGAGCTAGGTATGCTGAAAAGTGAGAAGTCAAAGTTGCAAACTTTATCGAACAAGCAAAAGGCACAACTGACTGCTCAGGAAACTGAGTTACAAGAAAAAATTAATCTACTTACAAGATTACGAAATGATATGAAAGTCGCAGAAACAAAAATAACAGATTTTAAATCCCAAGTTGCATCTTTGATAGCTAAACGTTTGGAGCTTGATGAAAAACTAAAAATTGAGAAAAAAAAAATATCTAAAGAGGTTTCCAATAGAGAAGCAGCGGAGCTGGCTTTAGCTGCTGCGAGAGATACCATCAGCCAGAAAATTTCTAAAGAAAAAATGATGGCAGCATCCAATGAAGCTTTGGAGCAATTAATACAAAAACTTAAATTGGAAAATCAGTCGCTAGAAAACTTAACCGAGAAAAAGGCAAGCGAGCTTAGTATGGTCAAAGAAAAGATGAAAGCGATTAATGAAGATTTGACTGATGCAGAGAAGCAGCGGGTCATGGAACAGTATGCAATACGCAATCTTCAAGAAAATCTCTTGGAGAAGAAAGAAGAGTTAGTTCTTATAACTCTCACCATTGAGGAGGAGAGAAAAAAAGCGCTTGAGACCCTTAAACTTCTAGCAGCCTCAAGAGAGGCTCAAAAAATTCTAAAAGAACAGGCTGCTAAATTTGAGAAAAAACTGATAGGGAATGACAATATCCTGAAAGAAAAGGATCTAGCGCTAAGGGAAGCCAGGCTGAGGTTGAGCGTTCAAGAAGAAAAAGCCAAAGCCTCAATGCAAGAGGTTGCTAATCTAACACTCCAAACAAATTCGCTTAAAGAAAGATTAAAGGAATTAACAGGAATATTAGATGCAACCATCGAAAAGGATTTTTCTAACAATGTAGAAATCAAATCACTAGGGGCAAAATTAAATGCTGCCTTAGCAAAAGTTGCATCTGAACAAAAAATAAGAGCGCAGCTAGAGGAAAAGGAACGAAAGAGATTAGAAACCGAAACAAAGAACCTTCGGGAATATAGATCTGTCTTTTTTGGGAGGTTAAAAAAAATCCTTGGAGACATTGAAGGCATTGATGTTGTTGGCGACAGGTTTGTTTTTTCGTCTGAAGTGTTATTTGATAGAGGTTCTGCTGATATAGGGATGGCAGGCAAAGTGCAGTTAGATACCATATCAAATGTCCTTAAAGATATCTCAAAGAAGATTCCAAAAGATATAAATTGGGTTCTTAGAGTAGATGGACATACAGATAAAACACCTGTGAGTCAGAACAGTGTTTTTAACGATAATTGGGAACTTAGCCAAGCTAGGTCTCTGTCTGTAGTTAAATATATGATCAACACCCACAAAATCGACCCAAAGAGAATGTCTGCGGCAGGTTTTGGAGAGCATCAACCGATCTCGTTTTCCAATTCAAAGGAGGCTCTCGCTAAAAACAGGCGGATAGAATTTAAGCTAACTGAAAGATAATTACGAAAGAATATTAGCTTTAATCTTTTTTGATGGCTTTTCGCCTATAGGCTTAAAGTCTAAATCAAGGTTATTTTTATTAACTGATAATTTAACTATACCACCCTTCTTCAGCTCCCCAAAAAGTAATGCTTCGGAGAGTGGCTTTTTAATATGCTCTTGAATTTTTCTCGATATGGGTCTAGCCCCCATTTTGTCGTCATAGCCTTCCTCAGCCAACCACTTCAATGTATCTTCAGAAAATTCTATCGTTACATTTCTATCGATAAGCTGCCCCTCTAGTTGCAAAATAAACTTTTCCACAACTTGTAAAATTATCTCGAGCGATAGTGAATTGAATGTGATTACTGAATCTAACCTGTTCCTAAACTCAGGGGTGAACATCTTGACAATTGCTGCATCTGCTTCCCCTTCTCTTTTCGTTCGATTGAATCCAATTGCCTCTTTTGCTTGCTCGCTCGCGCCTGCATTTGATGTCATAACAAGGATCACATTTCTGAAGTCAACAGATTTGCCATTGTGGTCTGTAAGTTTTCCATGGTCCATTACCTGTAGTAAAATGTTAAATACGTCTGGATGAGCTTTTTCTATTTCATCCAGTAAAAGTACACAATATGGTTGTTGATCAACGCCATCAGTAAGCAACCCTCCTTGATCAAAGCCCACATAACCTGGAGGAGCGCCAATAAGTCGAGAAACCGAATGCTTCTCCATATACTCAGACATATCAAACCTCAGCATGGAAATGCCTAAAATATCGGCTAATTGTTTGCATACCTCCGTTTTTCCAACTCCTGTAGGGCCAGCAAACAGGTAGCATCCGATTGGTTTTTCTGGCTCACGCAATCCCGCTCTCGATAGCTTGATGGATGAAGCGAGCATTTCAATAGCGGTTTCCTGTCCAAACACAACCCTTTTAAGCGATTTCTCTAAATCTTTTAATACTTCTGAGTCATTTTTTGAAATTCGCTTAGAGGGTATTCTTGCAATTTTTGCAATTATCTCTTCAATCTCTTTTACACCTATTACTTTCTTCTTTTTACTGGGTGGCAGTAGACTTTGAGCCGCACCTGCTTCATCAATAACATCAATAGCTTTGTCGGGAAGTTTTCTGTCATGGATATATTTATTTGCAAGTTCAACAGCAGTTTTCAAGCAATCAGCAGAGTATTTTATTTTATGATGGTCTTCAAAATACTGTTTTAGTCCATTCAATATTTTAATACTATCCTCTGTGGTTGGTTCAACTACATCAATTTTTTGAAAGCGCCTAGCTAAAGCTCTATCTTTTTCAAAGTGGTTTCTATACTCTTTGTAGGTTGTTGATCCCATGCACCTTAGTGTGCCGCTTTGAAGTGAGGGCTTTAACAGATTTGAAGCATCCATAGCTCCTCCAGAAGTTGCTCCTGCCCCGATAACTGTGTGTATTTCATCGATAAACAGAACTGCCTTTGGGTCTTTCTCTAATTCTTTCATAACTAACTTTAGACGCTCTTCAAAATCACCTCTGTAACGTGTGCCAGCTAAAAGGGCTCCCATATCTAAAGAGTAAATCGTTGATCCTTTAAGTATTTCTGGTGTTTGATCAGAAATCACCTTTCGAGCTAAACCTTCAGCAATAGCAGTCTTACCAACGCCAGGGTCTCCTACGAGTATGGGGTTATTTTTTCTTCTTCTGCAAAGAATCTGGATGCATCTTTCAACCTCTAAATTTCTTCCTATCAGCGGATCTATATCACCTTTCTTGGATTTTTCATTAAGGTTAACACAGTATTTTGAGAGAGCAGTTTCCTTTTCAGCGTTATGATTAGGGTTATCAGTAGCATCCTTTTGATCTCCCTCTTCTAGCTCCTTCGTTTCTTCAAAGTTGGGATTTTTCGATACACCGTGTGCAATGAAATTCACTGCATCGTACCTAGTCATTTCTTGCTCTTGGAGAAAAAAGGCTGCGTGACTTTCTCTTTCTGCAAAAATCGCTACCAAAACATTAGCTCCTGTTACTTCATTCCTTCCAGAACTCTGTACGTGAATTGCAGCGCGTTGGATTACTCTTTGAAACCCAGTTGTCGGAACTGCTTCGCTGCCTTCGACTTCGGTAACTAAACTGCCTAGTTCATTATTTAGAAAATTCTCTATGTTATTCCTGAGCAAGTCTACATTGACATTACACGCATTTAATACATTTGATGCGTCTTTTTCATCAAGCAACGCAAGAAGTAGATGTTCTAGTGTTGCGAGCTCATGATTCCTTTCATTTGCTAACTTAAGAGCACTATGTATGCTTTTTTCAAGAGAACTCGAAAATGAGGGCATATGAATCCTTTCTAAATAATCTTTAACCTATATTATTATTCATTTAAACCAAAATTCAAAAAAATATTAAAAGTTATCTTTTAACGCTCTTATTTTGGCAAATCTAGAGATTGGATCTAGATTTGCCATGTCCAAGTGATCTATAATTGACAGCTCGCTTTCTCTTAAAAAAGGATTAGTGTCCAATTCTTCTCTCAGTGTCGAGGGTATTGTAGGGAGCCCTTTTTGGAGCAGTTCTAATTCCTTTGTTCTTCTGGATATTAGTTTTTCATTTTGTGGATCTACTGTTACAGCAAATTCAAGGTTTGATTTTGTATACTCATGCCCTGAATAAACCATAAAGTCTTCTGGAAGTTGCTTGAGCTTTTCAAGGCTTTTCCACATATCCTCTGGACTTCCCTCAAATAGTCTTCCACAGCCCATTACCATTAATGAGTCGCCTGTAAATAGTGCTTTGTCCTCTAACAAGCTGTAAGCTATGTGCCCCATCGTATGTCCGTCAACATCATAAATATCAAACGTTTTTGATCCTATTGTTAATTGCTTACCTTCTTCTACTTCAATGTCTAATTGTGGGAGCCTATGCCTATCTCTCTTCGCGCCAATAACCCTGGGTGAATATTTAAGTTTTAAATGATTTATTCCGTCTATGTGGTCACTATGATGATGGGTGATTAGTATAAAATCGAGGCTCATATCTTTATCATCCAGATACCTTTCGATGGATACGTGTTCCGGTGCATCTACCAAAATATTCTTATTTGTTTGTTCATCTCTTATGATATAAGCATAGTTATCAGATAGGCAGGGAATAATTTCAATAGAAGACATATTTTTCGGATCCTTTTTATTTATGGATTAACATATTAGCAAGAACTTCACAGATATAGCAATGTTGGAATACTAATAATGAGATTGGATGTTATTGAATTGCAAGAGTTCTATAGTGGTTCCGAGTTAGGGAGAACCACGAAGGAATTAATAAATAGAGTTTTGGGAGCAAAAATTGAGACTGATGCGGGATCTTTGACTATCGGCTTTGGCTTTGCATGTCCATTTCTTGAAAATAAATTTACAGAAGGGGAAAACAAAGATTTCCTCTTGTTGATGCCAAGTGAACAAGGCGTTGTTTCTTGGCCAGAAAAGTCCAAAAGCGTTAGTGCTCTTGTAGATGAAGTATCTTGGCCCGTGAATACGTCTTCGGCAGATTTGATTTTGATATCGCATGGCTTAGAGATGAGTGATAATCAAGATCTTTTGTTACAAGAGGTGCGTCGTGTATTAAAAGATAGTGGGAAGCTTGTTATCCTCGTGCCGAACAGAACAGGTTTTTGGGCAAGGTCAGATAGCACTCCATTTGGATACGGCAAACCTTATTCAATCTCACAACTGACTTCATTACTTCGAAAAAATCAATTTCAAATCGATAGTATAACCCCAAATCTTTATGGGTTTCCTGCAAAGGGGGGGTATTGGCTGAAATCACTATTTTTATGGGAAAAACTGGGAAGGAAGTTAAATAGTTTCTTTTTAGGAGGCCTCCTTGTTGTAGAGGCAAGAAAAGACATTTATGCGGTAAAGAAAGTAAAATCATCTAAGGTAAGCCGCTATTTTAGCGCAGTTAAAGTTCCAGTTTCCACAATGTCTAAATCTTGACGCCAAACCATATTTAAAAAAATTCAAAAAAGAGCAACCAACAACTTGTCATATTTGATATGCTCTGTTATTTAGGAGTTGCAGTCGTTTTTACGACACCATTCGTACTATAAATCAACTCAAGGTGATCTATTTGCAAGAAGTCAGTGAGATAAACTCAAAGCCATCGGCAAGATATGCACTCGCCCTGTTTTCTTTAGGTACGGAGGGAAAGACTAATAACGAGCTAGAAAAACATGTGCTCAATCTTCTTAAGATTTTAAAATCGAATAACGGGTTAAATGATTTCTTGAGAAATCCAACTTTTTCATCAAGCGATCAAGAAAATGTATTCAATGCAGTTAGTAAGAAATTAAAGCTACCTAAGCATCTTTATAATACGATATGTCTGATGATAAAAAAAGGCCGAGGTTACGATTTGGTGAATTTTAGTGAGGATTTTTTGAGTCTCTGTTCAATGAGCAAGAACGAACTGATAGTTCAAATCAGGACAGCAAAAAAAGTGAGCAGTGAAAATGTAGAAGAAATAAAAAAATCCATAGAAAAGATTACAAAGCGAGTTGTAAGGCTTGAGGCAGAGAACGATCCTGATATAATTGCTGGACTCGAATTGAAAGTTGGATCATTTTTGTTTAACTCGAGTGTAAATTCAAAACTTGAGAGTATAAAAAATATTTTGAAAAGAGGTTGATTACTATGAACATTCAAGCATCTGAGATATCGAAGATATTAAAGGAACAGATAAAAAACTTCGGTAACGATACTGAAGTAGCAGAAGTTGGAAAAGTTTTATCTGTTGGGGATGGAATAGCACGCGTGTATGGCCTCGAGAAAGTTCAAGCTGGTGAAATGGTTGAGTTCCCGGGCGGTACAATGGGGATGGCGCTAAACCTAGAGATCGATAATGTCGGAGTAGTTATTTTTGGTTCTGATAGAGACATAAAAGAAGGAGATCTTGTCAAGAGAACCAGTTCGATTGTGGATGTTCCTGTAGGTATGGAGTTGCTGGGAAGAGTTGTTGACGGGTTAGGTAATCCGCTTGATGGAAAAGGGCCTATAAAATCTAAAAAGAGATCAGTGGCTGACGTTAAGGCTCCAGGAATTATTCCCCGCAAATCCGTGCACGAACCAATGGCAACAGGGCTAAAGTCGGTGGACTCATTGATCCCTATCGGAAGAGGGCAAAGAGAACTAATAATAGGAGATAGACAGACCGGGAAAACCGCTGTTGCGGTAGACGCTATCCTTAATCAAAAAACCTATAATGAATCTGCAGGAACGGATGAGAGTAAAAAACTGTATTGCGTTTACGTAGCGATAGGGCAAAAAAGGTCAACTGTAGCACAACTGGTAAAAAAATTAGAAGAAACAGGCGCCATTGAGTATTCTATTGTGGTAGCAGCAACAGCTTCTGATCCCGCTCCGATGCAGTTTTTAGCACCATATTCAGCAACAGCCATGGCAGAGTTTTTTCGTGATAATGGTAAGCATGCTCTAATCATATATGATGATCTTTCAAAGCAAGCCGTTGCTTACAGGCAGATGTCCCTTCTTCTGAGAAGGCCACCTGGTAGAGAAGCTTATCCTGGGGACGTATTTTACTTACACTCCCGACTACTCGAAAGATCTGCAAAACTGAATGAAGATAATGGATCAGGGTCGTTAACGGCTTTGCCAATAATTGAAACGCAAGGAGGTGATGTGTCAGCATTCATACCTACTAACGTGATCTCCATTACAGATGGTCAAATATTCTTGGAAACCGAGTTATTTTATCAAGGTATCCGTCCCGCCGTTAATACAGGGCTCTCTGTCTCCCGAGTTGGATCATCAGCGCAAACGAAATCTATGAAATCAGTGGCTGGTTCAATTAAACTTGAGTTAGCTCAGTATAGAGAGATGGCAGCGTTTGCTCAATTTGGGTCAGATTTAGATGCAAGCACACAAGCACTTTTAAATAGAGGAGCCAGGTTGACAGAATTATTAAAGCAGCCTCAATACTCTCCGTTAACTAACGCGGAGCAAGTCATCGTTATTTATGCGGGAACAAAAGGTTACTTAGATAAAATAGATGTAAAGGAAGTTACAAGTTTTGAGAAAAACTTAGTGAACTATTTAAGATCAGAGGGGAAATCACTGGTCGAGGAGTTGACAACGAATGACCAAAAAATAGAAGGTGAAATTGAAAGCAACATCAAATCACTTTTAGATAATTTTTTAAATAAACAGATTTAGTCAAAAATAAAAAAATGCCCAACCTCAAAGACTTAAAATTACGGATTGATAGTGTTAAGTCCACTAGAAAAATTACTAAAGCTATGCAGATGGTTGCTGCAGCAAAACTTAGAAAAGCGCAAGAGCAAGCAGAAAGAGGCAGGCCATATGCCGAAAAAATGCGTGCTATAGTGTCAAATTTAGCTTCGAGTGTTAAGAATACTACCTTAGATAATAAGTATCTAGGGGATGGGGGTGATAGTAAAAAGTTTCTTTTAATTATAGCGACTGCTGAAAGAGGTTTATGTGGTGGATTTAACTCTTCAATAGTAAAGCTGGCTAAGACGAGAATAGCGGAGCTGACAAGCCAGAATAAAGAGATAAAGATACTAACAATTGGAAAGAAGGGCAGAGAACAACTTAATAGAGAGTTCGACAGTCTGTTTATTGGCCATGTAGATCTTAGTAACGAAAAAAATATTACAATAGAAACGGCCAGAAAAATATCAATAGATCTCATATCGAGGTTTGATAATGGTGAATATGAAGTCGCAGAAATTTTTTACAATAAGTTTGCTTCTGTTATTTCCCAAATACCTAGCTCATTCAAATTATTACCTGTATCATTCAACGAAAAAGAAGCTGACACCGGTAACGTGAGCTTTAATTTTGAACCTGACGAAGATGAAATATTAAACGAAATAATACCTAAAAGCATTGCTACTTCCATTTTCTCTGTTCTTCAAGAAAATGCAGCCTCTGAACAGGGATCAAGGATGGCAGCCATGGATAATGCAACTCGTAATGCAGGTGAAATGATCGATAAGTTAACAATAGATTTTAATCGATCTAGACAAGCGGCTATTACGAACGAACTAATTGAAATCATTTCTGGTGCGGAAGCACTTTAAATTAATTAAACAGGAGTTGAAGATGTCAAAGGAATTAGGAGTTATAACTCAGGTTATTGGAGCTGTTGTAGATGTAAAGTTTGAAAATCATTTGCCTGCCATTCTGAATGCTCTTGAGACAGATAACAATGGATCAAGATTGATTTTAGAGGTTGCTCAGCACTTAGGTGAGAACTCAGTTAGAACAATTGCTATGGATAGCACTGAGGGTTTGGTCCGAGGTACAAAGGTATCTGATAAAGGAAGTCCCATAAGTGTCCCAGTTGGAAATGCAACGCTTGGTAGAATATTGAATGTTGTTGGTGATCCGGTTGATGAAAAAGGGAAAGTCAGCCAGAAGGAAACAAGGCCTATTCACCAAGACGCGCCGGAGTTCTCTGCTCAAGCGACTGAAACTGAGATACTAGTTACTGGTATAAAAGTCATCGATCTGTTGTGCCCGTACTCGAAAGGTGGAAAAATAGGGCTTTTCGGTGGAGCTGGTGTTGGAAAAACGGTTTTGATCATGGAATTAATTAATAACATTGCAAAAGTACACTCAGGTTTTTCAGTTTTTGCCGGAGTTGGAGAAAGAACTAGGGAAGGTAACGATCTTTATCACGAAATGATCGAATCAGGAGTTATAAATCCAGAAAAGCTTGAAGAGTCTAAGGTTGCGCTTGTCTATGGGCAGATGAATGAGCCCCCAGGAGCTAGAGCAAGAGTAGGATTAACGGGTCTAACTTTAGCTGAGCAATTCAGAGATCAATCTGGGACAGACGTGTTGTTTTTCGTTGATAACATCTTTCGTTTTACCCAAGCTGGCTCAGAAGTGTCTGCTCTTTTGGGACGAATTCCTTCAGCTGTGGGTTACCAGCCCACATTAGCCACGGATATGGGCGCATTACAAGAAAGAATAACGTCGACCAAATCAGGATCTATAACATCAGTACAGGCCATTTATGTTCCAGCTGATGATCTCACAGATCCTGCACCAGCGACATCCTTTTCTCATTTAGATGCAACCACAGTTTTGAGTAGAGCAATATCTGAGATCGGTATATATCCGGCAGTAGACCCACTGGATTCTACCAGCAGGATACTAGACCCACAAATAGTAGGTGAAGACCATTATAATGTGGCTAGAGATGTACAAGGAATTCTTCAAAGATATAAATCTCTTCAAGACATTATTGCAATATTGGGTATGGATGAACTATCTGAAGATGACAAATTGACTGTCGCAAGGGCAAGGAAAATTCAAAGATTTTTGTCTCAGCCTTTTGACGTTGCGAAAGTGTTTACGGGTTCTGACGGTAAACAGGTTCCACTCGATGTGACCATTGACAGCTTTAAGAGGGTTGTAGCTGGAGAATTTGACCATCTTCCAGAGTCAGCCTTTTACATGGTTGGTGGCATTGACGAAGTTATTGAGAAAGCGGAAAAGACAGCAGCTGACGTTGCATAAAATCTTCAAAGGCAAAGAACATGATAAACAAATTCCAGTTATCTGTAATATCGGCAGAGAGTAAAGTTTTCGAAGGTGAAGTTGAAAATGTTTTAGTGCCTGGAATGGTTGGTGATTTTTTAGTTCTGTCTGATCATGCACCTTGTATTAGCAGTATCCGTCCTGGCTTTTTGGAATTTTCCGATGGAACCAGCAAGAAACAAAAATATTTTGTTTCAGGAGGAATTGTGGAGGTTACTAATAACATGGTATCGGTACTGGTGGACTTGGCTATTGAAGGCGATAAAGTAGGGAAGGAAGATATATTAGCTCTTATTTCTGAAATTGATAATAAATTATCTGCTGGAGACACTGTTAATATAGATGACTTGGGATTAAGAAAAAATGACCTTGAAGAGGCATTAAAACAAGCCTAGCCATTAAAATTTCTTTAAAGAAAATGAGAATTGCCCTTGTTTAAAGATATAAGAATCGCTCTCATTTTCAGTGTTGTTTTACTCGATATCATAGGTATCGGAATAATATTCCCT
This sequence comes from Alphaproteobacteria bacterium, assembly GCA_003331935.1. Classification (GTDB taxonomy): domain Bacteria; phylum Pseudomonadota; class Alphaproteobacteria; order Rhodobacterales; family Rhodobacteraceae; genus CACIJG01. Next base: position 157,674 of record QOQE01000001.1, on the reverse strand, counting down.
ATAATACCAGATCTGTTGAGTGAGGTTGGTATCAATGAAAATGCAAAAGCTGCTTTTTGGGGAGGTTTACTATCCTCGTCCTACGCTCTGATGCAATTTTTTTTTTCACCCACGATTGGGAGTTTATCAGATATTTTTGGAAGACGTCCTGTATTGCTCTTAGCGTCTTTACTACTGGCTCTGGATTATTTGGTGATGGGATTTGCCGAAACTATTTGGATCTTGTTTATTGGGAGAATAATTGGAGGTATAGCAGGGGGAACAATAGCTACAGGCACTGCCTATCTAGCAGACATCTCAAATGCTAGAGATAAGAAGAAGAACTTTGCTATTATTGGAGCAGCTTTTGGATTGGGTTTCATATTAGGCCCAGTTGTCGGAGGATTAATGGGTGAGATCAGCGTCAGGGCTCCCTTCTTCCTATCGGCATTATTATCGTTTCTCAACTTTTTTCTATGCCTATTTTTACTTCCGGAGACACTTAAGTTTCGGTCAAAAAACTTCGCTCTTAAAAAACTAAATCCTTTTTTTAACATATTAAACATATTCAAGATACGCGCTCTGAAAGGGTTATTTTTTTCTTTCTTCCTTATCGCTTTTGCAAATACAGTTTATCCGGCGACATGGAGTTTTTGGGGGAGAGAAGTGTTTGGATGGTCTTCAGGGATGATAGGCTTTACTTTGGCATGTTACGGGTTCTTATTATTTATTGTCCAAGCATTTGTAATACGATTGCAATTTTTTGATAGGCTTTCAACAAAGAATCTTATGTCCCTATCGTTAGTGTGTGGAATTTTTGCGTTATTTTCATTTGGTTTCATAAGGTTTGAATTATTCGTTTTTGCCATAATACCTATAGCGGCTTTGTCTGAAATGGTTAGCCCGACATTAAAAGCATTTTTGTCAAATCAAATTCCTGAAATGGACCAGGGTTTGCTACAAGGAATTTTAAATAGTATTGTCGGGTTAACCTCTATAATTGGTCCTATTTCCATGAGTTATATCTTCAGCAAAGGAGCCTCTCAGGAGTCGTTTTTTTATATTCCTGGTGCACCATTTCTGTTTGCTGGGTGTTTATTTTTTGCTTCTCTAATCTTTATAAGGCGATTTCTACCTTAACTGCTTTGGTCAGTTTGAATAAAGACCCTCATAAATAGGTTTTAGAGACTCTTCGCTAAACAGCGAAGAAACAGAGCTTTCGTTAGATATATTTAACATTGCGTGAGCCAAAAGAGGCGCAGCAGTGATTATACGAATTTTAGGACATTTTGATACAACTTCGGTTGGTTCAATGGTATCCGTTATAACCATTGAACTAAGGTTGGAGTTCGAAATTCTATCTATTGCTTCTCCGGACAGAACTCCATGAGTAATATATGCATGAACCTCTTTTGCACCCTTTTCAATAAGTAGTTCGGCTGATTTGATTAAAGTACCCGCTGTATCACAAATATCATCAACCAGAATGCAAGTTTGGCCTGATACTTCTCCAATAATAGTCATGGAGTTGATTTCGCCAGGAGCGCTTCTTCTCTTATCTACCACCGCTAAATCGACGTCTATTTTTTCAGCAAGCTCTCTTGCACGAGACACGCCACCAACATCTGGTGAAACGATGGTAATGTTTTTGTTTTTTGCAAAGTTATGTCGTATATCAATTGCAAAAATCGGTGATGCGTAGAGATTATCTACTGGGATATCGAAGAAACCCTGAATTTGGGCGGCATGCAAGTCTAATGTAAGCACCCTATTTATTCCAGCTTGTGCAAGAAGATTTGCGACTAGTTTTGCGCTTATAGGGGTCCTAGCTTTTGTTCTTCTATCTTGTCTTGCATACCCAAAATATGGGATTATTGCCGTAACTCTACTTGCACTAGATCTCTTAAGCGCATCGGCAATTATAAGTAGTTCCATAAGATTATCATTTGCAGGGTTAGAAGTTGACTGCACTATAAACATATCTTCACCACGGACGTTTTCGAAAACCTCTACAAAAACTTCCTGGTCGCTGAATCTTTCCACGCGAGCCTTAACCGGTTTGACTTTAGTCCCAAACAATAAGCCTATTCTTTTACAAATACTTTTTCCTAATGAAACATTAGAGTTTCCAGATATAATCTTGAGCTTTCCATTTGGGATCATTTGAACTACCTTTTTCTGAGAAATATCCTATACCTTTTTAATTTTTATAAAAGAAAAAGGATAACCTTTCTTTGGTCTTTTTTATAATTTTTTAAGGATTTATAAAATCAACACTCCTCAGTGATTTCAGCCAGAATATGATCTTCATAATTTTCTTTTTCAACCACGGTTTCTGAGATGCAATAACTTTGAATTGAATGATTCAGCTTATGAACGCGCTCTTTTTCATTACTTATTAGATAGTGCCACCGAGGCAAAGACTTTCCTTCAGCTATCAACCTATAACTACAACTCGAAGGTAAAAATTTTGCATTTTTGTGTAAATTGTCTTTGGTAAGTTTTAAGCAGTCTTTTACATTTTTTTCTCTGTTTGGGTAATCACTACACCTACAACTATCAACTTTAAGCTTTTTACATGATATGTTTGTGATAAAAATATTCTTCTCATCTGTAATTTTCAACAAACAGCACTTTGCGCAACCATCACACAAAGCTTCCCACTCAGCAGAGTTTAACTGATCAAGGGTATACTTTTCCCAGAAGAGTTTTCTTAAATTAGTCATTATCAAGATAATCTTTTATTATTCTACAATCTTCTTTCATTTGTGAAATCAGTTCAACCTCTGAGTTAAACTTCAGTTCAGGTCTGATGAATTTAACTAGTGAAATAGAAACATATGCTCCATATATATTTTCATCAAAATCAAATATAAAAACCTCAATATTGGGCTCATAGTCTCCGTAGGTTGGTCTTGATCCTATTGATGCTGCTCCTTTTAAAGTTCTTTGCTTATTGTTAGATAAAATCTTAATTAATACGGCATATACACCGTGTTTGGGGACAATTGTATTTTTCAACCCAATATTTATTGTTGGAAAACCAAGCTTTCTGCCTCTCTGAAAACCCTTTTCTACTATGCCATCAATTTCATAATAACGGGAGAGCATCCTAGTTACTTCAATAACGGAACCCTCAGCTAGCTTTTTTCTTAGTTCACTTGAAGATACGACTTTACCTTCAATCATAAAAGGATTAGCGATATGCAAGCCCAGTTTTTTCTTTTCTTGATAGCTCTTCAATAAATTTACAGACCCTTCCCTGTTCTTTCCAAACCTGAAATCTGGACCAACCACAATATTTCTTACATTTAACTTTTCTAGTAATACGGTCTCCACAAAATCCTTTGGTGATAAGTTTGCTAAAGAATAGTCAAAGGGCAGTTCAAAAAGAGCATCGACTTTGAAAGATTCTAAGAACCTCTTTCGTGTTTCTGATTTCATTAGCCTAAATATGGAATGATTTTTTTGAAAGTATTGTCTAGGGTGAGGTTCGAATGTTACTACGCCCACAGAAGATTTACCACGTGTTTTTCTTGCAATATCGATAACTGACTGATGACCTAAATGCATGCCATCAAAGTTACCTATAGCAACAGAATAACCATTATCATCTTTTGGAATGTTTTCTATACTGTTAAAAATCAACATGTTCGTTCCTAGTCAAACTTTCTACTTGGAGCTAAGACAAGTGCTTCTCCAGCTAATACTATTTTTTCATCCACTTTACACGCACAATCTAAAGTAACACGTCTATTTGAGTATTCTATGTGGGTTACTAATACTGTGGTTGTGACGAATTGACCAGGGAGTACTGGTCTTACGAATCTCAGAGTTTGACTTAAATAGACAGTTCCATGCCCAGGCAACTGCTCTGCAATTACTGCTGAAATTAAGCTTGCAGTTAGCATACCGTGTGCAATTCGCCTACCAAATATTGTTTGCTGAGCATATTCTTCATCTAAGTGCACTGGGTTTTCATCACCGGAGACTTTTGAAAATAGTAGAATATCGTTTTGCGTTATTTTCCGTTTAAGCATTCTACTCATTCCAATTTCCAAGTCCTCTACACATATTGTTCCTTTTTGTATAATGTTTTTCATACTTGGACGGCTAAGACTGTTAAATGACTAACAAAAACATATGCGTTTTTACTCAAAAAATTTGATGGCATAATCTACGTGCACTTTATGTTCGTTTATGGTTTGACTTAATTTTATTTCATCGATAAATGTGCGGTTTTTTTTTTTTATCAAATGCCTATTTTTTAGTAGCCCTCCAACTACTAGAAGGGAATCAAGTTTCTCATTATTTGCTCCTCTAATATCGGTATTTAGTCCATCTCCTATGCATAAAACCGATCCTTCTTTGGTCTTGTCACCTTTATTCAAAAAAGAATATACCTCTTGGTAGACATTATTATAAGGTTTTCCAAAATAAATTACTTTACCACCCATTTTCTCATACATTGATGCGAGTGAACCTGCACACATTTCTCTTATTTCACCTACATCGACCACCAAGTCAGGATTTGCACATAAGAGGGTCAGGTTTTTATCTATTCCGGCCTTAAAGGTACTCTCGTAATCAGAAAGCTGATCTTTTGATGGATCGAATGGTTCGGTGCAAACAATTAGATCAGCATCAACAATGGTTTTGATATTAATCGATATCTTTTGTTCATTAATCATATCTTTGTAAACACTGTGGTGTCGTTTTCCTCCGATATGAAAAATGTTTAACTTATTCTTAGAAGTTTTATTTATATACGCAGATGTGAGCTCTCCAGATGTTAAAAGCATATCATAATGATTTTTTTTGATCCCAAGATTTGCTATTTGATATTCCACGTTTGCAATTGGTCTAGGTGCATTCGTTACCAGTATAACGATGCCTTTTGAAGTCTTGAAATCCTCAAGTGCTTTAAGAGCTGCCGGAAAGCTTTTAACCCCGTTATGTAAACACCCCCACAGGTCACAGATAACGGCAGAATATTTATCTGATATTTCAGAGAAGGTTTTTATAAACTTTGTCAAAGGAACTGAACTTTCAAATTGAGCGCCAAATTTTTCCTTTTGAGGTCATAAAATATAAAAATAGAAAATGCAAGAACCTCAATCTCATAAAATTTGAAAAAAATTTGAAAAAAATTGATTAGAGATATTGACAAGCAAGAAATCTTGCATAAATAAGACCGCAAGGTGGGGATGTCACTCTTCTAGAGGTTAACATACCCTTGTTTTATATTTTATATGAGGAGATTCTTAATGGCTTTTAAACCTTTGCACGACCGTGTTGTGGTTCGTAGAGTTGATAGTGAAGACAAAACATCTGGTGGACTAATCATCCCTGACTCTGCACAAGAAAAACCTGCAGAAGGTGAGGTTGTATCAGTTGGCGCCGGTGCTAGAGATGATGCGGGAAAATTAATTCCGATGGAATTGAAATCAGGCGACAAGATCTTATTCGGCAAATGGTCAGGAACTGAAGTAAAGATCGATGGTGAGGAATTACTCATCATGAAGGAAAGTGATATTTTGGGATTAATTTCCTAAGAAATTTTTTAACAACACAAACTGAGGAGCCTAGAAATGGCAGCAAAAGAAGTAAAATTTGAAATAGATGCACGTACAAGAATGTTAAAAGGTGTAGACATACTTGCTAACGCAGTGAAGGTAACACTTGGGCCAAAGGGAAGAAACGTTGTCATAGACAAGTCTTTTGGCGCTCCTAGGATAACAAAGGACGGCGTTACAGTTGCAAAGGAAATTGAGCTCGAAGATAAATTCGAAAACATGGGAGCTCAGATGGTCAAAGAGGTCGCATCAAAAACCAATGATACCGCAGGCGATGGGACAACGACTGCAACCATATTATCGCAGGCCATTGTGAGAGAAGGACTAAAATCAGTTGCAGCAGGCATGAATCCTATGGATCTTAAGCGTGGTATAGATGCCGCGGTTACGAAGGTTGTCGAAGAAATCAAAGCTATGTCAAGACCAGTGAAAGACTCTGCAGAGGTTGCTCAGGTGGGCACTATCTCTGCTAATGGCGAAGCTGAGATTGGCAAGCAAATAGCAGACGCCATGCAAAAAGTTGGTAACGAGGGTGTTATTACTGTAGAAGAAAACAAGGGTCTTGAAACAGAAACTGATGTGGTTGAAGGTATGCAGTTTGATAGAGGTTATCTATCACCCTATTTTATAACAAATGCTGACAAGATGATCACAGAGCTCGAAGATTGCTTGGTTTTGTTGCACGAAAAAAAGCTATCTTCTCTCCAACCAATGGTTCCACTTTTAGAGACAGTTATCCAGTCAGGTAAGCCATTACTGATAATTGCAGAAGACGTTGAGGGCGAAGCGTTAGCTACCCTGGTTGTAAATAAGCTTAGGGGGGGGTTGAAAATTGCCGCTGTAAAAGCTCCAGGTTTTGGCGACCGAAGAAAGGCTATGCTACAGGATATCGCCATTTTGACTGGTGGTCAGTTGATTTCAGAAGATTTAGGAATGAAACTAGAAAATGTGACTATGGATATGCTTGGCACAGCTAAAAAAATCTCAATCAACAAGGATGACACTACAATTGTAGATGGCTCAGGCGATAAATCAGAGATCGAAGCAAGAGTAGCTCAGATCAAAGCACAAATAGAAGAAACAACTTCCGACTACGACAAGGAAAAGCTCCAGGAACGACTAGCAAAGCTCGCTGGTGGTGTTGCAGTCATAAGAGTTGGAGGCGCTACCGAAGTTGAAGTGAAAGAGAGAAAAGATCGAGTAGATGATGCTCTAAATGCAACCAGAGCCGCGGTCCAAGAAGGCGTCATTGTAGGTGGTGGCACTGCTTTAATACAAGCAGCAAAGAAGCTTGATAAAGTAAAGACCGAAAACCCTGATCAGGAAGCTGGTGTAAAGATTGTGGCCAGAGCCTTAGAAGCTCCACTAAGACAAATCGCAGAGAATGCAGGTGTAGATGGTTCTGTTGTTGCAGGGAAGATCCGAGAGTCCTCTGATATGACCCATGGCTTTAATGCACAGACTGAACAGTATGGCGATATGTTCAAATTTGGAGTAATAGATCCTGCAAAGGTTGTGCGTACTGCTCTTGAGGATGCTTCATCCGTTGCGGGACTGCTCATTACGACTGAAGCAATGGTTGCTGACAAACCAGAGCCTAAGTCTGCTGCTCCAGCAATGCCCGACATGGGCGGCATGGGCGGCATGGGCGGCATGGGCGGCATGATGTAAGCTTTAGAAAATGTCACTATTGAAAAAGGGGAGTTCAGCTCCCCTTTTTTTTTATTAAATTTACATGACCCATTTTTCTTCCAGGAAGTACATCTTTCTTTCCATAGATATAAACTTTTGCTAATTCATTGTTTACGAGATTGCTAGTTACTGTTCCAATTAAGTTATACATTATAACGTCAGAATGTCTCTCGGTTGATAGCAGGGGCAAGTCCATAATTGCCCGGATGTGTTGCTGAAATTGGCTGGAGTAACTGCCATCCATCGTCCAATGCCCAGAGTTATGTACTCTTGGTGCGATTTCATTAACATAAAGTCCTTGTTCTTTTAAAAAAAATTCTACTCCCATAACTCCGATATAACCTAGATCGTTCACTATTTTTTTTGCGATGATAGTAGCGTTATTTTTAAGCACTTCACTCGTTGAAGTGGGTAGTGTTGTAGTTAGCAAAATTCCATGTTCATGCACATTTTCTCCAGGTTCAAAAGCTTTAATGTTTCCTTTTTTATCTCGTACTATTATTATGGATAATTCCCTATCAAAACTTATTACTTCCTCAGCTATGGATGGAGCAAGGCTCTTCCCAAGAAAATATTTGTTTATGTCATCTTGATTTTTGATTAAAACTTGTCCCTTCCCATCGTAACCTAGCCTACGTGTCTTTATAAGAATTGGTTTCTTAAGTCTATTTAGAAGTTTTTCTATATCAGCAACCGAATCAATTTTGTAAAATTGTGTAGTTTTAATCCCTAAAGAATTAAGATAACTTTTTTCAGTATAGCGATCCTGTGAGATTTTAAGTGCTTTTATAGAAGGTCTTATCTCAACTTGCTGATCTAATTCTTCTAATGCTTTTGTATCTATGTTTTCAAATTCATAGGTTAGAATATCTACATTTTTTGCAAAAGCGACTAGGTTGTCAGAGTCGTCATAGTTACCAAATATCACTTTGCTAGCCACTTGTGCTGCAGGACAGTCTCTATCAGGACAATATATATTTATATTAAAACCTAAGTTAGCTGCAGCTATCGCAAGCATTTTCGCTAATTGTCCTCCGCCGAGAATGCCAATAGTCTTATTCAGGCGCATCTTTTACTCTGGTTGTTATATCATTACGCCAATCTTGAATTTTCTGGCTAATGATCTTATCAGAAAGTGCTAAAATCTGTATAGCAAAGATGGCAGCGTTGAAAGCGCCTGGTGCACCAATTGCCATAGTTGCAACTGGGTAACCTCTCGGCATTTGTACTATTGAATAAAGACTATCAACTCCTCTAAGGTCGGTCGCGCTTATAGGTACTCCGATTACTGGGATATTAGTTTTTGAAGCAATCATTCCCGGTAGATGTGCTGCGCCTCCAGCACCAGCAATCACAACTTTTACTCTTCGTTTCCTTAACGAATTAGCGTAATCATACAACCTGTCTGGAGTTCTGTGCGCAGATACTATTTTCTTTTCGAAAGAAACGTCAAGCTTTTCCAATAAATCGCATGCCTCTTGCATGGTTTGCCAATCTGATTGGCTTCCCATCACTACGGATATTTGGATGCCTTTCTCAACTTTCATTGTTGATACCACTGAGGTATTTTTCAGCATCTAAAGCGGCCATACATCCCATCGCAGCAGAAGTTACCGCTTGCCTGTAAACATTATCCACTAAATCTCCAGCCGCGAAAACTCCAGGAATAGAAGTTTTTGTAGTTCCAGGAACAGTAGACACATAACCAGTATCAAAAGTCTTTAGCTGATTCTTAATAAGATTTGATGATGGGGAATGCCCGATTGCTACAAAGACTCCTGAGCAAGCTATTTCAGATAATTGGTTGCTTAACGTGTCTTTTATCTGAATTCCGGTCACTCCTAGAGGGTTATCTTCCCCCAATACGTCCGTTACTTGCTTATTCCACATGACTTCTATTTTTTCATTTTCAAAGAGACGTTTTTGTAAGATTTTTTCTGCCCTTAGCTCATCTCTTCTATGGATTAAATAAACTTTCGAGGCGAACTTTGTTAGAAATATTGCCTCTTCAACAGCCATATTTCCTCCACCTATTACCGCAACTATCTTATCTCTATAGAAAAAACCATCACATGTTGCACACGCCGAAACGCCAAAGCCTTTATATTTTTCTTCATTATCGAGTCCTAGCCAGTTTGCTTGTGCCCCTGTCGCTAAAATTACTGACTCTGTCAAATATTGTGCACCACTATCCGTTTCAACAAAGAAGGGTCGTTCTGTAAGATTTACTTTTGAAACATGTTCGGAAATTATTTCACATCCCAGATTACGCGCATGGTCTTCCATATTTTTCATTAAGTCTGGCCCAAGTATTTCTTTTTCTCCTGGCCAATTCTCAACCTCTGTAGTTATTGTAAGCTGTCCACCTGGCTGTATTCCCTGAAAGAGAATTGGTGATAACATCGCGCGCGAAGCATACACTGCGGCCGTATAGCCAGCTGGACCTGAACCAATTATTAAAAGTTTACTTTTTTTTGGAGACATATTATCCTCAATTTTTTTCATAGGTTACAAACAAATTATTGAAGCCATTCGACCAAAGTCTCTCTCAGATTTATGATAGGCCCTTCTATTTGAAAAAAATAATTCAGGATTTCCATATGTACACAGACCAAGATTATGTATATCATAAACTCCAAACAGATTGAATCTACTTTCGATAAATAAAGTAAGATCAAAAAAATAAGTACCATCTTCTTTGAAAAAAAAGTTTTCGAAATATGGATTAGTCCTTATAAAGGCTTCAATAAAGTCTAACTTTACTTCATAGCACTTAGTGGAAATTGTTGGACCAATCGCAACTGAAATTTTCTTTATATCGACGCCAAGATCTTTAAGAGAATTTAAGGCATTTTCACAAATTCCTGCAAGAGCTCCTTTCCAACCTGCGTGAATAGCCAAGATATAACCGCTTTCGCTTTCATGAGCCAAGATAGGAGAGCAGTCAGCGGTAAGTATTCCGACCCCAGTACCCTTTAGATTGGTAATTACGGCATCTACCGGTTTACGACTTACTGTATTAAAGTCAGTTGTCTTATCAATGAGTACCACATTGCTTGTATGTTGTTGGTTTGGAAAGAAAACTTTTTGACTCGAAATATCCAGCTCATCCATAACTAACGCCCTATTTGCAAAAATATTAGCCTTGCTATCGGTTGTTTTCTCCGACAAGTTCAAACTTGAATATAAGCCCGTAGAGACTCCACCAAGTCTACTAAAAAAACCATGCTTAACAGATTGCAAGTTTTTACTTTTGAACATATTAACCATACTAGTTCAGGCCTTCTAGATGTCTTTTTGTTTTTGTTATCGCAATAACTTTAAAAAGGGAACCCATTTTGTCAGGATCAATTAGTCTCTTTACTTCGGTTTCGACTCTTTCTGCTATGGTCGAGCTGACATTTTTGGTTAAGCTTTTTAAGCGTTCCTTTATTCCAAGCTCCAGAAGAAAGTTTTGCTGCTCTTTGACTGGCGAAACATACAAATTTTTTTTAATGGCTATTTCTTTTAGGAGCTTGAAATTAACGTGCGAGGTTAAATCACTTTTCCCTGGTTTTTCCAAAATACTACTAAATTTATGGTCGCTTACTGCTTGAAGGGTGTCCCCAATACCTGAAATATTTCCATAATCGACCACTAGCAAAACACCATCATATCGCATTAAATGATTGCAAATATTTGAAAAAATCGAGATGGTCTGTTCGGAATGCTCTAGTGTATCCCCTATTTTGAAATTTGAAAAAATACTGTTACTAGGCACCCAGATTTTATTACCTAGAGTGAAACAGAGTTTACCATTTTTTGTCGTTATTTTTTTTTCGTACCAGCCTTTGTTATTTCTTACGTATTGGTTTATAGGAAGGGCATCAAAAAATTCATTCGCAATAATTATTTGTGGTTCAAAACTCAAGCCTTTAATATCAGATATCCATTTGATATTTTTATTTTTGAGATTTTCTTTCTGTAGAGCTATTAATCTCTCAGATTTTTCCAAAATTGTTATCTCAAGGTCAACTTTATTTTTGCTAACCATACAAATAGTTCTAATAGCGTCCCTCAGCAGCGTTCCTCTCCCAGATCCAAGCTCTGTTATACATAAACGTTTATTATCTATGAATTTCTGGTAAAAACTCAATGCCCATAGCCCTATAAGCTCACCAAATGTTTGAGAGATTTCTGGAGATGTGATGAAATCACCATGTCTCCCTAATACTTGATTGGAGGTGTAATACCCGTTTTCGTCATCCCATAGGCATATTTCCATATATCGGGACAGGCTTATTGGACCACTTTTTTTGATTAAATCTTTTATCTTTGTTTCAATTTGCATCAAAATTTCGCTTGGTCACCACAAAAATCATTAAAAGCCCAAAAATAATCATTGGAATTGTTAGAAGTTGTCCCATTGATATTCCTATACCTGGGAAAAACTCAATAACATATCCATACGGATTTTCATTCGTGATAAAAAAAGCGTCAGGCTCTCTTAGGAATTCAATTGAAAACCTTATGACTCCATATCCAAGCAAAAAAGAGCCAAAAATGATCCCAGGTATTTTAAGCGCTTTTCTGAAAAAAACGAGATAATAAAGAATCAACATTAATACAATACCCTCAAAGAACGCTTCATACAATTGTGACGGATGCCTGAAGCAGGGTATGTCATTTGAGCTTGGACAGTATTGCCCCTGACCTTTTGTAAACTGAATTCCAAATGTCGAGTTTGTTGGTTTGCCCCAGAGCTCTCCATTAATAAAATTTGCAATTCTTCCAAAAAATAATCCTGGAGGCGATGCAAATGCAATCAAGTCACCTAAAGACATCAAGCTGACTTTTTTTCTAATGCCAAATAGAATCCCAGATATTAATACCCCTAAAAAACCTCCATGAAATGACATGCCCCCTTCCCATACATATATAGTTCTAATGGGATTATCAAAATAATATGAAGGTGCGTAGAACAAGCAATACCCTAACCGGCCCCCGATAATGATTCCCACAATCATGTAGGTTATTAGATCATCTACCTCACTTCTTTCAATGATACTCTTGCCGGTAAACCATAGATCTTTATTTTGCACGAGCTTTGCCATTAAAAGCCAGGCTAAAAGTATGCCGGCTATATAAGATAACCCATACCATTGAATGTTAAGATTAAAACCTAATAAATTTATGGAAAAGGCGGTTTCACTTATATTTGGATATTGAAAGATTTTTTCCTCCAAAAAAATAAAAATCTAATTATATTTTTGTTTAACGTTAAAATATAAAAAACAAAAGGAGAATCGATGCAACTTAAAAACCCGTTTATTGATAATCTTTCTAAAGTTATGGCGGATGCATTTGGCGCAGCGCACTCAGCTAAAAACGAAGCAGAGAACGTTTTTAAAAGCTGGTTAGATGGCTGGTTGGCTGATAGAGACTTTGTAACAAGAGAAGAATTTGAAGCACTTAAGCTTAGCGTGGAGGAATTAAGGAATAAAAGTAAGCCAGCTACAAAAAGAAAGAAAAATTTAAAAAGCTAATAGTTACAATATATAGCGTATATGAGGCGGGAATGTCTAATTGTAGTAGAGATTTCTAAATTTTGTGGGTATACTGACAAAAAAAGAGGAGCAGTAACCCAATGACACGAGAAAACTCAATTATATTTTTAGATGAAACGCATCCAATAGATGCGTTGGAACTAATCGCGCATGAGGAAAATTGGGAATTCGCTAGAGATGACGATAATGAGATAATCGTTAGTATAGACGGGGGTTGGAAAAAGTATACTGTCAGTGCCAGCTGGAATGAATCGCGAAAACTCTTTACAACGATTTGTACTTTTGAAATGATGCCACCAAGAAAAAAGCTTGTAAAGCTTTATGAAATTATCAATTTAGTTAATAGCAGTGGTGTTGATGGTAGCTTTACCTACAATAGTGGTGAACAGTTAATGAATTACAATACGAACATATTATTTTCAGACGAATTAATTATTTCGAATACAGAACTAAGAGATTGGATAAAATCTTCTGTTGAAACAACGGAAAAATTTTATCCAACTTTCCAAAAGAGCTGCTGGGGAGATGTAATGCCAAAAGATGCTATGTCAGCAGCTTTTGGAAAAATAGCAGGTCATGCTTAGGTATTTATAAGTGACCGCAGAAAAGAAAATTAATAAACGGATTAAAATTATTGGTTGCGGTAAGATGGCGTCTGCAATCTTGGATGCGTGGTTAAAAAAATCAATATCACCTCAAAACATTTATGTGGATGACCCTAAACCCTCCAAGTGGCTACTTGAGAAAAAAAAAGACGGGTTGAATATTAATACCAAAACAGATGTATTATTTGATTATTGCTTTATAGGAGTAAAACCCCAGACTCTCGATGAAATTGGATTAAAGCTAAAAACACTTTCAAAAAAAAACGTTACTTTCGTTTCAATGCTTGCAGGGATAAAAATCAATAGACTCGAAGCTATAGTTGGAAAGGAGGAGTCGATTGTAAGGATTATGCCTAACTTACCTGCAGAGATACTTAAAGGGGTAACAGCATTTAAAGAAAATGGAATGGTTGAGGCAGAACAGTCAGAGAATTTGGCTATATTATTAGAGGCTTTTGGAGAAACTGTAAAATTTGTTGAGGAGAATAAATTTGACGCTGTCACGGCGATTTCAGGCTCGGGACCTGCCTACATTTTTCTGATTGCTGAGTTGATGACAGAGGTTGGTATAAATTTGGGTCTAACTTACGATGAAGCTTTTAAATTGGTAAAGCATACGATCGATGGTGCTGGAAGTTTAATAGTTAATTCATCATTGAGGCCCCAAAAATTGAGGGAAAACGTGACCAGTCCTGGTGGAACAACACATGAAGCATTGGCTGTAATGATGAATAAGGACAATGGTCTGCAAAAAATTTTTTCAGCAGCCATAAAAGCTGCAGCGCAAAAATCAAAAGAATTAAGTAAAGCTTAACCTTTTTATTAATGCTTTACATCTGAAATTTTGATACTTTTAGGTATGCCAGATTTTTTTGATATAGAATTGAGAGTGGGAGAAATCGTAAAAGCTGAAACTTTTGCAGAAGCTAAAAAACCAGCATATAAACTATGGATAAATTTTGGAGCTGCACTGGGGATTAAGACTTCATCTGCTCAGATCACATCTCTATATACAACTCAAATGCTAATAGGAAAGTTAGTAATAGCTGTGACAAATCTCGAGCCTAAGCAAGTTGGACCATTTATTTCAGAAGTCTTGCTACTTGGAGTTGATGGCAAAAATGATGGTGATATTATTTTGATCGCACCTGACGATAAAGCTGATATTGGTAACAGAGTTCATTAAGAGAGACAAACTAAATGAAACCAAAAGTAATCGTCACTAGAGATATACCTGATGAAGTAGAGTTAAAGCTAAAGGAATATTTTCAAGTTTCATTCAATCGTGAAGATAAAGTTTTTAGTAACGATATATTAAGAAAAGCAATGGAAAGTGCTGACGGAATAGTTTGTACTGTAACAGACAGTATTACAGATGAGCTTCTCACTCTCCCTAACAAAAAAGTGAAAATAATTGCAAATATCGGCGTAGGTGTGGACCACATAGATTTACAATCAGCCAAAGAAAATAATGTTATTATCACGAATACTCCTGACGTACTAACGGAGTCTACTGTCGATGTAGCTACACTTTTACTTTTATCTGTTACTCGAAATGCATTTCTAGTCGAAAAAATGTTGCGACAGGATGAATGGAAAGGTTTTTCGTTGACAGAGAATCTAGGAGTAGATGTTCGCGGAAAAATTCTCGGAATTGTAGGAATGGGAAGAATAGGTAAATCTTTCGCAAAGCGTGCCCATGAGATATTTGGCATGAAAGTCCTTTACTACAATCGTTCCCCAGTTAAGGATCTTACATTTGAGGCGAGTGTTCGTTTTGATTTAGATGCCTTGCTGGAAGAAAGTGATGTAATTTCTTTGCATCTCTCAAGCGACAAGGGAAATAAGAACTTTATTTCTAAGAGCAGATTGAAGAAAATAAGGCCATCATCATTTTTAATTAATACATCGAGGGGAGATGTTATTGATCAAATGGCACTTACAGATATGCTGGCAAAGAAAAAACTAGCAGGCGCAGGGCTAGATGTCTTTATTAATGAACCAAATGTTCCTCCTGAGTTGAGGCAATTAACAAATACTACCCTTTATCCTCATATTGGGTCGGCAACTCATGAAACAAGAACAAAAATGGGAATGTTGGCGGTTGAAAATTTAATAGCGTTTTTTAATAAAAAACAGGTTATTAACGAGCTATAAGCTGTGAATGATATTCTTGTATTGCCTTTACAGATATTTCCCCCCTGACATTCTCTTTTAGGCTGTATATTGTAGCAATAATTCCTCGAGCTGTGGTGTAGTACGGGAGCTTATTATTCAATGCCAAATATCGAATGTCTTTGCTATCCTCAAGCGATTGTTTGCCCTCAGTAGTATTCATAACAATATCTATTTTGTTATCTCTCAGCAAATCTGCAATATTTGGCCGACCTTCAAAGACTTTCTTTACAGGCACGCTGTCAACTCCCTCCCCACTTAAAAAGGATTTTGTCCCCTTTGTTGCAATAATTTTAAAACCAATCTTCTTAAGGGTTTTACACGCGTCGGCCATTTCTTTAGTTTTATCTTCATTTCTAATCGATAAAAATACAGTCCCAGATTTGGGAAACTGCATACCTGCAGAAATCTGCGATTTGAAAAAGGCTTCCTCGAAGTTGTCCGCAATACCCATCACTTCTCCAGTTGAACGCATTTCAGGGGTTAGAACGGTATCGCTACCGGGTAGCCGATCAAAGGGTAAGACAGCTTCCTTAACGGCTACGTAATCCAAGTCTTTTCTGTGAAAAGATAAGTTTGATAGTTTAAGACCTATCATTAATTTTGCAGCTAGATTAGCTAGCGGTATTCCTGTTGTTTTAGATATGAACGGTATTGTTCTACTTGCCCGCGGATTTACCTCTAATATGTATATTTCACTATCTTTCACTGCAAATTGAATATTCATTAACCCCACTACTTCTAAGTCTTTGGCCAGGAGAGAAGATTGAAACTTTATCCTCTCAATTATATCCTTTCCAAGAGAGTGAGGTGGTAAAGAGCATGCGCTGTCCCCCGAGTGAACACCTGCTTCTTCGATATGCTCCATAATCCCTGCAACAAAACAATCTTTTCCATCGCTCATTAAGTCTACATCAACTTCTATCGCGGCACCCAAATAACTATCTAGCAAAAGAGGTGTTTTACTACTAATTTCTATGTCCAATTCTAAATATTTTTTTAACTGCGCTGAGTCATGAATTATTTCCATTGAACTACCACCTAAGACAAATGAGGGCCGAGCAATTATTGGATAACTAATAGACTCAGCAGCCCGTATGGCATTTGATTTTTCACTTACCGTTATATTTTTGGGTTGTTTTAGTTCTAACCTTTCTATAACTTCTTTGAAAAGTTTTCGATCTTCTGATATTTCTATAGAGCTCGGTTGTGTTCCTAAAATTTTAATATCTCTAGCGTCAAGATCATCGGCTAGTTTGAGTGGTGTTTGCCCTCCATACTGAACAATTACTCCAATCAAATTGCCCTTTTTCTTTTCTTTTTCAATTACATTAATAACCGACTCAAGGTTTAAAGGTTCGAAGTAAAGTTTTTCAGAGGTATCGAAGTCAGTGGAGACAGTCTCAGGATTACAATTAATCATGATAGTTTCAATGCCCTCTTCGCTGAGCGAGAAACAAGCATGACAGCAACAGTAATCGAACTCAATGCCTTGACCTATTCTATTAGGGCCGCTGCCAAGGATAATTACTTTATCTTTATTAGATGGATGAGATTCACATATTTGGGTAGTAAAAGTGGATAAGTCATAGGTGGAGTATAAATATGCGGCCTCAGATTGGAACTCGCCACCGCAGGTATCAATTCGCTTATAAACTGGAAATATACCGTACTTTTGTCTCTTATCTTGGACATCGTCTAAAGAAGTAGACAACAATTCAGCTAATCTTTCATCGCTAAAACCTCTAGACTTAGCTTCGCTCAAGACCTCCTGACAAATATCAGGACCAGAGGCTAAAATACTTTTTTCAAATAGAATAAGTTCCTCGATTTGACATAAAAACCACTTATCAATGAATGTTATCTCGTATATTTCTTCGGTGGTGAAACCAATTCTGAAAGCCTGTCCGATAAGAAAGATTTTGTCAGGGGTATTTGCAGATAATTTTTTGTGAAGCGCAGGTTTATCCATGTTGCTATGAATAACTCTAAGCCCAGTAGTTTTATTTTCAAGGGAGTTTAAAGCTTTTTGCAGACTTTCCTGGAACGTTGATCCAATAGCCATAACCTCTCCAACTGATTTCATTGAAGTACCAAGTTCATTTGATACCGAGGGAAATTTTTCGAAAGCGAAACGGGGTATTTTCGTAACAACATAATCGATGGTTGGTTCGAAGCTCGCGGGAGTAGTTTTTGTTATATCATTTTGTAACTCGTCAAGTGTATAGCCAATGGCTAATTTAGCAGCAACTTTAGCTATTGGAAATCCTGTTGCTTTTGACGCAAGTGCAGATGATCTGGACACGCGGGGGTTCATTTCTATAATCAGCATTTCTCCATTTTGTGGACTCACTGCCCATTGAACATTAGACCCTCCGGTTTCAACACCTATCTCTCTTAATACTTCTAAGGATTTGTTGCGCATTTTTTGAAACTCTTTGTCGGTAAGTGTCATCGCTGGAGCTATCGTTATGCTATCCCCTGTATGAACCCCCATTGGATCGAAGTTTTCAATTGAGCAGACGATAATGGAATTATCATTTTTATCTCTAATTACTTCCATCTCAAACTCTTTCCAACCTAGAAGGCTTTGATCAATAAGAATTTGATTGGCAGGAGATGCGTCTAAACCATTGATGCAGATTTCTTTGAAGTCACTTTCGTTATATGCGACGCCTCCGCCTTTTCCTCCCAGAGTAAAACCTGGACGTATTACAGCAGGCAAGCCAATTACATCTAACGCTTTCATAGCTTCATCTAATGAATTAGCAATTTCTGATTTTGGACTATTAATTCCAATACTTTCCATTGACTGCTTGAAAAGCTTTCGATCCTCCGCTTTTTCTATTGCCTCCCTATTAGCTCCGATAAGCGCAACATTATAATTCTTAAGCGTTCCTGCCTTATCCAATTCGATCGCAATATTAAGTGCTGTTTGTCCGCCCATCGTTGGTAAAATAGCATCTGGTCTCTCTATCTTAATAATATTCTCAATTATGTCCGCGTTTATAGGCTCTATATAGGTAACATCGGCGAGATCTGGATCTGTCATTATTGTGGCAGGATTTGAATTAACTAGAATAACTTTAAGACCTTCTTCTTTTAGTGCCTTACATGCCTGAGCGCCGCTGTAATCAAACTCGCAAGCTTGACCTATAACTATGGGTCCCGCACCGATGATCAAAACTGATTTAATATCAATTCGTTTTGGCATTTAAATTTTTTCTTTAATTCGTGAAACTATAAGTGTACAAGAATTCATAAACATGACCCTTTTTAAAACTGTCACTAATAAAATCAATAAGTTTTTGGTTAGCTAATAGGTAAAACAGATGCATTTGTACAGATCACACAACTGTAATGAGTTACGGGCAGTAGACGATGGAGAAGTCGTAAAACTCGCAGGTTGGGTACATAGAGTACGTGATCATGGGGGGGTACTCTTCATTGATCTCAGAGATCACTTTGGTCTTACCCAGGTTTTAGCCGATCCCGATAGTCCCGTTTTCAAAGATGTGGAAAATGTTAGAGCAGAGTGGTGTATATCAATTGAAGGAATTGTGAGAAAGAGGGATAGTTCTTTAGTAAATGAAAAATTGCCTACAGGGGAGATTGAGATTTTTATATCAAAAATAAATATCTTAGGGGCCTCGGAGGAACTGCCTTTACCCGTTTTTGGAGATCTTCCATATCCAGAAGAAACAAGACTAAAATACCGTTTCCTTGATTTAAGGAGAGACGGGATACATCAGAATATGATTCTGAGATCAAAGATAATCGAGTTTATACGAAAAGAAATGTGGGATAATGGATTTCATGAATTTCAAACGCCAATAATATCATCATCTTCCCCGGAAGGAGCACGAGATTTTTTAATTCCATCAAGGCTACATCCGGGAAAGTTTTACGCGCTACCACAAGCTCCTCAAATTTACAAACAGTTGATAATGGTTGGCGGATTTGATAAATATTTCCAGATTGCGCCATGCTTTCGAGACGAGGACCCTAGATCTGATAGATCCCCTACCGACTTTTATCAGCTGGATATAGAAATGTCTTTTGTTGAGCAACATGATGTATTTCGATTGATAGAAAAAGTATTTGTTAAACTCTTTGAAAATTTCTCGGATGGTTACACGGTCAATAACAAGTTCCCAATTATTAGTTTTGCCCAATCCATTGAGTGGTACGGCACTGACAAACCAGATTTAAGAAATCCAATAAAGATGATGGATGTTTCAGAATTTTTCGTATCGTCCGGATTTAAAATATTTTCTGACATTTTGACAAAGGATGGAACACAGATTAAAGCAATACCAGCAAAGGGTGGCGGTAGTAGGAAATTTTGTGACAGAATGAATAAGTTTGCACAAGAGCAAGGATTGCCGGGTATGGGATATATCTTTTGGCGGTCGGATGATAATGGTGAGTTAGAAGCAGCTGGCCCAATTGCAAAAAACTTAGGCAAGGAAAAGACAGAAGCAATAAGAAATTTTATTGGGCTTGAAAAAGGAGATGCTGCCTTTTTCTTGGGAGGCGTACCTAATCATTTTAATGATATTGCTGGCAAGTCTAGAGATATCGTAGGGCTTGAGTTAGGGATTACAAATTCAAATTCTTACGAGTTTTGTTGGATTACCGATTTCCCAATGTATGAAATAGATAAAGAGACCAAAAAAATTGAGTTTTCGCATAACCCTTTTTCAATGCCCAAGGTGGACCTGTTGGATGAAGATATCGATCCATTAAGCGTATTAGGAATGCAGTATGATTTATCGTGTAACGGATATGAGATTTTGTCTGGCGCGATTAGAAATCATAAACTCGACAACTTGTTTAAGGCATTTGAAATTGCCGGTTATACACAAGAGGCGGTTGAGAGTCAGTTTGCAGGTTTAGTTAATGCTTTAAAGTATGGTGCGCCCCCTCATGGAGGATGTGCCGCTGGAATTGATAGGATAGTAATGCTTTTGGCTAAGCAAGAAAATATAAGGGAAGTTATAATGTTTCCTATGAACCAAAGAGCAGAAGACCCAATGCTAGAGTCTCCTAGGACTCCAACCACAGAACAATTAGATGAGCTGAAAATACAAATAATTGATCATGATCTATAAGCCCACTTAGTAAAATAGGTTAATTACCAAACAGGTTGGTATCCAAAGAATAATAGAGACTATCGTAGTAATAGAAAACTTGTGTTTAAGGTTAGGATTTATAGGTGATGAAGGAGCGGTTCCTTCAATGATATCTTTTTTATCATTCTGAGTGGTAACATTTATTGGTAAAACAATGAATAAAATAATAAACCAGTATACAGATAGCAAAACTAGTGCAGATGTTATTGTCATTTCGAGACTTCCTCTAGCTCGATAAGAGTGCCATTAAAATCCTTAGGATGAAGGAAAATTACTGGTTTACCATGCGCACCTATTTTTGCTTTCCCATCTCCAAGTACGGTTGCCCCATCTTTTTCTAGTCTCAAAATAGCGTGATCTATGTCTTCAACTTCAAAGCAAATATGATGTATTCCCCCCTTTTTATTCTTTTCAAGAAATTTTTCTACTGGACTATTTTCTCCTAGTGGTTCTAGCAACTCTATCTTGGTATTTGGTATTTCAATAAAGACCACCCTAACGCCATGCTCAAATTGATCTTGTGGAGCGCTTATTTTTACTCCCAATATATTCGCATAGGTTTTTGTCGCCTCATCTAAGTTGGGTGTAGCTATAGCAATGTGGTTCAATTTGCCGATCATTTTAAAAATTCCTTATTGTAGTTTTTCAAAAAATTTCTATAAATATTTTTCAGTAAAACAATATCATCAACCTTCGTATTTTCATTAATCTGATGCATGGTATCTCCAACCAAACCAAACTCTATCACAGGGCAGTAATCTCGTATAAATCGAGCATCGGATGTGCCGCCTCCAGTAGAAAGTCTACAGTCTATACCGACTGTTTCTTTTATAGAAGTAGTTAACAGATCTGATAGTAGCCCTGGCTCAGTCAAAAAGCTTTCGCCAGAACATTTATAATTCATTTCCAGCGTCGCGTTAGATCCTTCATTATAATCTGAAACAAGCATCTCTAATTTTTTTACTAGCGATGAACTTGAATGTTGATCATTAAAGCGAACGTTGAAATTAGCACGGCAATCCGCCGGTATAACGTTTAATGCTTCATTATTTGTGTCTATTGTCGAGATATTCAAACTAGAGGGCTCAAAAAACTCACTACCGTCGTCTAGCTTAAGAGACTTTAATTTGCCAAGAAAGTCTATTAATGCTTCAACTGGATTAACTGCTTTTTCTGGGTAAGCTATATGCCCCTGCTTTCCTTTGCAAACGATAAATCCGCTCAACGAACCGCGTCTTCCGATCTTTATAGTGTCACCCACCAATTTAGAGCAGGTAGGCTCACCGACGAGACAGTCGTCAACAACTTCTTTATTTTTCACAACCCACTTCAATAGTTCTTTTGTACCGAATTCAGCATCACCTTCCTCATCACTGGTAATTAAAAGTACGAAAGAACAATTAAGCTCCTCTTCTTTAATTGCTTCTTTAAGAGCAATAAGATAAGCTGCGACAGAAGATTTCATATCTACTGAGCCTCTCCCAAAAATTCGTTCGTTTCGAATGTCACCAATGAATGGATTGCTATCCCATAAACTTTCCTTACCTGGTGGTACTACATCCACATGACCATTAAAGGCTAGGGTTCTCTTGTGACCCGACTTGGGAGACCATCGCGCAAAAAGGTTTGTCACACCTTGAGTAGTGAAGATATTTGTTTGGAAACCTAGTTGCTCAACAAATGAAGCAATGAACTTTAGAGATCCACCATCGTCTGGGGTAATTGACCTAAAACCAATAAGTTTTTTTGTCAATAATATAGGATCATCTATCAATTTAGTCATGCCTAGTCCCGTAATAAATCATTTATGGAGGTTTTACTTCTTGTTTTTTCATCGACCTGCTTGACTATTACCGCGCAATAAAGGTTTACTCCTCCTTTAGATGGAATAGAGCCTGAGACCACTACCGAGTAAGGAGGTATTTCTCCATACGTCGTTTCACCGGTTTCCCTATTAAAAATTTTTGTAGATTTTCCAATGAAAACTCCCATACCGATTACAGCCCCCTCTCTGATTATGCAGCCTTCTACAATTTCTGATCTGGCTCCTATAAAACAGTTGTCTTCGATAATTGTGGGTGATGCCTGCATCGGCTCTAATACCCCTCCTATTCCAACTCCACCTGAGAGGTGCACGTTTTTTCCTATCTGAGCACAAGATCCAACAGTTGCCCACGTATCGACCATTGTCCCACTATCGACGTACGCACCAAGATTTACAAATGACGGCATTAGAACTACATTTTCGCCAATAAAGGCCGACGCTCTAACAACCGTGTTCGGAACTGCTCGGAAATTCTTTTGTCTCCATTCTGGTTCACCCCAGTCTTTGAATTTACTATCCACTTTGTCCCACCATGTTGAATTTTGCGGGCCACCTTTTTGCAATTCCATGTCTCTAAGTCTAAAACTCAATAGAACCGCTTTTTTTGTCCATTGATTTACTACCCATTCACCTGATGCCTTTTTTTCCGCTACCCTCAAGCTACCGTTTCCTAAAAGATTTAAAGTTTGTTCAACCGCTTCTTTAGTTGTTCCAACTGTTTTTTCGTTTATTTCATCTCTGCTTTCCCAGGAGTTTTCTATTACTTTTTCTAGTTCTTTATTGTCCATAATGGTTCCTCTCAATTTATTCATATTTTAAAAAAAATTCCCTCAGCTCACTTTGCTGCAAGGGATGAAAATTATCATCAGATACTGTCAAAATACGCACTGCACCTTTTTTATCTTTCCATAGAGTCATGCCCTCTAAATTGTCAAATTGATTAGCTGTTGAAGTAAAGACTGTTATAGGCGCTCTATTATCAAACTTATCCAAAGAAATTAACCTAAATCTCGTCTTGAAACCTTGGGTCCATGAGAATTTACGTTCCAGAATTAATAAAAGTCCCTGAGGTAGGACTACCGCATCAGTTACCAGAAAGCTGTCTTTAATTTCAATATATTTGATAATCTCCCATTTATTATTTTGTAGTCTAAATATCGGAATATTAGAAATGCCTGATGGAGGTTTTTCGGGTATGGCTATCAACCGATTGTCATTATCAATTGCCAGAGTCTCTATACCTTTATTCACATAAAGTTTTCTGAACAATGGGTGTTTGGGAACAAAAGATCCTTTCCCTCCAACTTCTGCATGCATCATTATTCTGTGATTTGACTCAAATGAAATAAAATAATTATTGTTTGCATCTATCACGATTGACTCACTATCAGTATTGCGACCAGTCAACTTCTCACCCTTGCTAGACAGTATTCGACCTTTCTTTGAAACAGAGAAGCCTGTTAAATTGTCATCTTCGTTACGAAGCAACTCTAAAACAAAATAAAATGATTTATCAGTCACAAGTAAAGCCTCAGAACCCTGTTTATGAATTACAAGGCCAGAAAACCCACCGTAATCTGCCTCATTTTTATCAATATTCAAAAATCCAACTTGTTCTAACGTCCAATTCTTAACATCGGCTTTGAGTGTAAGTTGCGCCCCAAAAAAAATTAGTAGGATTAAAATGATGTATTTCATTACACTCTTTTTTTGACATTAACAAAACGGAGTAGATACCATCCAATTAACAGTAGAAAAATAATCGGTACTAAACCAATTTGCTGCGAGCCACTTGCCAAAGTAAACCAAGTGATAAGAGCTGGCGCCAAAAACGCAGTTGCTCTCCCAACAAGAGCGTAAAGACCAAAGTTTTCAGTTATTTGTCTTTCATCAGCTAGGAAAACTAATAATGTACGCGAAGCAGACTGGATTGGTCCACTTACAAAGCCAAGTAAGCCTCCGGCTATATAAAAAATTATATCTGGTGTGTACGACTTTGGATCTAATGCAATTCCATAGAATTCTGATCTACTAAGACCGAATATAACTAAGGTCACAATAACGAGACCTCCAAGCATAAAGCTGATGCAAAATTTGGAGCCATATTTGCTGTCCAAAGCACCACCCCAATAGGCGCCGACTGTACCGGTTGCTGCAGCCAAAACTCCAAAAATACCGAGTTGCACCGTATTCATCTCTAATACGCCTGCTGCATAAATACCACCAAAGAAAAAAATGCCATTCATAGCATCTCTATAGAACATAGAGGCTACTAAAAACCAACCTAAAGATGGTTGTTTTCTCAAGTTAACGATGTTTAAAAGTAAGTCTCCAATTGCTTTTTTTACATCTAGTTGAGATGGAGTTGTCATTTTTACATCTGGGACAAATACAAAAAATGGTATCATAAAGATTACGTACCAAAGGGCCGTTAATGGCCCCACAATTCTTGTACCCTCTCTTTCACCAGGGTCTAATCCAAGTGCTGGACTGTTACCAAGTAGTGTTAAACCGTTTTCTTGTTCAACGAATAAGCTCAACATGATGATAAGGGAGACTAATCCGCCTAAATAACCTAGCCCCCAGCCTGCCCCTGATAGCTTCCCAAGCTTCTCTGGTTTTTCAAGACTTGGCATCATCGCGTTAGTAAAAACGGTCGAAAAGTCAGCTGCAATGAAACCAATTGTATACGCTAATAAAACCCAAAATGTATTCTCTAGGTTTGGTTCAGCAAACCATAAAGAAAGAGTAGAAATTACAAAAAAAACTGAAAACATAAGAATCCAGGGCTTTCTTTTCTGGGTTTGATCAGCTACCGCTCCTAAAATTGGCGAAAATATAGCCACGACTATTCCAGAAACTGTAACGGCCATTCCAATTAATGCTTGCCCTTCGACAGGATTATCTACCACAGCCTGCACAAAATAGGGACCAAATATAAAAGTGGCAATCAAAGTATGAATAGGCTGGCATGCCCAATCAAATAACATCCATGAGTATACCTTTAACTTATCTTTCAATTGCAGCCTGCCATTCATCAAATTTTTCTTCTTTTATTTTATAAATTATTAACTATCTTTACAATGTAATCCGTTTTTCAGGAGTTTTTTTTGGTCTCTATACTTCAGATTGTCCACATGTTACTTGAAGTGTTGAAGTACGTCATTATAGCTCAAATTGTTTTAAGTTGGCTAATAAGCTTTAATATTCTCAATATACATCAACCACTTATCAATCAGATTTGGCGTGGTATAAACCAAGTTTTAGAGCCCCTCTATAGGCCAATTAGAAGGCGAATGCCCTATACTGGGGCAATCGACTTTGCTCCCTTAATTGTTTTTATTGCAATTTTGGCACTACAAATAATCATAAGAAATAACATAGGCAATTTTTACTAACCTCTTTTATTTCTTTGTGCTAATTCGCGCAAGCGCAACGCATTAAGCTTTATGAACCCTTCCGCATCACCTTGATTGTAGTATCCCTCATCGTCCTCAAACGTTACTAGTTGTTGGGAATACAAGCTTTTCGGTGAAGATCTACTTACAACAAAGACATTCCCTTTGTATAATTTAAGCCTAACGGTTCCTTCTACATTCTCCTGACTTTTATCTATTAAGGTCTGCAATAGGTCTCTTTCAGGGGTAAACCAAAGGCCATTATAAATTAACTCAGCATATCTCGGCATTATGTCATCTTTGAGATGCGCAGATCCACTATCCAGGGTTAGACTCTCAATTCCCCTATGGGCTTGCAGAAGTATAGTCCCTCCTGGTGTTTCATAAATACCTCTTGATTTCATCCCAACAAATCTATTCTCAACCAGATCGAGTCT
The DNA here is from genome assembly GCA_003331935.1 of Alphaproteobacteria bacterium. GTDB lineage: Bacteria > Pseudomonadota > Alphaproteobacteria > Rhodobacterales > Rhodobacteraceae > CACIJG01. Next base: position 131,306 of record QOQE01000001.1, on the reverse strand, counting down.
TCCAATTCCGTGAAGTTTTCCAAGCTCGTTAAGTTTTATAAGTAAATTTGCAGGGGAGTAATCTTTCCCATTAATCCTGGTTGGATCTCCCTTATTAAATTGGATACTTATATAGTCGGGTTTATCAGGGGCTGTTTCTGGGTTATTTGTCCTTTGATAAACATATTCTGGGGCTTCTTCTGCTGGATCTTCCAGAATTAATCCCTCTGACGATGTATGTAATAAATTAGCATCTACGGAAAAAGGAGGCTCCCCCACTTTATTTGCCGCTATGGGAATTTGGTGTTTTTCGGCAAAGTCTATCAGTTTTGTTCTACTACTGAGGTCCCATTCTCTCCAAGGGGCTATAATTTTTATATCTGGGTTAAGAGAGTACGCTGCTAATTCAAAGCGCACCTGATCATTTCCTTTCCCCGTAGCTCCATGACTTATCGAGTCCGCACCTACAATATCAGCAATCTCTATTAGTCTTTTAGAGATCAGTGGTCTTGCTATAGATGTTCCTAGCAAGTACTGTCCTTCATACACTGTGTTACATCTAAACATTGGAAAAACATAATCTTTGACGAATGCCTCAGTAAGATCTTCGATAAAGATATGTTCTGGTTTAATGCCGAGTAAGAGAGCCTTATCTCGAGCAGCCTGCAGTTCTTCACCCTGCCCAAGGTCAGCAGTAAAACAAATTACCTCATAATCCAACTCAGTTTGTAGCCACTTCAATATAACCGAGGTGTCAAGCCCACCAGAAAAAGCAAGAACTACTCTTTTCTTCTGTCCCATGTGTGGCTTCCTTTCCTTCCAAAAATTTCTGTGATTGACACTGTTTGTCTATCTATTCAAACTTAGAACAAAAATATTAAATTGTGTAAAATATTATAAACAAGATTAGAAAGGTTTACCATGATTGAAGATATTACCTCATTTAATTTCAATACGACGCCTAGAATTATTTATGGAGCAGACGTGGCAAAAGATGCCAGTCCATTTTCTAAATTAATGGGGGATAGAATTCTTCTTATTACTGATAAAGGATTAACCAATTTAGGACTTTATGGAGACTTTTTAAAAGACCTTGAAAAGAATAATGTCAAGGTAACAGTATTTGATGACGTGGAGGCAGACCCTTCACTAAAAACTTTGGAAAAAGCAATAAGTTTTGGAAAAGACATAGCGTGTACTGGCGTAGTTGGATTTGGAGGAGGGTCTTCAATGGATGTAGCCAAACTGACGGCTTTAGTTTTGGGGTCAGGAGAAGATTTAGAAAGCGCGTGGGGAGTTGCAAACGCCAAAGGCCCCAGATTACCTCTATGTTTAATCCCGACCACAGCAGGAACTGGGTCGGAAGTCACCCCCGTTTCAATTATCACTGTGGATGGTGATGAAAAAAGAGGGGTTTCTTCACCAATTATCCTTCCAGACTTCGCAGTATTAGATCCTACTCTAACCTTAGGACTACCGGCAGCAACTACTGCCGCTACTGGAATTGATGCAATGGTGCATGCTATCGAAGCTTATGCGTCAAAAAATAAAAATAATAATCCCATGTCTGGTATCCTTGCAAAGGAAGCATTGGTTCTCTTGGGAGGATCCATTAGAACGGCTGTCTCAGACCCAAAGAACTTGCAAGCGAGAGGAAAAATGTTACTAGGATCAATGCTAGCTGGAATGGCTTTTGCGAACTCTCCTGTGGCTGCAGTCCATGCTCTGGCCTATCCACTCGGTGGGAGTTTTCATATAACGCACGGATTATCGAATGCACTTGTTCTTCCAGCAGTGTTACGGTTCAATGCGGTAGATGCGTGGGCAGCTAAAAAGTATGCTGAGCTTTTCCCTTTCCTTTTCCCTAATGAGGAGATGGGAAATAATAATCAAACAAATGCTTCGCTATTTATAGAAAAACTGACTGTTTTATCTAAAGAGTTAGGGCTTCCACAAAAATTGCGAGAAGTTTCCATTCCTGAGGATGCTTGTGCGTCAATGGCTAAAGATGCTATGAAGCAAACTAGATTGTTAATAAATAATCCAAGAGAGCTTAGTGAGCGAGATGCTTACGATATATATCACTCGATTTGGTAAGAATACATGCGTTTAGCATTCAGTCGTTTTGGGGAGCATAATGCGAGCAATATTGTTATTCTGCATGGGCTTTTAGGATCAAAAAGAAATTGGTTTGGTGTTGGAAAAGCTTTATCAGATCTTGGGTTCAATGTTTGGCTTGTTGACCTTAGAAACCACGGTGATACAGAATGGAATGATAAACATACTTATTTTGATTTAGCAGAAGACATTAAAAATTTTTTTAAAGAACATGGAATAGAGGGCAGCGCTCTTATAGGGCATTCAATGGGCGGAAAGGCTGCTATGGTTTTAGACAAACTCCATCAAGGTTTAGTATCGAAATTGGTCGTAGTAGATATAGCACCAGTAACCTATTCGAGAAATTTTGAAAATTATTTAAAGGTTTTATTGTCGATTGATCTTGGGATTTTTGAATCGAGGCCTGAAATTGACAGCATGCTATCTAAATTTTTCAAGGAAATCAGTTTTAGATGTTTTTTGATGCAAAACTTAAAGCTAGACGATAGCAAAAGCTATTATTGGCGTGTAAACTTAAAATCTCTGATTAAAAATGCAGTCGATATCAGTGAGTTTCCCGCCATAAATAGCGTCTCTTACACAGATACTCTTTTTTTATATGGTGAATCGTCAGAATATCGTGTAGCCGATCACATTGATATTATTAAAGAACATTTTCCCTTGAGTGAGTTTGCTCCTCTAAAAAAAGCCGGTCATTGGGTCCATGTTGAAAAGCCAACAAAATTTCTAGAAATAGTTACAAAATTTTTAAAAACGGATTAGAATAGACCAAGGAATATAGAAAATATGGATGATTATTTAGTGAAATCGATTAAAAATTTTAGCCCTAAAAAAGGCTTATCACGAACTAAGGAACAAGTTTATTTCTTTATAAAATTCGATGGGAAAAAATATCCAATTTCTTTTTTCGATGAACATATTTTGGAAGTAGAAACAAGTGTCGCACCAAACTTGCGAGGATTAGTGGATATCTATAAGCGTGATAAATTTTTTGCACAAGGATTATTGGTGATGATGGAAAGCAACGAGTACATCACAAAGTACGAGTATAAAAGATATACGCCTTCCAAGACAACACAACCTTCAGATTACGTATTTGAAAGTTTATGTAAGGGCTGAGAGGACTTTAAGCTTCATTGCTAGAAACAAATAGTCAAAAGGTTTATGTGAATGGACAATTCTTTTCAAAAAAGGAAGCCAGTATCTCAGTATTTGATAGAGGGTTTCTGTTTTCTGATTCTGTATACGAGGTATCAGCGGTTATAGGAGGAGATTTAGTAGATTGGCAAGAGCATTTTGCAAGGCTTATAAGATCGATGGATAAATTAAATCTTGTAAATAATTTTCAAGAGGAAGACTTTTATAAAATCCAAAAAAAATTAATAAAGGAAAATGAGCTTAATGAAGGACTCTGTTATGTTCAAGTCACAAGAGGTGTTGCAGAGAGAGACTTTAACTTTGCAACCAACTCACTATCACCTACTGTAGTTATATTTACTCAAGAAAAATTAATTTTAAGTAATCCTGCTAGTAAAAAGGGTATTAAAATTATTACGGTGCCTGACGATAGGTGGCGAAGAAGGGATATAAAGACTACTCAACTTCTTGCGCAATCATTAGCAAAAACGTATGCGATCCAAAAAGGTGTAGATGATAGTTTACTGGTCCAAGACGGTTTTATCAATGAGTGCTCATCAAGTAATGTATTTATAATCAAAGAAAAAAATATTATAACACCGAATTTATCAAATGATATCTTGGGAGGTATTACCAGGTCTTCCTTAATCAAATTTTGTAAAAAAAATAATATCGAAATCAAAGAGCAGAAGATCAGTGTTGACGATATGATGGGTGCGCAAGAGGTTTTTCTTACCTCATCTACTGGCTTCGTGCTTCCTGTTATTGATATTGATGGAAGACAGGTGGGAAACGGATTAGTTGGGGATAAGGTTAAGGAAATCCAGCGAATATATATAGAACAGATTAAATCGAAACTTTCATAGAGTTTAATTTATCAAGTTATTTTTGGAACTTTTTTTTCCATTCATCATAAGGCATACCATAGATGTGTTGCTGTGCCTCCTCAATTGAAAAGTCTTCATCCGATCCGCGGGCTTCCTCATGCATCCATTTGTATAAGCAATTTCTACAAAATCCAGCCAAGTTCATTATGTCTATATTTTGAACGTCAGTTCTATTCTGCAAATGAGAGATTAATCTTCTGAAAGTTTGGCTTTCAATTTTTTCTAAGTTTTTAATATTCATTTTTTTCACTCTAAATTAAAAAAAAGTTTTTTATTTCTCATATTTCTCTATCCTACACAAAAAAAACGAATATCGAGCATTTAAATGGATAAGCAACTTCATAGAAACCGCAAGGTAAAGATCGTAGCGACCCTGGGTCCTGCATCAGACACTAAATCAGAAATAAAAAAAATGTTTTTAGCTGGTGCAGACATTTTCAGATTAAACATGTCGCACGGCGATCACTTAGCTGTGGAAAATCGACATACTATTTTGAGGAACTTAGAAAAAGAGTTTTCGAGACCAATATGTATATTGGCTGACCTACAGGGACCAAAGCTTAGATGTGGTGATTTTGAGGGAACTAAGTCGACTTTAGAGGATGGACAAAAATTTTGTTTCGATTTAATAGAAAGGCAAGGGGATAAAGAACGCGTCTGCCTACCACATCCCCAGATCTTTCAATCAGTAAAAAAAGGGGATAAATTACTGATTGATGATGGTAAACTTTCTTTGGAAGTAATAAAAGCATCTGAAGAGAAAATAGAGTGCACTGTATTGAATGGAGGTATTATTTCTGACAAAAAAGGGGTTAATTGCCCAGATAGTATTTTGGAGCTCGCTTCTTTAACGGAAAAAGATAAGAAAGACCTAGAGTTTGTTTGTAAGCTTGGAGTTGATTGGATTGGGTTATCTTTTGTGCAAAGAACTAAAGATGTGCACGAGGTAAAAAAGTTATTGAGCGGAAGGGCAGGCATTATCGCAAAAATTGAGAAGCCTTCGGCTGTGAAAGTTTTTGACTCGATCATTGAGGCCTCCGATGGAATTATGGTCGCACGAGGAGATCTTGGCGTTGAATTACCAATTGAAGCAGTCCCGCCTATTCAAAAAAGGCTAGTAATGAAATCACGTCAGATGGGAAAACCTGTGATTGTAGCAACACAAATGATGGAAAGTATGATTCATTCGACTACGCCAACTCGAGCTGAAGTGTCGGATGTTGCACAAGCAATATATGATGGTGTAGATGCGGTAATGCTGTCTGCTGAAACTGCAATAGGAGCTCATCCAGAGAAAGTGATACGAGCAGTGGATAAAATTGCCATTGAAACCGAAAAAGATCCCCTATATTTCCAAAATCTGGAAACTTCCAGAACTTCTTCCAAAGAAGGGGTTTCTAACGCCATAACAGTTGCAGCAAGAGAGGTGGCCGACAACATTAATGTGAAGGTTATTTGTTGCTTTACGCACGGTGGAACAACAGCTGAACTTGCGTCTAGAGAAAGACCTAGAGCTCCAATAATTGCGCTAACTCCATATGTAGAAACGGCAAGGAAACTTACATTATTTTGGGGCTTGCATTGTGTCGTTACCACACCTGTCGATCGATTTAAGAGAGCAGTCATGAATGCTGTAAAAGCCGCTAAATTGTTTGACTTTGCTTCCGGGAAAGATTTGATTATTGTTATCGCGGGAGTACCATTTAATACACCTGGGTCGACGAATATACTAAGAGTAGTGTCCCTTGAAGAAAACTTTGACGATTTTTGAGAAAAATATAAAGAAATGCTTGTATAGTCATTAGAATATCCCTATAAACACGTTGATAAACAATATGTTGAGAAAACTATGCCCAAGATGAAAACAAAATCAGGCGCAAAAAAGCGGTTCAAAGTTACAGCATCTGGGCGTGTAAAGTCGGCGCAGGCTGGAAAAAGACACGGTATGATAAAAAGATCCAGCAAGTTCATACGGAATGCTAGAGGCACAACAACTTTATGTAAGGCAGATGAAAATATAGTTAAATCTTATATGCCTTATTCTAGGTAGGAGGGTTGATAGTTGACTAGAGTTAAATCAGGGGTAGTTACGCATGCAAGACATCGGAAGGTAGTCAAGGCGGCGAAGGGTTACTATGGCGCAAGGAGCCGAAACTTCAGAACGGCTAAACAAGCTGTAGATAGAGCGATGCAATATGCAACTAGAGATCGTAAAGTAAGAAAACGCGTATTTAGAGCACTCTGGATACAGAGGTTGAATGCTGCTGTAAGGCAAATAGACAGCAAACTCAATTACTCGAGGTTTATACATGGATTGGATAAGGCGGGCATAAATCTTGATAGGAAGGTTCTAGCTGATATCGCGGTGCATGACCCAAAAGCTTTCGGACAGATTGTATCTCGCGCGCAAGGCGCGCTAAACTAGTAATATGGCCGAGCTCATTCGGTACAAAAAGTGCGTTTGATAAGTCTACGATCTATCTATGGAAATTGAAGTAGAAAATATCAAATTTTTGGATCTAATTAAAGAAGCTAAGTCTGTAAGCGATCTCGAGGAGATAAGGGTAAGCCTGCTTGGTAAAAAGGGTGAGATCACTAACCTTTTGAGATCACTGGGTCAGATGGAAGCTGAAGAGAGACAAATAAAATCTCCACAATATAACAAACTCAAGCAAATTTTAGAGGAGGCTTTCAAAGAAAGCAGGGAGATGTTACTGAACAAAGAGATTGAAGCCAGAATGGACTCAGAATGGCTTGATATATCTCAAGATCCTAGAGAGATTAGTTCAGGCCTAATACACCCTGTAAGCCGAGTTACAGAGGAAATAGTATCTATTTTCTCAGATCTTGGATTTTCGGTAGCTGAAGGGCCCCAAATTGAAAGCGACTGGTACAATTTTGATTCATTAAATATTCCTCCTGACCACCCAGCGCGTCAGGAGTTTGATACTTTTTATATCAAACCTGATGATAAGGGTTTGAAAGGAAATATTTCACCCAACGTATTAAGGACGCATACCAGCCCAGTACAAGTAAGATTTATGGAAAAACATGGAGCGCCTTGTAGAATTATTGCTCCAGGAAGAGTATATCGATCGGACTACGATCTGACCCATACCCCGATGTTCCATCAGATTGAAGGTTTAGCCATAGGTGAAGATATATCTATGTCAAACTTGAAATGGGTTCTAATTGAGTTTTGCAAGGCGTACTTTGAACTAGATAGCATAGATTTAAGATTTCGTGCTAGTCATTTCCCCTTCACTGAGCCCTCGGCAGAAGTTGATATTAGGTGTTCCTGGGTTGGAAATTCTTTAGTTGTTGGCAAAGGAAATGATTGGATGGAAATATTGGGTAGTGGAATGGTGCACCCTAATGTCTTAGAGGCTGCCAAAGTAGATAGTAAAAAGTTTCAGGGGTTTGCGTTTGGGATGGGTATCGATAGGCTTGCGATGCTAAAGTATGGTATGCCAGACCTTAGATCATTTTTTGATAATGACATGAGATGGTTAAAACATTATGGCTTTGCAGCAGAAAGAAGTTCAAATCTCTATGATAAACTTAGCGGATAAATTTTAGAGTGGACGTTTAAATATGAAATTTTCTTTTTCATGGCTAAAGGATTATCTGGAGACAGATTTATCTGCTGATGAAATAGGCGACATACTCACCGATACTGGACTAGAGGTCGAGTCCATAGAAGATCCAAAAAAGCGATTAGGACAATTGTCTGTTGGAGAAATACTGACAGTCGAAAAACACCCAAATGCTGACAAATTAAAAGTATGTGAGGTAAAGTCAAGCACGGGAATAATCAACATAGTTTGTGGTGCACCGAATGTTAAGAGTGGTATGAAAGTGGTGGTTGCGAGGCCAGGAGACTTTATACCTGGATTAGATATTTACCTCAAATCCTCAAAAATCAGAGATGTAAAGAGTGAAGGAATGATGTGTTCAGAAAGGGAACTAGAAATTTCTAATGAACACGATGGAATTATAGAACTACCCACTGAAACAGAAGTGGGGACTCTTTTTTCTGAATTGGTAGGATATGAGAAAACAGTTTTTGAAATTGCAATTACCCCAAATAGACCCGATGCATTAGGTATTTATGGTATTGCCAGAGATCTATCCGCTAGTGGTGCAGGAAAATTACGTATTAGCGAGATACCCAATGTGGAAGGGCTTTTTAAGCCCCTTTTAAATGTTAAGTTAGATGCAGAGGTGGCTTCAAAAGAGTGCCCCCTTTTTGTAGGTAGATATTTTCGTGCGGTGGAAAATAGAGAGTCTCCCCAATGGCTGCAGAATCGTTTAATAAGCATCGGGTTGAGTCCGATCTCAGCATTAGTTGATATTACAAATTATTTAACATTTGATAGAGGAAGACCTTTACATGTCTTTGATGCTGATAAACTTTCTGGTGGTTTAACGGTTAGAAAATCTATCAAGGGGGAGAGATTTCATGCCCTTGATGATAAAATCTATGAGTTAACTGAAGGAATGATTGTAATAGCAGATGAAAAGGAAATCGTATCTCTTGGAGGCATTATAGGCGGTATGAAAAGTGCTGTGTCAGACAAAACAAAAAACGTTTTTTTGGAGGCTGCTTACTTTGATCCAATTTCAATAGCATCAACAGGTCGAAAACTTCAAATAAATTCAGATGCAAGATATCGCTTTGAAAGGGGTATTGATCCAAACTTTACCTTGTCCGGGTCAAATATTGCAACAAAAATGATTATAGATTTATGTGGAGGTGAAGCATCGGATGTTATTATTGCTGGGTCAGTGCCATCGCTTAAGAAAAAAATAATTTTTGATCCAAAAAAAGTAAAACAATTAATAGGAATAGAGGTCAACAGCAAAAGACAACTTGAAATACTGAGCTCGCTTGGTTTTTTAGTAAAGGAAGTCGCTAGAAAATTTGAAATAATAGTTCCTGCCTGGAGACCAGATGTACATGGTGAGGTAGATATTGTGGAGGAGGTTGCGAGGATAAACTCATTAGCAAACCTACCTAGCATACCTATAGCTAGGAAAGAGGGAGTATTGAAGCCTCTTTTAACCGAAAGTCAAAGTAGGCAAAACTTAGCTAGAAGAGTTTGTGCTTCCTTAGGATATATGGAATGCTTGTCATATAGTTTTATAGATAAGAAGTCAGTCGAACGGTTCAGTAGCAACTCCTCAACAGAGATTACGTTAATAAATCCTATTAGCAGTGAAATGACCCACATGCGACAATCACTTTTACCAGCACTATTAAAAATAGTTGAGAAAAATCAGGCTAAGGGTATTAAAAGTCTCGCAATATTTGAACAAGGGTATTGTTTTGAGAGTAATCAAGTTGGTGACGAAACCTACCAAATTGCTGCTTTGTTAACGGGTAATAAAAGCAACTTCAATCTTTACAATGAAACAAGACCTTATGATATTTTTGATACAAAAAAGGATCTCTTTAAATTACTGAGCTATTTTAACCTCAAAGTGGACAACCTTAAACTTGAAAGAAGCGCTCCAGAATTTCTTCACCCAAAAAGATCAGCGAGGGTCATGCTTGGAAATAAGATAATAGCAATCTTTGGTGAAGTTAGCCCGCTAGTTGCTAAAAATTACGCTATTAGAGAAAGGATAAATTGCTTTACTATATATCTTGATAACGTACCATTCCCAAAGAAAAAAAAGATCACCAGAGACTCTCTTATATTGAGTAATTTGCAAATAATCGAAAGAGATTTTTCTTTTCTGATAGATGAAAAGACTGAATACGGAGCAGTCAAAAAAGCTATAAATTCCTTGAAAAATCCTCTGATTGACAAGATAAATATGGTCGATGTCTTCCAGGGAGAAATTGAAAAAAAAGAGAGTAAAAAGTCTCTCTCAATAAGAGTTAAGTTTCAGCCTTTAGATAAAACCCTGAATGACACCCAGATAGAAAACATGTGTGCCGATATAATTAGTGAAGTCAGCGAAAAAGTTAACGGAATTTTAAAGTCATAAAAGATGTAGTTAGTTATATTCAATCTTTATGATTTCGTAGTGTTTGATTCCTCCTGGCGTATTAACCTCCACTTCATCTCCTTCTTCTTTGCCTATTAGTGCCCTAGCAAGAGGCGAATTTATGTTAAGCAGAGCTTTTTCTAGATCTGCTTCCGCCTCTCCTACGATTTGGTATGTAATCTCTTTTTCCGTTTCTTCTAAAAATAGAGTTATTTTTGCTCCAAATTTTATAGGGCCACTAAGCCTTGAAACATCAATTACTTCTGCTAAGGATATAATAGCTTCCAATTCCTTTATTCTACCCTCAATAAATGATTGTTTTTCTCTTGCAGAATGGTACTCAGCATTTTCTGATAAGTCACCTAGTTCCCTGGCTTCTGATATAGCCTTTATAATATTAGGCCTATCATCCGCTTTGAGTTTACGTAGTTCTTCTTCGAGCCTACTGTAGCCGTTTTTTGTTAAAGGAATTTTTTCCATATCTTTAATCACTTAAAATTATGATTGTAACATTTTTTGCTTTTTTTTACACCTTTATTCAGAAAAAACTATATGTTATTGTGATGATAATATTAACGGTAATTACTAAGGCTTAAAGGTAAAATATGAGAGAGAAAATTGACTATGATTTGGTTATTGTTGGAGGTGGACCAGCTGGTTTGGCGGCCGCGATTAAAGCTAAGCAAATTGATCCGGAACTAAGTGTTGTTGTTCTAGAAAAAGGATCAGAAATAGGCTCCCATATTTTATCTGGTGCCGTCTTGGACACTGCAGGTATCGATTTGCTAATACCTAACTGGCGGCAGACAGATATTCCTGTTCGTACGAAAGTCAAAGAGGATCATTTTTACCTACTTGGTCCAGCAGGACAGATCAAAATCCCTAATTTCCTACTTCCCCCACTGATGAATAATCACGGAAACTATATCGTATCTATGGGCAATGTATGCCGATGGCTAGCCGGACAAGCAGAGATGCTAGGAGTCGATATATTTCCGGGTATGGCATGTAGCGATTTGGTTTTTGGTGAAAACGGTGAGGTTATCGGTGTTGTTGCTGGTGAATTTGGTTTGGATAAAGAAGGAAATAAAACGGAGGGATATGAGCCTGGTATGGAAGTTTTAGGTAAGTATGTTTTGCTTGGGGAAGGTGTGAGAGGCTCCTTAACAAAAATGCTCATTCAAAAATACAAATTAGATGCAAAAAGCCAACCGCAAAAATATGGGCTTGGAATGAAGGAGATCTGGGAAATAGATCCAAAATTTCATAAAGAGGGAAAAGTTTTTCACTCTATGGGATGGCCATTGGGAAGTAACGCGGGGGGTGGATCATTCTGCTATCACGCAGAAAATAATCAAATTTACTTGGGATTTGTTGTCCACCTAAATTATGAGAATCCTCATGTTTTTCCGTATATGGAGTTCCAAAAATTCAAGCATCATCCAATGATTAAGAAAATGCTTGAGGGTGGTAAAAGGGTATCCTACGGGGCAAGGGCTATTACCGAAGGAGGGTACCAGTCTATTCCAAAGCTTTCTTTCCCAGGTGGATTAATACTTGGTTGCTCTGCAGGTCTTGTAAACGTTCCAAGAATAAAGGGAAACCATAATGCGATGATCTCTGGTATCTCAGCAGCACAGATAGCCTGTAAAGCAATAAAAGAAGGTTTCCAAAATACTGAATTAAAGGAATATGATTCTGAGATAAAGGATGGAAAGGTTGGTTCAGATTTAAAACCTGTAAAAAATGTTAAGCCCATTTGGTCTCGTTTCGGCTTATTAGCATCATTAGTAATTGGCGGAATAGATATGTGGATAGCCAACATGACTGGCATAAATCTTTTAGGCACTTTGAAACACGGTAAAAGTGACGCAAAGAGCACCAAGCCATCCAAAGAATTCATAGAGATTAACTATCCAAAGCCTGACGGAAAGATTAGTTTTGATAGACTAACTAACGTAAGTTTCTCGGGAACAAACCATGAGGAAAACCAACCCTGCCACTTGTTCCTGAAAAATAAAAGTATTCCGATCAAAAAAAATCTACCTTTATATGCTGAGCCAGCGCAAAGGTACTGCCCAGCAGGAGTCTATGAAGTGCTCGAGAAACGCAAAAATTCTTTCACGTTCCAAATAAATTCACAAAACTGTGTACATTGTAAAACATGCGATATTAAAGACCCTAGTGAAAATATTACCTGGAAAACACCTCAAGGGGGAGATGGTCCAAATTACCCAAATATGTAGGTCAACAAGGGTGTCACTTCTTAAAAGTTTGATTTTGGCTTTTTTAGTAGTGTGGCATCTCTCATTGAAGGCTCTTTTTGCAAACTCTGGCTCATACATCGCAGGTCAGTTTGCCGAAAAAGAGGGAGATTTTAGAAATGCCTCCTATTACTATATTGATCTAATTTCTAGAGGGGAAACAGAGAGAGAAATTATACAGAGAAGCATAATCTATTCGGCTTTGTCAGGTAACTTTGAGGTTGCAACAGCAATATCGCGAAAAATTAATGATTTAGAACTAAACTATCCTGTAGCCAATTTAATTATCTTTGCTGAGTCTGTAAAAAAAAAAGAAAATCGTAAAATATTAGAATTGTTTGAACGGCATAAAAAAAGTTTCCCAGCAATTTTTCAAAATGTTGCTGAATTTTGGATTTTAATTAGTAACGATGAAAAAGACAAAGCTTTCAAATTAATCAACTCGATGAGCATCAGCAATGAGGCTCAAATGCAGATAATAAATTATAATCAATTATTGGCCTATGTATATTTTGATGAATATGAGCAAGCCAAAACACTTTATGAAAATATAAGTTTCAGTGATTTCATTTTTGACTCAGAATCTGCTCTGGCTTTACTCGAATATTTCCAAAAAGATAAAGAAAGCAAAGTATATGAAAGCATAGTTAAAAAAGTCCGCTTAGCTAGTGATAACTCTTATTATATATTAGCACTCATGGATAGATTATCTGATGGCGAGGAAGTTAAATCAATTACAATTAATCCTTATAAGCAGATCGCTGAGGTGTTTTTTAGGTGGTCACAATCTGTACCGCTTGAAGGAAAAAATAGTATAAATAAGCCGTTTTATTTATCATTAGCTAATTATGCCTATCCAACCAGTTCATTCTTAAAGCTCAAAGCCGCTAATGTCCTTTTTGACACCGAGAACTATGGACTATCCAAAGAGATTTTAGACAGGTTCTCAAAAAATGATTTGTTCTATATGGATAGTATTGTGGAAAAAACATACGCTATTGAGCAAATAGATAGTGATAAGGCAGCGTTAGATTACATTGAAAAATTTATCACTGATGGTTATAAGAATGCCAGAGTATTGAAGACTTACGGGAGTCTGCAACGGTCTCAACGTTTATATAAGGAAGCTATCAAGTCCTATACTGGTGCGATTGAGGCTGCAAAAAGAGAGTTGCACACTGAGTCCTTATGGCCAATCTTATTCTTGCGCGGAATTTCATTTGAGCGATCAAAGGATTGGAATTTGGCGGAAGCAGACTTTACAAGTGCTCTTGAACTAAGTCCTAATCAGCCTCAAATATTGAATTACATGGGGTATAGCTTGCTAGAAAGGAAAGAAAAGCTGGATCAAGCAATGCGAATGATCACTCTCGCAGCTGAGAAAGAGCCAAATAGCTATCATATTATTGATTCACTCGGGTGGGCACATTTTAAATCGGGAGAGTTTGAAAAAGCGCTGCTATACTTAGAAAAGGCCATGGAACTCGAATCAACTGATCCGATTGTAAATGATCATTTAGGCGACGTTCTGTGGATGTTAGGGCGAAAAAGGGAGGCTCAGTTTCAATGGAAAAAATCACTTTCATTTAAACCTGAACCTGTTGACCAAAAAAATACAGAAGATAAATTGCTATACGGACTGAAGCTAAGATAAAAAAAGATTGTGAATATTGGAAGAGATTACCATTGAGGAAAAGGGATGTGCTAAAATTAATCTTGCTCTTCACGTTACGGGAGTGAAAGAGGATGGGTACCACATTCTTGACAGCATAGTTATTTTTACAGATATATTCGACATTTTGACGTTTAAAAAAGGCAAGAAAAATTTACTGACTTTCACAGGAGAGTTTTCTAAGGCGCTAAATGTTAAAAACAATTCAGTTATAGAAGCATTAAAGCTATTTGAAAACCTTCTTGCAGATCACTTTGCAATCAATGTTGAAAAAAATTTGCCATTGGGTGCAGGGTTAGGTGGTGGCTCAGCCGACGCAGCTGCCGTAATAAGATTTATAACAAATTACTGCAATCAACCAATGCCCTCGTTTGAGGCTATATCAAAAATTGGAGCTGATGTTCCAGTTTGCGTATTAAGTTTAGCATCAAGAGTAGGAGGAATAGGGGAGATTACTAGACCCATAGATATTTCAGGGATTGATCTATGGATTGTTTTAGTAAATCCCCGAATATTTGTAGCGACTGGCAGTGTATTTGAAGATGTTAGTAAAAAAAATAATGAACCATTAGAGCCCTTTACTAACTTTAGAAAAACTGACCAGTTTATAGATTACCTTAGAAGGCAGAGAAATGATCTCCAGTCGGTAGCAGTAAATAAATGGCCAGAAATAAAAGAGGTGCTTGATACTATAGATAAAACGCAGGATGTCTTACTTACCAGAATGTCTGGGTCAGGATCTACTTGTTTTGGTCTATATAGAACTCAGGATATTGCAAAAAGAGCAGTAAGCTATTTAAATCAAAAAAGTAGTAAATGGTGGGTCAAATATTCTAAAGTGAGTTAAGAGGATCTGTCCAAAATTTCTTGAGCGAGCTCTATTAGTAAAGTCTTTATTTCTGAGTCTTCAATTATTTCTAAAGCCTTTATAGATCTTTCGGTCCAAATTGTGGCTTGGGTTTTCGTAAAAATTAAAGATTTTTTCTTTTCCATGATTTCTAGAAAGATGTTGAGATCAGTATAATTTGGTGTGGGCTTCTGAAAAATTTCTTTTATAATTTCTTTCTCGGCTTTAGAGGACTTTTCATATGCATGGATCAGCGGGAGCGTTACTTTTTTTTCAAAGAAATCGTTGCCTTTATTTTTCCCCATTTGTTTTTCATTACCCAAGTAATCTAAGCGATCATCTATGAGTTGAAAACTGGTTCCAATGGACATGCCATAGTCTCGCAAAGCTTCTATGTGAGCGTCACTTGCGTCAGTAATTTCTGCTCCTGCTTGACACGCCGCTGAAAAGAGAGCTGATGTTTTGCCCTTTATCACTTTTAAATAGTCTTCTCTAGATGCATCGAGCTTTTTCTCAATACCTACTTGTAAAATTTCGCCTTGTGAAATAATTGCGGAGGCGTCTGATAAGGTTTTCATTATTCTTAAAGAGCCAGTTCTTACCATGAGCTGAAATGCCCTAGAGAACAAGAAATCTCCTACCAATACGGAGTACTTATTTGTCCATATCATATTAGCTGTCTTAAGGCCTCTTCTTTTTTCACTGCGATCAACAACGTCATCGTGGAGAAGGGTAGCTGAATGTATGTATTCAATAGCAGCTGCTAAAAAGGTATCCTTGTCTCCCTGATAACCAAAAAGTTCGGAGACCGCTAACGTCAAAAGTGGTCGAATTCTTTTTCCTCCGGAATTAATTAAATGAGAAGCAATATCCCCTATAATTGTAGTCTCTTTTGATACGAGATTTTTTTCAATTACTGTGTTTGTATTTTTAATTTTTTCGGATAATAAAGCCGATAGTTTTGATATGCTGGTAGGCAAATTATATATTCCACTGTTTGTTGTTTTTAAAAGAACTTGTGTTTACAAAAACTATTGGCAATTGAAAAGATAAATTATAAGAATTTCTATATGTCTGATGATAGAAAAGATCTAACAAAAAATAAGTTTTTGGGCAACAAAATAGAAATACTTCAGTTTTCTGACGGCTATAGAGGAAATATGGACTCCGTGTTAGTGGCTGCGTCTGTTGCCGCAGAAAGTGGCCAGAAGGTGTTAGAATTAGGTTGTGGAAATGGGGTAGCATTGTGCTGTCTGTTGTATCGAGTTAGTGGGTTGGAAGTATACGGAATTGAATTTGATAAAAGAGTGGCTGAACTCTGTCGAAGGAATATAAGTCTTAATAATTTTACAGCTAAGATATTCAATAGTGATATAGCGTCCAGTATAAGCGAGCTAAGATCTTTGTCATTTGATCACATTTTCATGAATCCTCCATATTTTAAAAAGAATGTCGTCAAGAAGGCTCCCATACCAAGTTCAAATCAAGCTAAAGTTGAAACTGTACCATTATCGGAGTGGTTTTCAGTAGCAAGGAAAAGGTGTAAACCTAAAGGTAAAATTACGATTATTCAAAGAGTAGAGAGGCTGCCAGAGATAATCGAGTGCCTTGGCAGTCACTTTGGCCAAATAACTGTTCAGCCCATAAGTTCTTTTAAAGACACAAGCCCAAAAACGATCATTGTTCAGGCAACTAAAACCAGCAGCGCTGCCTTTACACTGTTAGCTCCCAAAACAGTACACAAAAGGGATTCAGTGTCAGGAAAAGTGGTTTATGAAGAAGAGTTAAATAAAATTCTTCGTTCAGGTTATCCTCTTCTGTTAAATTAAATAGTGTCCGCCATTGGCGGTTATCGTCGAGCCCGTGATGAAAGTAGATTCATCAGCAACCAGAAATTTTACACATCGAGCAATGTCTTCAGGCTCTCCCAAATGTCCTACAGGGATTTGGTTTTCAGTGGCTTCAATGGCTTTTTCACTCATTGCCTTAACCATATCTGTATTTATATATCCAGGACAAATAGCGTTTACCGTGATGCCTTTTCTTGCTCCCTCAAGGGCCAAGGATTTCGTAAAACCTAGCTCTCCAGCTTTTGCAGCAGAGTAATTTGCTTGTCCTAATTGCCCCTTCTGTCCATTTATTGAAGAAATATTTACAACTCTACCAAACTCTCTAGCTCTCATTCCGTCCCAAACGGGGTGTGTCATGTTAAAGAGACCATTAAGATTGACGTTGATTACATCACGCCAATGATCTTGGGTCATTTTGTGAAACATGCCATCTCTTGTAATTCCAGCATTATTGACTAAAACATCTATGGGCCCGAGTTTGTCTTCGACAGTTTTTATACCAGCAACACACTCCTCATAATTGCCAATAGACCATTTGAATACATCTATCTTATTCTCTGTAGAAAATTTGGCGGCCGCCTCTTCGTTACCTGCGTAAACAGCCGCAACTTTGTAGCCCGCTTTTTTTAGTTTAATTGAAATGGCAGCACCTATTCCTCTGGTTCCACCGGTTATGAGCGCTACTCTCATGTTTATACTCCTGTTAAATTTTTGTTAAGTATAGTCCGTTTAGATTTAAATGTTTTAATAGTCAAGACAAACACCCTGCTTTTAATAAATTCAGAGAGCCTCATTAATAAAGAACGTTTTTATTTTTTCATTTGAACGATCTTAACTGGTTTTTAGTAAGTTTCTAAAAAATGCGCGAATATTTTCAGTATTCCAATCAATATCTCCTATGATGCGCCCGATCTCTTTTCCAGAAGGATCAATCACCACTGTTGTTGGCAGGGCTGTCACTCCATAGCTCATGGCTATTTTTCCTCTTGGATCTCGAAACTTGTTAAGGTTCACTAAATCATTATCACTAAAAAAAGATTCGATTGCTTCTTTTGAATTCCTCCCTGATGCTACTGTAATTATTCTCACGTCGTCATATTTCATATTTTCTGCGAGATTATTAAGTGAAGGCATCTCCTTTTTACAAGGAGCGCACCAAGTAGCCCAAAAGTTTATTACCAAAATATCGTCGTTAGAACCAATCTCAACGACATTTTCATCCATGTCTAGAACCACAGGGTTCGGTAGTGTTTTAGTGCCATCTGAAAAAATAAATTTTCTTAGTTCTCCCTCTATAATATCTTTAGTCTTATCTTCGTAGTTACTCTCAGCAACTGCTAAAGACGAAAAAAAAAGATTTACGATCAGTAGTAAAGGCCCTAGTTTTAGCAATATCATCGTATCCATATTTGAGATGTAGTAGTGGAGCTTAAAATGTCTAATAAGAAAAAATCAAATAAAATGTGGGGTGGGAGGTTCTCTGAAAAATCGACTGATCTACTCACAAAAATAAACTCTTCAATAGATATTGATAAAAGACTAGCTTTTGAGGATATTTTAGGGTCAAAGGCTCATGTTGAGATGCTTGCTAAAACAGGTATCATTACCAAAAAGACAAAAAACGAAATATTGTACGGGTTAAAAAAAATAGAGAAAGAGCTAATCTCAGGTGATTTTATTTTTAATAGCGGCTTAGAGGACATTCATATGAATATCGAGGCGAGGTTAGGCGAAATCATTGGACCGGAGGCAGGTCGTATACATACTGCTCGGTCTAGGAATGATCAAGTAGTTACTGATTTTAGACTTTGGATAAGAAAAGCGATTGAAGAGATAGAGGCTGAGCTATCTAAACTTCAGGTAAGCTTTCTTAAAAAGGCAGAAAAAAATATTGAAATAGTTTCTCCAGGCTACACTCACTTGCAAGTTGCCCAGCCTGTAAGATTTAGTCATCACCTACTAGCATATATAGAAATGTTTGGCAGAGATTTAGAGCGATTTAAGCAAACTAAGGAAAGATTGAATGAATGCCCTCTGGGTGCCGCTGCTTTGGCGGGAACTTCTTTCCCAATTGATAGGTTTCACACAGCAAAAAGCCTTGGATTTAGGTATCCTATGAGGAACAGCATGGATGCTGTATCCGATAGAGATTTTGTTTTAGAATTTATGTCTGATTCTGCTATTTCTATGGTTCACTTTAGTAGATTAGCCGAAGAATTCATACTATGGGGATCTGTAGAATTTGACTTTATATCGTTACCTGACTCTTTAGTAACTGGTTCTTCTATTATGCCACAGAAGAAAAACCCCGATGCCGCAGAGCTTATTAGAGCTAAGACGGGTAGGGTCAATGGTGCGCTACTATCGCTTCTCACCGTAATGAAGGGTCTTCCTTTGGCTTACGCTAAAGATATGCAAGAGGATAAGGAGGCTGTTTTTGATGTTTTTGACACTTTAATACTTGTAATAAAAATATCTCAGGAACTTATAGAGAATATGAAAATCAAAAAGGAAAACATGTATAATGCAGCATCAAATGGATTTTCTACGGCAACTGACTTGGCAGATTGGTTTGTCAGAGATTTAGGAATACCATTTAGAGATGCCCACTCTTTGACTGGCAAGATTGTGGAAATAGCGGCTAAAAAAAATATCAAACTGAACGAATTAAACTTAAGTGATCTTACAAAAGTTGAGCCAAAGATAAATAAAAATGTGTTTAAAATTTTATCTCCTGAAAAATCTATTGAATCTAAAAATAGTTTTGGAGGAACAGCATTGAGAGAAATAAAGAGACAAATAAGGTTTTGGAAGAGAAAATTAAATGCCTAATTTTATATTTTATCTTGTAATAATAATAACTTGCCTTTGCACGACTGGCTGTGGTGTAAAATCATCACCATTTTTAACTGAAAAAACCAACCAATTTAAAGATGAATAAAAATATTTCTTATAAACAAGATCAGCTTTTTGTAGAAGACGTAGCGGTGAGCGAGATAACAAATAGTTTAAGAACGCCATTCTATGTCTACTCCCGAACTGTTATCGAAGAAAATTTTGGTCGGTTTAAAAGGTCATTAGAAGGATTGGATAGTATGATATGTTATTCAGTAAAAGCTAATTCAAACCTTTCCGTTCTGGAAACAATTGCAAAACTTGGAGGCGGAGCTGATGTTGTCTCACTCGGAGAATACAAAAGGGCATTAATAGCAGGTATCGACCCTAGAAAAATTGTATTCTCTGGTGTAGGGAAACAGGATTTTGAAATTGCAGAAATACTTAAATCGTCCTTATTACAATTTAATATTGAAAGTGTGTCTGAATTAGAAATGATTAATAAAATAGCAAGTAGTCTCAACAAGGAGGCACCAATTGCTTTTAGAGTAAATCCTGATATCGATGCGGGAACGCATGAAAATATTTCGACTGGTAAAGCGGATAATAAATTTGGCATTCCAATTTCTGATGCCGTAGAAATTTACCAGTATGCCAGCAAACTAGAAAAAATAAAAATTGTAGGTATTGATGTACATATAGGTAGCCAGATAAGCGACTTAAATGCTTTCCGGCAGACGTTTGAACACTTAGAAAAGCTTATTTATGAGCTTAAGAATATCAATATTGAATTAGAAAATATTGATATCGGTGGGGGCTTAGGCATCAAATATACAGATGATGATCTTGAACCTGACTTGCAAGAATATGGCGGTTTGGTAAAGCGGATATTAGGAAACTTGTCTTGTAGAATTATTTTTGAACCAGGTAGGTATATTGTCGGCAATTCAGGTATTTTGGTCACTAAGGTTCTACATAGTAAGATGTCTCAAAATAAAAGTTTTCTTGTTACTGACGCTGGTATGAATGACTTTTCTCGCACGGCATTATACGGTGCAACGCACAGGTTGATACCGTTATCTAAAAAAAAGAGAGGCGAAGAGGTATATGACGTTGTGGGACCAGTTTGTGAAACAACCGATACTTTCCTTAAAAATTATCTTGTAGAAAAAGCGGAAGAAGGAGACTTTTTTGCCTTTTTGGATGTTGGAGCATATGGAGCAGTTTTATCTTCTGAGTATAATACAAGGCCTTTGGTTCCAGAAGTTATGATTTATAAAAAACGTTTTGAAATTGTCAGAACTAGACCCACTTATGATGAAATATTTGACAAAGAAGCTATACCAACTTGGGAATAAAATTCATTATCCTTTCTAAAATTGCTACGAAGGTATCATTGATAAGGGTACCGTAAAAACTTATTTGAGACAAGATCTCTTGTACAAATGGAAAGTCTTTAAGTATTTCATCAAGAAACAAAATAAAGAGATTGTAGGTAAAAAAACTAGCTACCAACAAGATTGATAAAGTCACTAAAATCGTCCGGCTTTTAGATCTATTCTTCTTTTGAGGTGGCTCTTTATTTTCGATATGAGGTTGCTTAGCTTTTTTTAATAGTTCAGATGACTCCTTTAGCCTTTTCTCAATCGCTATTTCCTTTGCATCGCGCTCCTCGATTTGGTTGTCACCATGGCTCTCAATTTTATCTTTAATTTTTGGAAAGGATTTTGAAGGACCTTCGTTCTCAAGCTCATTCATGACATCGCTTGTCTCAAACTGAAAATTATAATCGCCTTCAGTCTTATTATCTTTTGATTCACTCGAATTTTTTTGATCGCCAAAACTATTTTGAACTTCTTCTAAAGCCAAAGAGTTGAGCTCTACTGCTACCAATTCTCCGTTTTTGCTCTCAATCACATCATCGCCAATGGGTTCTAATGATGCCCGTATTACTTTTGCTTTTTCAAGCTTTTCAAACCTGTCTACCCAAGTTTTTCCGCATTCAACACACACAAACTTGACAGTCTTGGTTAGAGACGATCTCTCATTTACTTTGTATTCAGCATTACAATCAGGGCAGAAAACGTGCATAAATATAATATATTTTTCTTATCAACAGTCTGTGATAATAAAGTGAAAGTATAAATTTTGAAATAAAATTTTGACTTATTAGTAAGAAAGTTCGATTAATGTGGGGTAAATTAAAGAATATTGGCGCCGGCTTTATAATTTATGCCCTTTTAGTAATTATTGGAATACTCCTATGGCCTTACGCTGGTACTTCTAAAAAAAACTGCTTAAAGGTGATAAAATTATACTGCAACTTAGTATTTTGGATCCTAAAAAAAGTTTTCAATATTAAAATTTTAGTAAAAGGTGTTCTACCAGATAATAGTGCATCAATAGTGTGCTCTAAACACCAATCTTTTTTAGATGTTTTGATTTTGTTAAAGGTTTTACCAGAACCAAAATTTATAATGAAATCTGAACTATCTTGGGTCCCAGTTCTCTCTACATACGCAAGAAAAATTGGATGCGTAAATGTTAAAAGAAATGATAAGACAAAAAGTCGGTATGCTTTAAAAGACGCAATTGGCAAGGAGTCTAAAAATCAGTCTGGTCAATTAGTAATTTACCCAGAGGGAACAAGAACGATACCCGGGCAAGAAGTAGAATATAAGAGGGGTGTTTTGATATTATTTTCCAGTCTAAATCGTCCTCTTTATTTAGTGTCAACAAACGCAGGAGTAGCGTGGTCAAAAACTGGAAAATTCAAAGAAAATTCTATTGCAACGATACACTTTTTAGAGAAAATCCACTATTCAAAAAAATCGGCTAAGAACCTAAATTATATAAGAAATAAGATAGAGAAGGATTCTCAAAAACTATATAAAGAAGAGTTTGTTAAAGGTTAGACAAAGAACCCATGTTTATGTACTTCTCTGATCGAAGCTTTTTTATTTTCTGTCTATCTATTTTCTTGAAAGCTTTGATCTCTTCAATTAACACTTTCTTTACTTCTTCTATAGATTTCTTTTTGTCCCTGTGAGCTCCTCCTAGGGGTTCCTTAACTACTCTGTCAACAACACCTATTTCTTTAAGATGCTGAGCAGTTAACTTTAATGCATCGGCTGCTTCTCTCATTTTATCAGAATTTTTCCATAGAATAGAAGCACACCCCTCTGGAGAAATCACCGAATAAATGGAATGTTCTAGCATTATCAGGGTATTTGCGGAAGCCATTGCAATTGCTCCACCAGAGCCTCCTTCGCCAATAATAATTGATATGATGGGCACAGACACTTCTAAGCAGGTTTGAGTTGACCTAGCTATAGCTTCTGCTTGACCTCTCTCTTCAGCACCCTTTCCGGGATATGCTCCTGGGGTATCAATAAATGTTATTATTGGAAGATCAAACTTATCAGCTAACTTCATAAGACGAGCAGCTTTTCGGTATCCTTCCGGTCGAGCCATCCCAAAATTTCGCTGCAACCTACTTTCAGTAGAGTTACCTTTCTCGTGCCCTAATACCACTACGGGAGTATCCCCTAATCGACCTAGACCGCCAACTATAGCTAAGTCCTCTGCAAAATTTCGGTCCCCACTCAAGGGCGTATATTCACCTATTATATGATTGATATAGTCTGTGGTATGTGGTCTATCAGGATGCCGTGCCACTTGGCATTTACGCCAAGGGCTCATCTCAGCATAAAGATCTCTAAGAATGTCATTATTTCTGCTCTTTAAAAGCTCTATCTCATTCTTTATATTCTCACTGTTTGAGCTATCAGGTAAACTCTCAAGATCTGCAATCTTGCTTTGAACTTCCGCAAGATCTTTCTCAAAATCTAAATAAACAGTCATTCACTTATATTTTTTATTTTGTTATGTTGATCAATGAGTACCTTTGCTTGTTTAATCGAAGCTATATCAATTAATTTTCCTTTAAAAACTGCAGCTCCAGCTCCTTCGGCTTCCGCAGCCTCCATTGCGCTGATAATTCCTTTTGCATTCTCTATTGCCTGTTCAGACGGGGTGAATACTTCGTTCGCGAGCTTAACTTGTGAGGGGTGGATTGCCCACTTCCCGGCCATTCCGAGAGTGGCAGATCTTTTAGCTTGAGCTACATAGTTTTCATGATCTGAGATATCCCCAAAGGGGCCGTCTACTGGAAGGATCCCATTGGCCCTACAAGCGGCAATCATTGCAACGATAGGATGGTGCCAAGGATCCATTAAGAGCCTTTGACCATTTTCGGTGTTTGTGTAGTATCCCTCTTGAGTTCCACCAATATTTGTAGTTTGCATTCCCATTGAGGCCGCATAGTCTGCAACGCCAAAACTCATTGCGACTAGACGATCGCTTGCTAATGCAATTTCATTTATATTTTCCAGTCCCGCAGCTGTTTCAATAATTATCTCAAAATCTAAACTTTTTTTTCGCTTGTTCTTTTTTTCCAAAGCAGTAACAAGCGCATCTACAGCATAGATATCACTGGAATTACCTACCTTTGGTATCATGATGCAATCTAATCTCTCATTTGAATTGTCGACTAAGGATAAAATATCGTCAACCCAATACTCCGTATCCAATCCATTTATACGAACTGATAGAGTTTTGTCAGCCCAGTCTACATCATTTATAGCCTTAGAAATATTTTGTCTTGCTTCAACCTTACTTGGAGGCGCTACACTATCTTCCAAATCAAGGTTAATAACATCAGCCTGAGAGGAGGCCATTTTTTCAAAAAGCTCTGGTCTAGAACCTGGGCCAAATAGCTGACATCTATTTAATCTTTCAGGAATAGGTGGCTGTATTAAAAAACTCATTTTCATCCCTTTTTCTTCTAATGCAACTTGTGTATCGTTTCTTCTATAAAATATAGCTTAACAAGTAAACTAAAAACTCATAGAAAAGTTTTAGTTAATCTATCGATAGCTAAGTCCAATATTTCTTTCCTGCAAGCTATATTAAACCTTGCAAATTTTTCCGACGTTTTACCAAAGCCGCTACCAAAACTGGGAGCGATGCCAGCATCTTTTACCAACATTTTTTTCAATTCAGTTTCTGTGATATTTAGTTTGCTGAAATCTACCCAAGCAAGATAGGTTGACTCTAAGTCAAAAACTTTCACCCCGTTTAGTGCTTTCAAAGCAGTGGTAAAAATTTTTTTGTTGTTTTCTAAGTAAAGCATGAGCTGATCGAGCCACTCCGATCCCTCTCTATAAGCTGCTTCAGTCATTATCATTCCGAATCTATTTGGTGTTTTACCGAAGGCAGTGTGTTCTCTATCATAAATGGAGCGAAGCTTTGGATTTGGAATTATAGTCGTTCCAGTATGGCAACCTGCGATATTAAATGTTTTGGTAGCTGCCGTAAATATCAGGCTCATTTCTTCTGCTTCAGGAGCTGCTTTTAGAAAGGTGGTGTGGGGCTTATCTGGATAGGTTAAATCATGATGAATTTCATCCATAAAAATGATTATATTATGTTTTCTGCTAAACTCGGCGAGAGAAACAAGTGTTTCTTTACTCCAGACTTTACCACCTGGATTATGTGGGCTACAAAAAATAATAATTTTTTCTTTACCAGACAGGCATCTGTCCAATTCATAAAAGTCTACTTCATAATGACCATTCTTTATTTTTAAGGGAATTTCTTTTGCTATCCGCCCATTGTTTTTAATGGTATTAAAAAATGAGTAATAGATAGGAGAAAAAAGTATTATTTCATCGCCTGGTTCTGAGAACGCTCTCAATCCCATACCAATTCCAGAATTTACCCCATGCACTACTGAGCACCATTCTTCAGAAATATCCCAATCATGTCTGCTTTTCATCCACAATTTTATCGAGTTAATAAACGATTTATTGCTTCCGTAGTAACCAAAAACGCCATGTTTAACTTCTTTCTCAAGCGCTGTAATTACAGCTTGAGGCGGATTAAAATCCATGTCTGCAACCCACATGGATATGCATGTATCTTGACTAGCGCCATATAAACTTTTTATCCCGTCAAACTTTGACAGGTTTGCGTCTCTATTGTCGATGTATTTGTTAAAATTAACTATCATTTGGCTAATGGGTCATGTATAAGAATTTATTTCATTTTAGTCTAGCATTAATAGTTTTTAAAGATTCATAATGGCAGTTAAAAAAATATTACATTACCCGAATCCCTCATTGCTCAAAACAAGTTTAGAGATTGAAAAATTTGATGAAAATTTAGCAATCCTTTCTAGAGATCTGGTAGATACCATGTATGACGCGGACGGCGTAGGATTAGCGGCTCCGCAACTCGGCATAAACAAGAGAATATTTGTAATGGACTGCTCCCGAGAAGATGAAGAAAATGATTGTAGAATTGTAATTAATCCAAAAATAGAGCACCAATCTAAAGAATTAGGCTCATATAAGGAGGGATGCTTATCAATCCCTGGAATTACAGAGGAAATATCAAGGCCAAAAATTATTCAAGTGGTATATCAAGATCTAAATGGGGGTTTTCAGCGGGCTTCGTATGACGGTCTATGGTCAACATGCTTTCAACACGAATTAGATCACTTAAATGGCAAGCTCTTTATAGATCATCTTCGTCCTATGAAAAAAATACTAGTGAAGAATAAAATGAAAAAATCTTCTAAGAAGGGAAGAGAGTGATAGAAAATGAAGATTGTTTTTATGGGATCGTCAACGTTTGCAATTCCGTCGCTTCGAATTTTAAAAGAGGCGCATTACGATGTAAAAGCGGTCTATAGCCAACCTCCACGAAAAGCAGGTAGAGGTAAGAGTTATAAGGAGGTTCCGCTAGCAGAATTCGCATTCTCTGAAGGCTTAAAAGTAGAGCAACCGACAACATTTAATGATCCAAACGTTATTAAAAATTTAAAGCGTTACGATCCCGATTTTCTCATAGTGGTAGCATATGGACTTATTTTACCGAGAGTAGTTTTAGAAATTCCAAGAAAATTTTCCATAAATGTCCATGGTTCATTTTTGCCTTATTGGAGGGGAGCAGCACCCATAAATCAAGTTATTTTTAACAGAGATTCCTTCACCGGGGTATCGATAATTAAAATGACTGAAGACCTCGACGCTGGGCCTATATTAAATCAAGAGAAAGTAATGCTTGATCATACGGAAACCTTTGGGTCTTTGCATCAACTATTGAGTGAACTTGGAGCAAAGAATCTATTGAAAGTTCTAGACAATGGTAATTTAAATAAGGAAATTTTACAAGATGACAGGCTTGTAAGCTACGCTCCCAAAATTAAAAAATTGGATACAAAATTAGACTTCAACCAGCAAGCCTCAGCTTTAGAAGCCAGAGTAAGGGGCTTAGCGCCTATACCAGGCGCATGGTTTGAGTATCAAGGGGAGCGTTTTAAAGTATTAAGAGCTGAAGTAGTGGAAGGTAGAGGAAACGCTGGTCTAATTATAAGTGAAGACTTGACCATTGCATGCGGTGAAAAAGCATTGAATATTCTGGAAATTCAAAGACAAGGAAGGGATATAATGAGCCTGAGTGACTTGATAAGAGGATTCAAGTTTATAAAAGGTGATAAAGTTAACCAATCAACTCGCTAGACGCTTCTTTACGTCCTTTTACAGCAAGTGAGTCGGCTTTCTCATTTCCTGGCACTGCTGCATGTCCTTTTACCCAAACCCACTCTACATTTTGATTTTTTGTCAAAGTAAAAAGCTCTTCCCACAATACACGATTAGCGACTGGTTTTTTAGATGCGGTACTCCAATTATTTTTGAGCCACCCAAAAATCCATTTTGTGATCCCATCTATAACATATTTACTGTCGGTAAAAACTGTAATGTCGACGTTTTTTCTTTTTAAGCTCTCTAAAGCTTGTATGGCGGCTGTTAGCTCCATTATTTGATTAGTTGTTTCTTTATTTTTTCCATAGAGATTTTCTTCTTTTACGACTTCGCCAGCATTATTTTCAGCAACTAAATAAACACCCCAGCCCCCGGGACCTGGATTCCCGCTGCATGCTCCGTCAGTGTACGCCTTTACTTTCATTTTAAATGCGGAAGCCCAAGAAAATTAATAAAAATACTACTGCAGATGTCATTGGAAACCTTAAGTTAAGCCACCATTCCGGTAAGGTTTTGAATTTATCTAACTTCCTTTCAATTTCTAAAATCACAAGGAACCCCAAAGCAAGGACAAAGCTTTGCATGAAAGGTATTGCTATTGATAAAAGCGCTAGTAAGACTGGTATAATACTGAACCAAAGCAATAATACTTTTTCTCTGTCAAGTGATGAGACGTAGAATACGCATCCACTCATAAAAGTAAGAATAAATCCACTATAGATAAGCGAAATTCTAATTAACTCTTCCTTCAAACTTTCGCGGAGTCCGATATTAAAGGTCGAAGCAAGACCTACCAATATCGGAATAAGCCCTAGAAAGCTTGCTAGCATTACGCTTTTTGGTACCTTGTGGAACATTTTACCTCAGGACAGGTGGGACTTTAAACTCGATAGTCTCTTTTCTGGTAGTATCGTAAACCAAACTAGTATCAAATTTTTCTTGGATGCTACTTATAACATCTTTAACTAGATAATCCGGTGCTGAGGCTCCTGAGGTAATTCCTATTGAACTGGCGCCTGCTACTTTTCCCCAGTCAATTTTTTTATGATCTTCAATTAAGTGAGCTTCGGTGCACCCGCTGTCTTTTGCTACATCAACCAGTCTCCGAGAATTAGATGAGTTCTCTGACCCTACAACTAATATTAAATCTACATGTTCTACAAGTCGCTTGACTTCCTCTTGTCTATTAGTCGTGGCATAGCAGATATCTTCCTTCTTAGGGTTTTCTATAGATGGAAATTTTTTGTTTAACGCAAGAACAATATCTTTAGTGTCGTCTACTGATAGGGTGGTTTGAGTAACATAGGCTAATTTTTTGTAGTCTGAAGGTATCATCTTTTCTACATCTTCTTTATTTTCAATCAATAAAACCTCTCCTTTTGGCAATTGACCCATAGTACCAATTGTTTCTGGATGTCCATGATGCCCAATCATAATTATTTTATACCCTTTATTGTAATATCTTTTAATTTCATTGTGAACTTTCGTGACCAACGGGCAAGTAGCATCTACATATATCATTTGCCTTTTCTCTGCCTCCTCAGGCACGGACTTAGGTACGCCATGGGCAGAAAATATTACAGGTCGATCTACCGGGCATTCGTCCAATTCTTCGACGAACACAGCTCCCTTTTTTTTTAGGTCATGAACAACATGCTTGTTATGAACTATTTCATGTCTGACATAAATGGGTGAGCCCCACTTTTTTAGTGCCAGTTCTACCATTTCTATCGCTCTGTCAACGCCGGCACAAAATCCTCTAGGGTTAGCCAGATGTATTTCCTTCACGGATAAGTTTTTAGGGGCTTTCGACATGCTAACAGCGTATACTTTTTTTGATAAAAAAACTATCTTTTTAAGATGTGAGAAAAAATGAATAATTATATTATTGTGCTTGGATCAAATTTATCTAGTGAATTTGGGAGTAGCACTGAAATACTAAAAAAATGTGTTGGTGAATTAAAATCTTTCCAGGCCATCCAATCTCTATTAGAGAGCAAATGGTACATTTCTTCAAGCTTTGTTGATAAAAGCGAGCCTAAATACGTAAATGTTGGGATAAGGTTTTGCACAAACCTTAAACCTAAAGAGTTACTAAATTTTACTTCCGATCTGGAGATAAAATATGGAAGAAAACGGCAAAGACGTTGGGAACCTAGGACCTGTGATATCGATATTTTACTATGCGATCAATTAATTCTGCCTAGCAAATTGTATTTTGAGAAATGGTTGAAATTAGATTTCTTTGAACAGAAAGAGTTATCACCCGATGAACTGATATTACCTCACCCTAGATTGCAAGAAAGAACATTTTTTTTAAAACCCTTAAACGACCTCCAACCTGATTGGACCCATCCCTTTTTAGAGATGAAAGCAAAGGAAATGCTTGACAGTCTTCCATCCAATGAACTACAGAATATAGAGGAAATGAAACTCTAAGAAGATATAAAAAGGATAGCTTAATGGCACGAGTTACAGTTGAAGATTGTATAGATAAAGTTTCAAACAGGTTTGAACTAGTTTTGCTTGCCGCGCATAGAGCGAGAATGATTTCTGGTGGTATTGAACCTAGCTTAGATCGAGACAATGATAAAAACCCAGTTCTTGCACTTAGAGAAATAGCGGTAGAAACAGTTACATTTGATGAGTTAATGGAATCTACCATTGAGAGCCATCAGCAGCAGATAGAAGTTGATGAGCCAGACGACGAAGATTTGTCTTTGCTCACTGGAGATGGTCAAAAAAGTAGAGAAGATAACGCTAGTGAGGCTGCAAATGAAGATTTGCTACGAGCTCTGATGGAGGCTCAAACTTCAGAAGACAAATAAATTTTATTTATCTTAACGATAGGTGAACAAGTTGTTATCTGTTGACGATCTTATTAATGTAGTCAAGCAATATAATCCTGGTACAAAAGCTGATTTAATAAAAAAAGCGTACGATTTTGGACTGGCTGCTCATGCAGGTCAAATTAGAAAATCAGGGGAGCCATTCTTTTCCCATCCTGTTCAAGTAGCAAATATTCTCGCTGAGCTGAAACTAGACGATGCTTCAATAATCACAGCTTTATTGCATGATACTATCGAAGACACAGCTAGGTCTTTTAAAGATGTGGCTGGTTTGTTTGGAGCAGAGATAGCCAATCTAGTAGATGGCGTAACCAAACTCTCAAATCTAGAGGTTGCTTCATTGGAGAGGAAGCAAGCTGAAAACTTCAGAAAGCTAATAGTTGCTATCAGCAAAGATCTTAGAGTTTTGTTGGTAAAACTGGCCGACAGATTACATAATATGAGGACTATCAGAGCAGTCAGTAATGACAGGCAATTGGTGAAGGCCAATGAGACTATGGACATATATGCACCCCTAGCCGGTAGAATGGGTATTCAATCAATTAGAGATGAGTTAGAGGATCTGAGTTTTCGAATATTGAACCCCGAAGGAAGAAACTCAATAATTAGAAGATTTCTTAAACTTAAAAAAGAGAGTGATGATCTCATACCTAAAATTATCAATGATATTGAAAATCAACTCTATTCAGTTGGCGTAAAAGCCATAGTTTCTGGTCGAGAAAAAAAACCCTATTCAATTTGGCGAAAAATTCAAGATAAGCAACAGGCTTTCTATAAGTTATCGGATATTTTTGGATTTAGAATAATTGCAAATAATGAAAAAGATGTTTATACCGCTTTGGGGGCAGTACATAGTCGTTGGTCTGCTGTGCCCGGTCGCTTTAAAGATTATATTAGTCAACCCAAGTCAAATGGTTACAGATCTATCCATACCACAGTTTCAGGTCGAGATGGAAAAAGGGTGGAAGTACAAATAAGAACTAAAGAAATGCATGATGTTGCTGAAACTGGTGTTGCAGCTCACTGGTCTTACAGAAATGGTGAGAGATTCGAAAATCCATTTGCGGTTGATCCCTCAGGCTGGTTTAGAAGGATATCTGAAGAATTTATTTGGGTAGAGAATTCTGATGATTTCATAGAGCAAATGAAATTAGAGATGTTTCAAGATAAAGTTTTTTGTTTCACCCCAAAAGGTGAAGTGGTCAAACTGCCAAGAGGTGCAACCCCCTTAGATTTTGCATATACGATCCATACTTCAATAGGAGATAATTGCGTGGGCTCCGAGGTTGATGGGGTAAAGGTTCCTTTATGGACTAGGCTGAGAAATGGACAGTCAGTTAAAATAGTTACTGCGAGTGGTCAAAAGCCTAGCTCAAGTTGGGAAGAGATGGTTGTAACCGGCCGAGCTAAGGCTGCAATACGAAAAAGTATAAGGGAAGAAAGAAGAAGTGAAAATATCAAGCTGGGAAAAGAGATCGCAAGAGTTTCATTAGAAAGAATCGGAAAAAAACTTACGGATAATGCGATTAAAATTGCAGCTAAAAAATTAGGACTGAAGGATGAGGATAGCGTTTTGGCAGCTTTGGGTTCCGTGCAATTTACGGGTTTTGATTTAGTTAATAATCTTTACCCAGAGCTAATAAACACAAAAAGCGCACCTCTTTCATCTGAACAAGATTCAATTAGTTTTATCGGGTTGTCACCCGATAGTAATGGGAGTCCAGCCCCTTGTTGTCTCCCAATCCCTGGAGATCCAATAGTTGGAATTGCTCAAAAAAAGAAAGGAGTAGTTGTCCACGCTATTGATTGTGCATTATTAGCTTCTTTTGAAGCAAAACCTAATCTTTGGCTAGAAGTAAGATGGCCATCAAGTACAAATAAGCCCGTACACTCAACTAGTATAGAGGTAACTATGGTTAATAGTGTAGGTGTTTTAGGAAGAATATGTACTTTGATCGGTGAGCAGGGAGCAAATATTTCTGACTTGAAATTTGTTACGAGGAAACCTGACTTTTATAAAACAGTGTTTGAATTGACTGTCAGAGACTTGAAGCACTTACATAACATTATTACATCTATTCAGGTAGATATGGATGTCTCTGAAGCAATTAGGCATAGGAAGAACGACATTTAAGTAAAATAGATTAGATAATGAGATAGGAATTGTTCAAAAGAAGAGAAAGAAGGTCCCTTTTTAGGTTTTTTTATGAAGTGATATTTTCCTTAAAAGGGATATCTAGAGCAATAGGGTATGTTGGGATAAGATTAAAGAGAATACCTGACACACCGCATAAGATCTCTTTAGGTATGAGCTGTGGGATATTTGCGTCATTCACACCTTTATTTGGACTGCATTTCCTTATTGCCGGCTTGCTAAGCTATGTGTTCAGAGCGAATGTATTGGCATCGTTGATTGGAACTTTTGTTGGAAATCCAATTACTTTCCCAATAATTACAGTATTTAATTTAAAGCTCGGAGAATGGATTTTAGGTAGTAGTGAATATTCTAGCGACGATGGTGGCAAAATATTTGAAGGCTTTTTGGATTTTATTTTTTTGATTTACAAAAGTTTTTTCACTGACGGTTCAATTGGTGAAAATAGCGTGCCAAGGATGAATGAGTTTTTCAATGGGGTCTTTATACCATACTCATTAGGCGGGTTTATTTTCGGAATCATTATTGCGATTATTTCTTATTTCCTGTTAAGACCTCTCGTGTCAACTTATCAAAAAAAGAGAGATAGCCTTAAAGCAAAAAGGTTAAAGAAAAAACTAATGAGGAGAAAAGATGAAATTAGATGAAATTCGATTAGGTGTTAACATCGATCATGTCGCTACTGTCAGAAATGCTAGAGGGACAAACTACCCTGATCCTCTGAAAGCAGCCAAAATCGTTAAAGAAGCCGGGGGAAATGGTATAACTGCTCATTTAAGGGAAGATCGGAGGCACATATTGGATAAAGACATTATAAATTTAAAAAAATATAATAGTCTTCCCTTGAACCTAGAAATGGCAGTCACTGATGAAATGCAAAAGATTGCTTTGGATGTAATTCCGAACGCTATCTGTTTGGTTCCTGAGAAAAGAGAAGAAAGAACAACCGAAGGTGGCTTAGACGTTTGTAATAATATTACGAGATTGAGATCCTTCTTAGAACCCATTAAAGACAAAAGCATAAGAGTGTCTCTATTTATCGAACCAGTTGAAAAACAAATTGATGCTGCAAACACTATTGGAGCTGATATCATAGAGCTCCACACTGGGTACTTTTGTAACCTTTATGAAAGAAATGATAAAGACTATGTGGAAGTCTTGAAAGTTTTAGAAAAAGCAGCGAGCTACGCCCACAACTTAGGCTTGGAAGTTCATGCAGGCCATGGATTGACAACGGAATCGGTTGGACTCGTAAGTAAAATTCCCGAAATGAAGGAGCTTAATATCGGTCATGCAATTATAAGTGATAGCATTTTTATGGGGCTGAGAGGAGCAGTACAGTTAATGAAACAAAAAATAAATGATGCTAGATTTTTGAGGATCCAAGAGTGATTTTAGGTATCGGTACTGACTTCGTAAACATTGAACGCATTAGAAAAGTACTTGACCGTTTTGGAGAACGATTTGAAAAACGGGTTTTTTCTGATCTAGAAATCCAGAGGTCGAGAAGAAAATATGATTCACCATCGTCCTACGCAAAACGATGGGCTGCTAAAGAGGCCTGCTCAAAGGCATTAGGAATAGGCTTAAGGATGGGCATATCATGGAAGGAGATGCAAATTGTAAATCTTAAATCTGGAAAACCAGAGCTTGTAATAGAAGGAAAAGCAAAGGATTGGCTGATAGCCATGACCCCCATTGGATATATCCCAAAAATAAATGTTAGTTTGACTGACGACTTTCCATGGGCACAGGCTACTGTGATCATCGAGGCAATTAGTCAGTCCTGACATGTAGAGAATTGCACCCAGTAAGTAAATTAGATATAAAAGGTTATGAAACTAAAAAAAGTAAAAAATAGCAAAAGTCCGGTATATGAACTTATAAGCACGTTAGTAATAGCACTAGTTCTAGCCGGAGCCATTAGAACAATATTATTTCAACCATTTTGGATTCCTACTGGCTCAATGAAACCTAATCTACTTGTTGGTGACTTTTTATTTGTTAATAAGTTTTCATATGGATTCTCGCGTTACTCATGTCCATTTTCAATCTGTCCAATCAGAGATAGAATTTTCTTTTCTGAACCTAAAAGAGGCGACATTGTAGTATTTAGGCATCCTAAAAGTGGCAAGGATTATATTAAAAGAGTTATAGGACTGCCAGGAGACAAGGTCAGGTTGTTAGAAGGAAAATTGTATATCAATGAATCTATGCTAGTTAGGCAGGAGTTGCCCGATTTCATTGAAATAAAGCTAGAACAGGGAGCAATGAAGACCATTCCACAATGTGCTAATGAACCTGTCCCCTTTGGAGACGAAAATTGCTATAAGTATCAAAGTCTTGAGCAACTTGATAATGGAAAGAGTTACAAAATTTTAGACTTGGGACAAAATATTGGAGATAATACTCCGGATTTTATAATTGGGGAGGGCGAATATTTTTTTCTTGGTGATAATAGGGATAATTCTTTAGATAGTAGGTTCGATAGGCAATTCGGTGGAGTTGGACTGGTCCCCAAAGAATATCTTATTGGCAAAGCATCACTGATATTATTCTCCTCTTCGGGCAGCTCTATATTTTATTTTTGGACATGGAGAAAAGATCGCTTCTTTAAGGTCATTAGGTGAAAAATACGCATCATCAAAAAGAAATTAGTAGATTATTAAACTATCAGTTTAAAAATAATAGGCTTTTGGAAGAAGCTTTAACACACTCTTCTGCTAGCAAATCTAGTAAAGCAAATAATGAAAGGCTAGAGTTTCTGGGCGATAGGGTTCTTGGTTTGGTTATTGCAGAGGAACTGCTGAGATTAAATCCACACTCAACAGAAGGTCAAATCGCAACTTACTATAATTTTCTTGTTAAAAAAGAGACATGTGCTCTTTTAGCAAAAGAAATCGGGCTAGAAAGTTTATTGACTTTGGGTAAGTCCGTCACAAGAACCACAGCCCGCCAAAAAGATAAGATTTTAGGGAATGCTATAGAGGCATTGATTGGGGCAATCTTTTTAGATGGAGGGTTTAAGGTATCTAGAGAGTTAGTTCTGCAGGTTTGGAAAAAGCAGATAGAAATTGTGAGAGATATTGAGGCGCATGCGAAAACGGCATTACAAGAATTGCTACAAGCTAGAGGACAGGAGCCACCAATATATAAACAAGTATCTAGAACAGGACCTGACCATGACCCAAGTTTTTGTGTTGAAGTATTATTGAAGTCAGGATTAAGTGCCGTAGGTACTGGCTCGACCAAAAGAATGGCAGAAACAGAAGCAGCTGAACAGATTTTAGAGAAAATAAAAAATATTCATGAGTGATTATAAAAAAAAGCTACTTAAAGCATTAATTATTGGGAAGCCTAATGTTGGTAAAAGTACTTTAATAAACTTTCTAGTTGGGGAAAAAGTATCTATCGTCTCTAGGAAAGCGCAGACCACCCAAAAGAACACCACGGGAGTTGTTACGAAAAATGATAGTCAATTAATATTTTTTGATACGCCAGGATTAAATAGAGTAGAGAAAAATGTCAGAATTTCTGAAACTTTCTTAGCAGTTGCTGAAAATGTAGATGTAGTTATTTACATGGTTGATAATAGGAAAAAAAGCCAGTCTATAGATAATCAGCTTATTACCTGGCTAAAGAAAAATGATAGCAGCATTAAAAAAAAAATTCTATTAGTCAATAAGATTGATTGTATAGAGAAGGTTAAACTTTTTGAGATTACGAAGAAAATAAATGAGATTATTCATTTCGATGAAACATTTTTTATTTCCGTGACTAAAGAGTCAGGTACGGAAAGTTTTATAAAATGGATAGATAAACAAGCATATTCAAACGAATGGTTGTTTGATGAGAACTACAAAAGTAATGTTGGAAAAAAAAAGTTTCTTTCAGAATTAACTAGAGAGAAGATCTTTGAGTATATTCATGAGGAAATACCCTATAATTTGGAAATAAAGACTGATTATATTGAACCAAGTGGTAAAAAATCTATGAAGGTTTACCAAACTGTTTGGCTAAATAAAAAGAGCTATAAGCCTATAATATTGGGAAAACAAGGTAAGGCGATAAAAATGATATCTATACACGCACGACAAGGTATGGAGAAATTTTTGAACAGTAAGGTTCATCTTTTTATCAAGCTTAAGGTAAAAAAGTCAAGTTAGTGATTATATGAATTTAAAAGCTAAGATGGTTGTGGATACAATTCGTTGGAGCCTTGAACAACAAGGAATTCAGGTCTACATAGAGCATAAAGGTGATAGCGATGCAGGTGCAATCTTTATAAAGCATGACAAAGGGGAAGGTTTTTATGAGGTGTATCATAGAGTTAATGATATAAATATAGGCAAAAAAATTAGATTTTTAAACACATTCACAGAAGAAAATTTAACTGATTTCTTTAAGAAACAAATGGATATTGACAGCGACTTATGGCTTATTGAGGTAGTATCAAAGGGATATGATCTACATAGCCTTTTTTTAAAACAGGGTCTCTGAGAGTTGCGTTGGCAAGGTGAAGGGCTTCTGCTAGACGTAAGGAAGTATGGTGAATCCTCAGCTTTAATAGACATATTTACATCGTCTTTAGGCCGAAGAATTGGCCTGCTAAGAAGTGCATTCAACAAGAAAAATAAATCCATAATTCAGCCAGGGAACCAACTCTTTTTAACCTGGAACTCAAGAATTGAAGAAAGTCTAGGTGTTTTTAAAATTGAATTAATAAAATCAAGGTACCATAGCATTAGTGGAGATGGGAGTGGATTGGAGCTTTTCAACTTGATTTGTGTGCTTTGCTCTACCTTTTTACCTGAAAGGGTTGAATTTGATGAACTATACAATAAAACAATTCAGTATATTGAAGGAGAATTCCCAACAAGAGATAAATTTAGAAAGTACATTGAATGGGAGCTAGATTTGTTAAAAAGTTTAGGTTTTGGACTTGATTTAGGCAAGTGTGTAGTCAGTGGTTCAAAAGAAGATCTTAAGTTTGTGTCTCCAAAGAGTGGATGTGCTGTTTCAAGAAAATCTAGTATTGGGTGGGAAAAAAAACTGTTGGTTCTCCCCGATTTTTTGTGGAACACCAAGCCGACCAATAGTTTTTCAAAAGCCGATTTGAACAATGGTTTTAAACTAACTGAATACTTTATTAAAAAAAATTTGCAACCGGTGAAGAGGTTTCAAATGGACGCCTTCTTCAATTTGAGAAACAGGGTACTGTCGTTAAAGTCACTTTAATTTAAGATGCGTTTTGCGATAACTTGAGCTTGTATTTCTGCAGCACCTTCAAAAATGTTGAGTATTCTTGCATCACAAAGTACCCGGCTTATTGGATATTCGAGAGCAAATCCATTGCCACCATGTATTTGCAAGGAATTATCGGCTGCAGTCCAAGCAACCCGAGCAGCTAAAAGTTTAGCCATTCCCGCTTCTAAATCGCATCTCTTCCCATCATCTTTAGCCCTAGCTGAGAAATAGGTAAGTTGCTTAGCAACCATAATTTCAACGGCCATGTTTACTAACTTATCTCTAACGCGTGGGAAGTTAATGATCTTTTCACCAAATTGAGTTCTTTCGTCTGCATACTTGAGGCCTAAATCAA
Source organism: Alphaproteobacteria bacterium (assembly GCA_003331935.1). Classification (GTDB taxonomy): domain Bacteria; phylum Pseudomonadota; class Alphaproteobacteria; order Rhodobacterales; family Rhodobacteraceae; genus CACIJG01. The sequence goes on along the minus strand of QOQE01000001.1, from coordinate 93,504 downwards.
AAGCATTTTTAGCTACACCAATCGCTCTTGCTGCTGTTTGGATTCGCGCGCTCTCAAAAGTTTCCATAAGCTGTGTAAACCCTTTTCCTTCTTCCTCTCCGAGTAAATTCGCTTTATTAACTCTAAAATCATCAAAACTGATTTCATACTCCTTCATACCTCTGTACCCTAGCACTTCTATCTCTCCACCCTTTATGCCCTTATCAGGGAAATCGACATTATCTTTCCCTGGTGACTTGGGAACCAGAAACATTGATAACCCCTTGTATCCTCCTTTGTTTCTGTCTGAACGTGCTAGTAAAGTCATCAGATTGGCTCTTGATGCATGTGTTATCCACGTTTTGTTTCCTGTAATACTATATTCCTCACCGTCTAAGATCGCACGGGTTTGTAGATTACCAAGATCTGACCCAGTATTTGGCTCTGTAAAAACAGCCGTAGGCATAACCTCGCCAGACGATATTTTTGGCAACCAATATTCTTTTTGCTCTTTAGAACCACCACAGAGGATTAATTCAGATGCGATATCTGTTCTGGTAGCAAGGCTTCCAACACCAATATACCCTCGTGATAGCTCTTCTGAGACCACACACATTGTTATTTTGTCAAGCCCGGTACCACCGAACTCTTCAGGGATTGTTAAACCAAACACACCGAGGTTTGCTAGCTCGTCAATCACATTTAATGGAATAAGTTCATCTTTGAGATGCCATTCATGTGCAAACGGCTCTATTTTTTCCTTAGCAAATTTATTAAATTCTTGTCTGATTATATTTTGATCTTGACCCAAGCCATCGTTACCAATAAAGGACGTGCTTTCATTTTGCACAATCAGTGTAATCAATTCTGCCCTGAGCTGATCCACGTCCACCTCATCTTTGAAAAAATAGACCTCTTCACAGTTTAATTTCTCTAGTGCTTCTTTTTTATGGTCAAGGTCAGCAGGCCTAATAAGTTCATTTTGAGACATCATTATGCCCCCGAAAATCTGGTTCAAGTACTCGTTAAAAGACAACGTTAATATAATGCGTTCTGTTTTTCCGAAAGTCCCTTTTTTAGATAGTTGTTCTGCCCAAATGGACATTTGTTTAAGAGCTTCCACATATGTTGCCGTCCATGCCAACCCATGCAGTTTGCTTTGATGCTTATTGGAGTCTTTTGATTCGTTAAATCTACTTTTAACTAAACTTGTTAAATGATCCAGGTACTCGTCCAAATGCTGTGACACTAATAGGGATCTACTGACGATCTTTGCATCGTCTGTTGAAAAATCATTTACATTCTTCTTATGAACTGGCGTTGATATATTCACTGCATCTTCTCCTTTGGTTACCTTATGTTATATGTTAGCCTCGACCACAAATTCAAATTAATTCTATATAAAAATTTTGCCATTATCGTCTTTATTTGTGATATCCGTTTTTTCCAGGCATAGATGATTTCCTTCAACTATCCTTAAGGCTGTTATAAAGAGAACCATAGAGTCCAAAACATCATCAATCTTTATTGCAGAGCTATTTTGCAAGTTCAAGCTAGTTGATAACGGGTCTAAACCTGCTTTTTTTAAGAGATTTAATCTCTCAAAAATACCTTTTACTGATTTTTTTTTTGCGTCCAGAGGCCCATTTTTTAGCATTTTGAAGCTGCACTCAGGATGCCCCTCATAAATTTTGTAAGAAAATTTACAAAGATCTTGCACTTCGCTAATTTTATTTTTTAAGTGCCACGATTGCTTTGATAAGCCCTTGCCCGCTATTTTCTTGCTTAAACTATTTGCTTCTTTATAGACATTGCATTTAAGAACTTTCTTCAACGGTGGAATAAATATTGATGATTGGAAATTTTTACCCAGATACCTTTTTGCTAAAATATCGCATTCTCGCAGGTAGTTTTTTTCATTCAACTCAATTGGCATATCTATCACCACCACACTATCAGGATAGTTTGTGAGAAGCTCATCGAGGTTTTCAAAAAAGTTTATAGAAGATAAGCACCTTCTTTTCGAACTCCCTATTGATGCAACCCAGCCAGATGAGGTGCCGTCAACTCCAATAAGGTCAAAAGCTTTAGTCATTTTTTAAGCTGTTATAAACTCCATCTACCTTTTCATTAATTGAGGAAAACTGCTGAAAATTATCTACAAACATTGTCTTCAGCTTAGCCGCGACTCTATCATAACCTTCCTGATTTGTCCAATTTTCCCTAGGTTTTAGTAAGTTTTTGGGAACCTCATTTATTTCAATCGGAACAGAAAAATTGAAAAACTGATCTTTTCGTGTTTGGAACTCACCTTTAATATTTAAAATAAATTTTAAAATCTTTCTGGTTAACTCTATTGATATTCTTTCTCCTTCTCCATAGCTTCCTCCACTCCATCCTGTGTTAAGTAACCAACATACGGGTTTTGTGCTATTGATCCTATTCCACAAAAGCTGGCCGTACACTTCCGGTCTTTGAGGCATGAAGGGTGCACCAAAACAAGTTGAAAAAGTGGGCACAGGTTCCTTTATTCCCTCTTCGGTCCCAGCAACTTTTGATGTGAAGCCAGAAAGGAAGAAAAAAACAGCTTCAGCTGCTGTAAGTTTAGCCACAGGTGGCAACACACCGAAAGCATCACACGTCAATAAAATTATATTTTTTGGGGCCCCCCCAAATCCCGATTTTGATGAGTTTTTAATATAAGAAATAGGATACGCACATCTCATGTTTTCAGTAATAGAAGGGTCTGAAAATTTTAATGATCGGTCGTTTGGATTATAATTCATATTTTCGATTACTGTGGAAAATTTTTCGGTGGTAGAGAAAATTTGTGGTTCATCCTCGTAACTCAAATTTATCGTTTTTGCGTAGCAACCGCCTTCAATATTAAACACTCCAGTGTCACTCCAACCATGCTCATCATCGCCGACTAAAACTCTATTTGGATCTGCAGAGAGGGTTGTCTTACCTGTTCCTGACAAACCGAAGAACAGTGCCACGTCGTCTTCATTTGACATAGCGTGGTTTGCGGAACAATGCATTGGCATTATAGAGCTCTCGGGAAGTAAATAATTCAGAAGTGTAAAAACTGATTTTTTGTTCTCACCCGCGTACCCTGTTCCACAAATCAGAACAAGTTTCTTTTCAAAACTTATAGCGATGGTTGTCTTCGAGACACATCCGTGTCGATCAGGATCAGAAAAAAAAGATGGACAATTTAAAATTTTAAAGTCGGGCTCAAAATTATCCAAAAGTTTTTCCGTAGGAACTTTAAGTAAGTGTCTAATAAACAAACTGTGCCAAGCTAATTCAGTTGTAACTTCGATATTTAAAAACTGATTTGTATTCTTAGACGCTTGTAGAGCCTGGGAGTAAAAACGTTTACCAGCCTGATGCTTTAACATATCACTATGCAGTGTGTCAAAATGGGTAGCCAACATTGGCCGGTTATTCTCCCACCATATCTTATCTTCTGTACTTTTTTCTTTAACTACATGTTTGTCTTTAGGTGATCGTCCAGTCTTTTCCCCGGTGAATACTATCAGCGAACCACCTTTCCCGAGCTTCCCTTCACCGTTTTTTATGGCTTCTTCAATTAGCTCAAATTCATTCAAATTTTTAAGTATTGTAGTAATTTTACGATACTCCTATTCTGCGAAATATAATCATTAAGAATCGTTTCCAGTTTGACTGTTACAAAAAGTTACAGTATTTTGATTAATCATAAATGAAAAAAAAAAACAATTAAAAATATGTCGTTATCAAGTGACGGCCATCATTTTCAGTTTATCTAACATTGAAAAAATGAATTAAGGGATAATCATTGGTAGATAAGCACGAATTAATTCTAGTGATAGGACAGTCAGGCGCAGGCAGGACCACTGTTATACACATTCTCGACGATCAAGGTTTTGACACGCTTGATAACGTGCCTGTTCACCTGATACCTAGAGTAGTCCCAAAAAACCTAGTGGACAAACCGTTAGCAATAGGCCTTGATATAAGGCCGAAGAGTTTTTCTCTAGAAAACTTAATGAAAGAAATAAGGAACTGGAAAGCTTTATCAAAATCCCGTGTTTTAATTTTATATTTAGAGTGTAGTTTGGATATTTTGATTAAAAGATTTACTCTGACTAGGAGACCTCATCCCGTTCCTGGCGAAGATAATCTTGAACTGTCAATAAAAAGGGAGCTTAAACTGATTGCCTCGTTAAGGGGTAAAGCAGACTTTGTTTTAGATACTAGTCATACTAGCCCCAATGAGCTAAGGTTGAAACTAGGATCTATTTTTCCATTATCAAATAACAGAAGTATTCAAATCATGCTGCAATCATTTTCCTTTAGAAAGGGGTCTCTTGCAGGCTTAGATATGGTTTTTGACTGTCGATTCCTAAAGAACCCAAACTGGGTTAGCAATTTGAAAGGTTTGAATGGAACTGACGATGAGGTCAAGGAGTATCTCAGTAAAGACAAGAGTTGGCCACCATTTAAAAAAAATATACTACAGATGCTGGCTATAACCATTCCTGCATTTGAAAGAGAGGGGAAATCATATCTATCCATTGGTCTTGGTTGTACTGGTGGACAACATAGATCAGTATTTGTTGCTGAGCAACTCTACAAGCCTTTACTAGATATTAAAGATAATGTGAGGATTTTGCATACAAGCTTGCAAAAGTGAAGTCTTCTTTTTTTTCAATGTCTATAAATATGCTTACTCTTTGATCAGATTTTCTTTTCTATCTCGGGAACTGCTTTAAACAGATCGTCTACTAGTCCGAAATCAGCAACCTGAAATATTGGAGCCTCCTCATCCTTATTGATTGCCACAATTACTTTACTATCTTTCATGCCAGCTAAATGCTGTATTGCACCAGATATCCCCACGGCGACATACAAATCAGGTGCAACAACCTTGCCAGTTTGTCCAACTTGCCAATCGTTAGGGGCAAAACCAGAGTCTACCGCTGCTCTGCTGGCACCTACCGCTGCTCCTAATTTGTCCGCAAGGCCTTCTATAATTTCAAAATTTTCTTTGCTTCCAACACCTCTGCCTCCAGACACAACAACTTTAGCTGAAGTTAACTCCGGCCTGTCGCTTGTTTGAATTTTATTCTCCACAAAAGTGGTATAAGTATTGTTGGTAGCGCATTCGATTTTCTCTATATCCGCGCTACCTGTTAAAGGTACTGAATCAAAGTTGCTCGTTCTAACTGAAACCAATTTTACTTTATCTATTGACTGAACTGTCTGAATTGCGTTGCCAGCATAAATTGGTCGTTCAAAAGTGTCACTTGAAATAATTTTAGAGACATCTGATATCACCATCGCATCTAACACCCCACCAATTCTTGGAAGAATATTTTTTCCGAAAGAGCTTGAAGGCGCAAATACATGGGAATAAGAACTCACAGTATCAATCAAAGTTTCGCTGTAACTCTCGGCTAGGCTCTGAGAAAAAATGTCATCTTCTATCACAAAGACTTTTTCTACATTCTCCATCGATGCTATTTTTTTCGAGGCATCTGTGCAACTGTTAGAGGCACATAATACATCAACTTTACCTAATGAAGTTGCAGCTGACACAGTTTTGCTAGTTTGATCTTCAGCGAGTTCACCGTCATTAATTTCTGCCAAAACCAATATTTTCATAAATTTATCCTCCAACATTCTCTTGAATTTTTTCAACGAGTTGATCGATATTCTCTAGTATCAATCCAGCCTCTCTACTATCTGGTTCTTTTGTTTTGATAACTTTGAGCCTTTGTGAGATTTCAACCCCTAAATCAGCTGGGCTGATTTCCTCGAGTGGTTTTCTTTTTGCCTTCATAATATTTGGAAGGCTCGCATATCTGGGTTCATTTAGTCTAAGATCGACTGATACTACCGCTGGTATTTTTGCGTCTATAGTCTGAAGCCCACCATCAACTTCCCTAGTAACCCTTATTTTATCTTTCTCAACGTCAATTTCTGAGGCGAAAGTTGCCTGAGACCATTTTAGTTTTGCAGATAGCATTTGCGCTGTAGCATTAAAATCGTTGTCAATGGCTTGTTTGCCACACAAAATTAAATCTGGTCCTTCTTTGATAGTAATCGCCGCGAGAATATTCGCAACTGTAAGTGGTTCAATATCATTGTGAACGTCGTCTGTAGCAACCACCAAAATAGCTCGGTCTGCTCCCATGGCCAACGCAGTTCTCAGTGTCTCTTGATTCTGCTGAACACCTATTGAAACAGCTATGATTTCCTCAGCTTTACCGTTTTCTTTTATTCTTATTGCCTCTTCTAGTGCTATCTCATCAAATGGGTTCATGGACATTTTAACGTTTGCCAAATCCACACCAGTTCCATCTGCCTTCACGCGTGCCTTCACATTGTAGTCAAGCACTCTTTTTACAGGTACTAAAATTTTCATCTATTCTTTATCTCTTTAGTTAAACTTGAATTCAAAATATGCACTAGTTAAACCCTTCATACAAGACGTTTTATTTGTTTTTTCCTGGTGACCAAAGCACCTCAGTCGAGTTCTCTTGATTTTCAACTCTTGAAGCGACGAAGAGCCAATCTGATAATCTATTTAAGTATACAAGTGCATTGTCATTTATCTCTTCTTTGGATCTTAAGCTAACTACACTTCTTTCTGCACGTCGACAAATGGTTCTGGCAAGATGTAAAAAAGTGGCAGACTTGCACCCTCCAGGTAAAACAAAGCTATTTAAAGGTTTAAGTATATTATTCATTTCATCAATCTCGGCTTCAATGGTTTCTACTTGCTTACTGGATACCCTTAACCTCTGGTTATTTTTCTCAGCAATCGGTACGCATAAATCAGCACCTAGATCGAATAGATCGTTTTGAATGTTTTTAAGCTTTCTCTTAAGGTCTTCTGTAGCATAAAGAGTGATAACTCCTATACTAGCGTTGAGCTCATCGACATTTCCGTAGGCATTTACCCTAAGACTGTCTTTGAGTACCCTTTGCCCGTCGCCAAGGGCCGTGTCCCCATTATCACCCGTCTTTGTATATATTTTGTTTAATTTTACCAACTTCAATCACCTCTTGAAAAATAAACGAAGAAAATGATCAATAGTATTGCCATGGCTTGAAGAAGTATTCTGAGGCGCATTAGCTTATTAGCATATTTCTTATTAAATTCGCCACCAAAAGCAAATCCTCCTAATCCGATCATAAGAACTATAACTACTAGTAAGCAGACCACCATTACAAATATGTGAGCGTTTTCTGTTATCATAGAAAATCCTTCGGAGAACATTTAGAGTACTATTGGTACAAATAGTTTATTTTTTATTTATTTCTAATATTGAGTTTAATTATCATTCAAAGTACCTTAGCCCAAATACGAACTTTATGGTTACGTTAATGAATACTCAAGAAATTGATCAAAAACAAGATATTACGACGGCATTGGAGACACGATATCTTCTGTATGCTGTGTCTACGATTATGGACAGAGCGCTCCCTGATGCTAGAGATGGTCTTAAACCTGTACACAGAAGAATACTTTATGCGATGAATCAGCTAAGATTATATCCTCAATCAAATTTTAGAAAATGTTCTAAAATTGTAGGAGAGGTCATGGGCAATTATCATCCTCATGGGGATAAGGCGATCTATGATGCACTGGCTAGATTCGCTCAAAACTTCAGTGTTAGATATCCACTTATTGAAGGTCAGGGAAATTTTGGAAATATTGATGGAGATAATCCAGCAGCTCAAAGATATACTGAGGCAAGGCTATCTAAGTATTCTATTGATCTTCTTGAGGGTCTTGAAGACGATACGGTAAATTATAAAGCAACCTATGATAGCTCGAGTAATGAACCGACTGTTCTACCAGCAAGCTTCCCACATCTTTTAGCGAATGGGGCCTCTGGTATTGCAGTAGGGATGGCAACCAGTATTCCACCACACAATATAATTGAGTTGCTACAAGCTTGTATCTTATTGGTTGATAAACCCAATTCTACTATCCAACAGTTATCAGAGATTGTAATTGGGCCTGATTTTCCGACAGGAGGAATTATTCTGGATGGAAAAGAGGAAATCATTAAAGTATATACAGAGGGAAGAGGAAGCTTTAGATTGCGTGCAAAACATCATTTTGAGGATCTTAAGCACGGTAATTGGCAATTAGTTATAGATGAAATACCCTATCAAGTTCAAAAGGGGAAACTTATAGAAAAAATTGCTGATCTGATTTCTGGAAAAAAACTATCTTTCGTGCAAAATGTGAGAGATGAAAGCACCGAAGAGATTAGGCTGGTTATAGAGCCGAAATCTCGAAACGTGCAAAGAGAAAATTTATTATTCTCCCTTTATCAATTCACTGAGCTAGAGACCAAGATCCCTGTAAATCTTAATGTCTTGATTGATGGAATTTCTCCGAAAGTCAGTGACCTGAGAGAATTACTCAAGACTTTTTTAGATCACCGTAGAGAAATATTGATAAGAAGATCTAAGCATCGTTTAGAAAATATTGACAGGCGCTTAGAGATTATAGAGGGCTTGCTGCAGGCTTTTGTCAATCTTGATCGCATAATAAGTATAATAAGAGAAAAGGATGATCCCAAGACATCAATAATTGAAGAATTTGGTCTTAGTGAATTACAGGTTGAATCAATACTGAACCTAAGATTAAGAGCGTTGAGAAGGCTAGACGAAGAACTGCTTTCAAAGGAACAGCAAGAATTAATGAAAGAGCGACAGGCTTTAGAGGATTTGCTAGAAGACCAAAAGCTTCAATGGAAAAGAATAAAAAATGAATTAATGTCGTTGAAAAAGAAATTTTCTGATTACGAACATAGTGAACGGCAGACATTAATTGAGCCGGAGGAGGAGGTTTGTCGCACATTTTTAAAGGATGAAGCAGTCGATGATTATCCAGTAACAGTGGCGTTATCAGAAAATGGATGGATAAGGTCTTATAAGGGGCATAACCTTGACCCCAATTCATTTAAACTTAGAAATGGTGATGTGATAAGATTCACGGCTCAATTATCAAAAAGCCAGCAATTGTTGTTTATTACCTCAGAGGGAAGATCATTTAGCTTATCGCTCGACCAACTAAAGAAAGATAAAGGCTTCGGTGAGCCCCTGAATTTAATGATTGGCACTGGGAATGTAGCATCAATTGTGAGTATTCTCCCTTTTCATAGTGAACATAAGGCACTGATATTTTCCAAAAATGGTCTTGGATTCACTGTTGACCTTGCTTCCCTACAATCAGCTACGAAAACAGGAAAGCAAATATTTGAACTGAGCGAAGGTGATGAAGTGGTTGGCTTGAAAAAAATTACTGGTGATAAAATTATTGTTTTGAGTACTACTTTCAAAATGCTGATTTTTTCAGTTAAGGAGTTACCTTTATTAAAAAAGGGCAAGGGTGTTCGATTGCAGCGTTATAAGGAAGAATCTCTTTTGGATGCTATGATTTTTCCAGAAAATGTGAGAAATGACGTAGTTATTAAAAAAATGTTTCCAAAAAATGAGGAGATTAGTTACTGGGTGGGCAAGAGAGGGCAGGTCGGCAAGATAATGCCTAAGAAAATATTAAGGAAAAAAATTACAAAGTTTGAAGATCTTCTATAATTTTATTAAGTAATCCATTTACTAGCCTTTGTTCCTGTCCATTAGGGTAAAATGTTCCTGTTATTGAAACATATTCAGACATAATTACTTTCTTGGGGGTCTTTTTATTTATAAACTCTGCACTTGCGGCTCGTAGGATCGCTCTCAAAGTAGTGTCAATTGTTTTTAAGTTCCATAAATTGTTAAAGGCCATATTAATCTTTGCGTCTATTTTCATTTGATTTTTAGATGCTTGCTCTACAATGTTCTGCACTAGTAAATAATTAGGCTTTAAAAATTCTGCATCTTGTATTTGATGCATATAGAACTTTTCTTTAAGTTCTTTTTTTATAATGCTGTAAGTCTTCCCGTTTGCTTCCATTTGAAATAGGGCCTGAATAGCAAATAGTCTTGAGATTGTGTTTTTTTTATAATCATAAGATTTAGCGGAGTTCACGATTTCAATCGCCTCTTTTTTTTATTTTGATAATACCTAACAATGCGTTGCAAGCCTCTCCACCTTTATCAAATATTTTTGGGTCTGCTCTCTCTTCCGCTTGTAATCTATTTTCTACAGTTAAAATCGCATTCCCGATACAGATTTTCTCAAGACCCAAATTTGTAAGCCCTCTGGAGCTTTCGGTGCTTACAATTTCATAGTGTGTAGTCTCACCCCTTATGACGCATCCAACCGCGATAAATCCATCAAACTCTTTTTCCATCAATTTTATAGCAGTCGGTATTTCTAGTGCTCCAGATACCTCAACGATTTCCATGGTTGATTTTATTTCATTCAGAACATTAACAGCACCACGAATTAGATTATCCGTAATGTCTCTATAATAAGGAGCTGAAACTATACAAATTTTTAGTTTTTCATTGAACTCTTCAAAATCATTTCCAAATGAATTCTCTCGCCTCAATTAAAAATCCTCCGTTGTATCTATTTGTAAACCATACCCTTCCAATCCAATCACTTTTGGAAGCTTTGAATTCGATAGGAGCTTTATTCTCTTTACACCCAGAAGAGATAAAATTTGAGCGCCAATGCCATACTCCTTAAGTTTGTCTGAGTGATCCTTTTGATTGGAGCTGTTACCTGCACTCAGAATTACTAGTAGACCGTTTTTATGCGCAATAATTCTTTGCATTGCTCTACCAATCTCATTATATCTTGTAGGAACTAAACCTAGCAAATCTTTATAGATATTTAGCTTATGCATCCTTACCATTACAGGTGTTGAAGGACTAATGTTCCCAAGCTGAAGCACTATATGTTCTAAATTTTCTATTTCATCTTTAAACTTAGTTACTTTCCACTTGCCACCTATGCTTGAATTTAAAACCGAGTTTTCAACTTCCCTTATCAGGTTGTCATGCCTTCTTCTATATGCAATTAAGTCAGAGATTGTTCCAATCTTAAGATCATGTAATTGCGCAAATTTCTTTAAATCTTTGAGTCTTGCCATGCTACCATCATCATTCATAATTTCGCAGATAACTCCGGAAGGATTTAATCCGGCAAGCCTAGATATATCTACCGCAGCTTCGGTATGACCTGCTCTTATAAGCACACCACCGTCTTTCGCTCGCAAAGGGAAAACATGCCCTGGTGTTGCTATATCTTCCGTTCTTACTTGAGGATTGATCGCAACTGAAATAGTTTTTGCTCGATCATGAGCTGATATTCCTGTTGTAACACCTTCCCTGGCTTCGATAGATACCGTGAAAGCAGTCTCGTGCCGAGAGGAGTTAGTGGCAGCCATCAAAGGCAATTTCAACTTGTCTATTTGTTCGGATGGTAATGCTAGGCAAATCAACCCTCTACCATGTGTAGCCATAAAATTTACAGCATTAGGCGTTGCCATTTGTCCTGGTATTACTAGATCTCCTTCATTTTCTCTTTCTTCATGATCAACTAAAATGAACATTTTACCGTTCCTGGCATCCTCAATTATTGATTGTATCGAAGAGATTTCGACCGGTTTTCTCATGATTTTTATTTCCCTGAAGCCAGTATTCGATCTACGTATCTGGCTAGAATATCTATTTCAATATTAACTTTCTCTCCAACTTCAATTTTCTCCCAAGTCGTATTATCCTTAGTGTGGGGGATAAAGTTAATATCAAAAGATGAGTCAGTTACTTGATTGACCGTTAACGACGTTCCGTTTAACGTGATCGAACCTTTTTTAGCAATATATTTTGCTAAGGTTGTACTAGTTTTGAAGGTAACCTGAGTGCTCCCTTCGACATCTAAAATATTTTCTATTGAGCCAGTTCCATCTATATGTCCTGTTACAATGTGCCCCCCTAATTCATCGCCAAGTTTTAAAGACTTTTCCAGATTTACTTTTTTACCAGGCTTCCACCCGAAATTTATATCACCGATTATTGTTTTTGAAACTGTCTCGCTTGATACGTCTACTGAAAACCAATTTCTAGTTTCCTCTGTGCCAAAATCCGTTACTGTTAAACAAACTCCATCGCAGCAAATTGAGGCACCAAGCTCCATTTCTGATACATCGTAGGTACAAAAAATTTTAGCTTGTATATCTTTGATTTTCTCAATTCTAGCGATTTCGCCCACATCTGTGATAATTCCTGTAAACATTTTTTATCCTTTCTAGGAACGAACTTCCCATCTTGCTTCGATATCATCTTTCCAATTTTGTAACGATGTAAGAGTTAAGTTTGGGAAATCTCCTAATCGAGTATCAGGTGGCAAAAAATCATTAAAACATGATAAGGCTGAGTCATTAATGATTTTACTCCCAGTAAACATTACAATTTCATCAAAATAACCTGTTTTAAGGAAAGAAGTCCAAACACTTGCCCCTCCTTCCACCATCAAACGATTTACCCCCATCTTAGAAACGATTTTTAAAACTTCTTTTATATTTAGAAAACCCAGGTCACTTTTTACGTTCTTAATATTCACTCCTTTTAAAAAGCAGCTCGATTTTATAGACATATTTTTTGGTTTCTTACTGGTTATGATATATATTCTTTCTCTTTCCAATTTATCAAATAGTGTTAGGCCTTCGATACTAGATAATTTGAAGTTTGTATCTAGTATAAAGACTGGCTTGTTCCCGATAACTTCAAATTCATCGCGCAAATTTAAGCGAGGATTATCAATAATTACACTGTTTTTGCCGATCAATATTCCATCATTCTCTGACCTAAGTAGTTGCACTCTCTTTCTGCACAATGAATTTGTTATCCACTTACTCTCGCCACTTTTTGTCGCAATTTTACCGTTTAAAGAAGATCCTATTTTTAGTGTTACGTACGGCAAGCCAGTTTTTTTTTGTTTCAAATAACCTTTTAAAACATCCGCATTTTCGGGTTCATAAATTTTAGCCTCAAAACATTCAATGCCTGCCTCTTCCATTAAATACTTGCCTTTACCGTTAGTTCTGTTGTCCGGGTCAGTTTTCAAATAAATTACGCGATTTGCCCCAAATTTTATAATTTCTTTCGCGCAAGACGGAGACGTAGTCTCATGTGCGCAAGGTTCTAGTGTTATATAGACATTTATATTTTTAATCTTTCTTTTGTTTTTTTTATATAGGAAGTGTTCTGAAGCCTGTTTAATAGCCATAACTTCTGCATGGGGTCTGCCATTAAACTGTGTATTTCCTCTGCCTAGTATTATGTCTCCATAAGTTATTATGCAGCCAACCGAGGGATTTTTGCCGGTAAGGCCCACATTTCGCCTGGCTAAGTTCAAAGCTATCCGTAGGAATTTTTTATCTTTTTCCGAAATGCGCGAGTCGATCATTTAAATCGTCTTCTTTGGTTCAATCTTGCTCGGGTGCAATTCTGACATGAAATCTTCAAAATCTCCAAGTTCTTGAAAATTTTTATAGACACTGGCAAATCTTACGTAAGCTACTGTATCAATCCTTGAGAGCGTCTCCATAACTATTTTACCGATGAGTTCAGATCTTATATCTGAGTCACCTATACTTTCTAGCCTTCTAACTATTCCAGTGATCATTTGCTCGATACGTTCAGATTGGATCGGTCTTTTCTGAAGGGCAATCCTTATCGATCGTTCAAGTTTATCCCTATCAAATATCTCTCTTTGATTTGTCTTTTTGAGCACGTATAAGTCTCTCAACTGCACTCTTTCATAAGTTGTAAAGCGGCCAGCACAGCTGGAACAGTGACGCCTTCTTCTTATAGAAATATGGTCTTCAGAAGGCCTACTATCCTTTACTTGTGTATCTAGATCTCCACAAAAGGGACAACGCAACTCAGCCTCCTATAAATTTACTGCTAATTTTTTTACTATATGACCTATAAGACTCATTTTAAACAAAGAATTTTAATGGCAATTATTGGTCTAGAAATGATCTTAGTTTTCTACTCCTACTTGGATGTTTAAGTTTTCTCAATGCTTTTGCTTCAATCTGTCTTATTCTTTCCCGAGTAACGCTGAATTGTTGCCCAACTTCTTCAAGAGTATGATCTGTGTTTACGCCTATGCCGAAACGCATCCTCAGCACGCGCTCCTCTCTAGGTGTCAAGCTCGCTAATACACGCGTGGTGGTTTCTTTGAGATTTCCTTGTATAGCATTATCTAGTGGTAACAGAGCATTTTTGTCCTCAATAAAGTCACCTAGTTGGCTGTCTTCCTCGTCACCTATTGGTGTCTCTAAACTTATAGGCTCTTTTGCAATTTTCATAACTTTTCTAACTTTGTCTAAAGGCATCTGTAATTTTGAAGCTAGTTCTTCTGGAGTCGGCTCTCTTCCAATTTCATGGAGCATTTGCCTGCCTGTTCTTACTAGTTTATTGATGGTTTCAATCATATGAACTGGTATTCGAATGGTCCTGGCTTGATCTGCTATAGATCTAGTAATAGCTTGTCTAATCCACCAAGTAGCATATGTAGAGAATTTATAACCACGTCGGTATTCAAACTTATCAACTGCTTTCATAAGGCCGATATTGCCCTCTTGAATTAGATCAAGAAATTGTAGGCCTCTGTTTGTATATTTTTTTGCAATTGATATGACTAATCGCAAATTTGCCTCCACCATCTCTTTTTTTGCACTTCTAGCTTCGTTTTCTCCCTTTTTTACCTTTTGAACTATTTTCCTGAATTCGGATATATCGATGTTAATAAGCTTACCAATCTTTGCCATCTCGGCCTTCAAGTCTTCTATCTCGTTAGTATGATTTTTAGCCAATACATCCCAGCCCCTTGACTTATGTTTGGCAACTCTATTCAACCAGGTTTCATCTAGTTCGAAGCCCTTATACTCTTTAATGAATTCTTTCCGATTAATTCTTGCTTTATCTGATATTTTTACAAATGCGCTGTCTATATTAGTTATAGCCTTATTTATTCCGTACAGCTGGTCTATGAGAGCTTCAATACGATTATTATGAAAATTCAGGGAGTTTAAAAGTGTAGCTATAGCATTTTTTAAGTCTTGGTACTTAATCTCATCTTTAGCAGAGAAACTTTTACTTTTATCGAAGGTTGCTTTCATCCTTCTCTTCTCAAGCTCTTTTAGCCTAGTATACTTTCTGTCTGTATCCTCCAAAATATTCAAAACATGTGGTGTTAGAGAATGTTCCATAGCAGCTAGAGATACGTTTATTGCATCTTCTTCCTCTTCCTCATCAGTCTTGTCCCCAACACTTTCCAATGCGTCTTCATTTTCTTTTTCGTCTTTAACATGCTCTAGGTCTTTGGGCTGCTCACTAATGTTTAGTTCTTTTATTTCTAAATTAATCTCGTTAGATTCGCCAATTTCTGTGAAGGTTGTTTCGAGATCAATAACATCCCTTAACATAATCACTTCATTAAGTAGTTCATTACGCCAAATCGTTATAGCCTGAAATGTCAGAGGGCTCTCACAAAGCCCGTTAATCATAAGATTTCGACCAGCTTCAATTCTCTTTGCGATAGCAATTTCGCCCTCTCTAGACAGCAGTTCAACAGAACCCATTTCTCTCAAATACATCCTTACTGGATCATCTGTTTTGTCTAAAGTGTCTGCTTCCGAACTGGTCGCGACTAATTCTTTTGAACTTGATGATTCTTCAGACTCTTCAGAATATTCTGCTTCTTCGTTTTCAGTTATGTTTATCCCCATACCAGAGAGGTCTGTCATTAGATCCTCAATCTGCTCTGAGGAGAGCTTCTCACTGATCACTAACTCTTCAAGCTGATCTTGAGTAATGTATCCCCTTTGTTTTGCCTCAGAGACTACCTTCTTTAAATTTTTCTTTGAGGGGCCATCGGCTAAAACTTTCTCATCTTCCTGGTCTTCATTATGTTGTTTTTCTTGTTTATTCATTGGTTTTCTATCCATTATTTTTTTTGGAAAGTTTTACTCTTACTTTTTTTAAAGACATCAAGGTTTTCTTTATCAAACTTACGTTCTCTTAAAATTGAATCTTCAATAAATTGAGATCCACTGATCGCTCTTCGGTACTCACTCTGAATCAAATTAAATGATTCGCCAAGGTCAGACGAATCAGACTTCTGAGTTTTTATCTTAATTTTAAGATCTTTCAAGCTTTGAAGACGAATATTCGCTAAATTTAATGTAGTTATTTTATCGAGCAAGAGGTTTCTAGACATTTCCTCCTTATTTTTGCCGTTATATATTAAATGACTTTTTAATGAAGGGTTTTTTTGTATAGCCTTCGCAGAAACTGCGTTAAAAAGCTCACTTGAGCCAGAAGACTTTTCATGCTGAATCTTCCAAAACGATTTTTGAAAAAACTCATCTCTGAAATCTAAATTTATCAACTGAGCTCTGAAATCTTCAATTAAAACTGGATTTTTAATCAAGCAGAACATTATCTCGGCTTCTAATTTTTCTATTTCTTTTTCTGAAGCTTGAATGCGTGATAATGTCTGTCTTTTAGTTTCAATTCTTTTTTCAGAGATGATCATTTGTCTGCTTGGCCTAATTTTATTTAGGCTCTGAAATTGAAGTTTTTTGATTTTACTTTCAATTTCTGCCATGAACATTCTTCTTAGATTAACATCTTTTATTTTTTGTAACTTACTTGTGAGTTCCACATGGAGTTTCCGCAAGCGTTCTGGACTGTCTAGTTCCCTTTGTGTCACCTCACTCATGAAAATAAATTCGGAAAGAGTCTGTGAATTCTCTATTACATCTTCGAGCGCTTCTTTACCATATTCTTTTATAAGATCGTCTGGATCATAGTTGGACGGCAAATTTCCTATCCTTAAAGTTTGATTGTAGGAAATCAGTGGTAACGCCAACTCAATTGTTCTTGACGTAGCGAGTTTTCCAGCGTTATCACCATCAAGCAATAAAATAGGTTCATCAGTAACCCCCCAAATTAATTCTAATTGCTCTTTTGTTAAAGCAGTTCCTAGCGGAGCAACCGCGTTATTTATTGTGTTATTAGCCAAAGAAATAACGTCCATATAACCTTCAACTATCAGTATAGGATTGTTTTTATTTCTTTTTTTTGCGTTATTCAGATTAAAAAGAAGAGAGCCTTTTTTAAAAACCTTGGTCTCCGCAGAATTAATATATTTAGCACCATATGATGTATTTATCGATCTCCCACCAAAGGCGACAATCCTGTCATCCAAATTGCAAATTGGAAACATTACCCTATTCTTAAACCTGTCAACTAATGGCTTGTTTTCAGGTTTAAATGCCAACCCAGATTTCTCGATATATTTCTCGGCATATCCTTCCTCTTTTAAAAATAATACAAGATCATCATTTTTTGGAGTCGAGAGGCCAATTTTAAATTCTTTTATAATATCTAATGATAAACCCCGATCCCTGAGGTAAGTCAAAGCGAAGGAACCTTTGGTGCTGAAAAGATGCTTTGTAAAAAATTTGTTTGCTGCCTCATTTATTTTGATGAGTATTTGTTCTTCGGTAGACGCGGCCTCGCTTCTCACAAAATCATTGGTTTCCATTGGAATGCCAGCTTTTTCGCTAAGCGCCTTTACCGCATCGAAAAAAGAAACCCCCTCCATATCTTTCAGAAAACTAAACACGTTACCTTTTGCTTGACAGCCAAAGCAATAGTAAAATCCCTTAGTATCATCTACATGGAATGAAGCAGTCTTCTCTTGATGGAAAGGACAAGGAGCCCAAAAATCTAGTTTAGATAAATTACTTTTTTTATGATCCCAATTTACGTGTCGAGATACTATATCTGAAAGTTTAACACTGATTTTTATTTTTTCCAAAAAGGCTGAGGAGAAAGACATGTTTTTCAAATTCGAGAAGTGAGATCATTCATTATAAAAGCTTTTTTTTTGTTCAATAAAGAATTGATTTAATAATATTCTATCCTTTATGTCTACAACGGAGACTTCAAAGTAGCCTTCGCTAACTTTTACAACGATGGTTAACAGGCCATCCTTAACGTTAATGCTTTCGACTTTACCTTCAGTGATAAGAATATCGGAATTGGATGGCTCGGTAAGAGGTTGCGGTGTTTTGTTGAAGTTAGCTATCTTTATGCCTAGAATAGTGACAAGAAACAAAAAACCTAAAATCATAACAACAGAAAGTACTATAACTAGCCACTTTAAGAAAATAAAGGGTGCATCTGGCTTAGAACTTTTTTTAATCTCTGGCATTTATTGTGATAGAAAAATTTATTATCAGTTTGACAAAAAAATCTGAGACAAAGCTTGACAAGCTAATCTTAGAAAACTGTCCACCTAGTTTAAGTTTATCAAGAACAAAAATTCAAGATTTAATTAAGCGACAGATGGTTTTCGATCCACAAAAAAACGATGCTTTGACTTCAAAAACCAAGACCACCGATCTAGAGCAAGTTTTTCTCTACTTGGATAAGGGACTGCAAAAAAATCTTATTCCTGAAGATTTAGATGTCCCAATTGTTTTTGAGGATAAATCTCTTGTGGTTTTTAATAAACCCGCCAATATGGTAGTACATCCAGTAAAATTGTCTCAGCGCGGCACCCTTGTAAATTTTCTAATTCACAGGTATCAGGACACACTACCGACTACTTATGATCAATTTAGGCCCGGAATAATTCACAGGTTGGATAAGGATACGTCAGGTCTAATTGTTATTGCAAAAACAGCATTTTGTGCCAATGCCTTGATTGCACAATTTAAAAGTCGGGATGTGAAGAAAATTTATTTAGCGCTATGCATAGGAAATCCAGTGGACAATTTGAATAAGATTATATGCAAGCCAGGTGTCGATGTACTTGAAGATAATTCTATTGAAGTCAAAACCTATGTCCGAAGAAATAAAACCAATCGAGAAACTATGGAAGTTAATAGCGACCAAGGCAAGCTCGCTATCTCGCGTTTCAGAATTCAAACTATCTATGATTTAGGTAAAGATCAAAAGCTATCTTTGGTTAGCTGTGAGATTGAAACAGGGAGAACCCATCAAATTCGAGTGCATTCTAAGTATATCGAGAGCCCAATTTTTGGAGACAAGCTATATAAACTAAATAGGAGAGAAGACTTTGAGCTCGAGAAGTTCGTTGTATCTCTGTGTGATGATAATAGAAGGCTGCGTCAAATCCTTCATGCGCATGAATTGTCAATTCGGCACCCAGAGAGCCAAGAAATTTTGTCTTTTCGAGCAAATTTACCTTCAGACTTTTCGTCTTTCCTATCAAAGTTAAGCAAGTACAAGACCAGTTGATAATTTTACGAAATTGGTATAAAAAATGCTTAACATACTTGAAAAGCTAGAAAATTTACCATATATCATAGTTCGAGAAAGAGAGTTTAACGATGATTAATAGTAATACAGCTCTAATAGTCAGCGGGTCAGGGCTATCAAGATATCTTGAGGATATCAAGAAGTTTCCTATGCTGAGCCTTGAGGAGGAGTACAGTTTGGCTAAAAAGTGGGTAGAAGAAGGGTGTAGATCATCAGCCCACAGACTAGTGACTTCACACTTACGGCTGGCGGCAAAGATTGCTATGGGTTACAGAGGTTACGGGCTACCAATTTCTGAGGTAGTAAGTGAGGCGAATGTTGGATTAATGCAAGCGGTTAAGAGGTTTGACCCAGAAAAAGGTTTTAGGTTGGCTACTTATGCCATTTGGTGGATAAAGGCTAACATCCAGGAGTATATTCTAAAAAGTTGGAGCCTCGTAAAGATGGGAACAACCAGTGCGCAAAAAAAGCTATTCTTTAATTTAAGGAAACTGAAGAATAAAATTGGTGCGCTTGAAGATGGTGACTTGTTGCCCGAAAACGTGGAAGAAATTGCCAGACAGTTGCATGTTCCCGAAGACGATGTTGTAGCCATGAATAGAAGAATGATTGGTGGTGATGTGTCATTGAACGCAACAATAAAAAGCGATGGTGAGACTGAGGAAGAGTGGCAGTCGTTATTAGCTGATCAAAGTGAAGATCATGTTGAGAAATTTGTGCACAGCGATGAGACTAGAGGAAGAAGAGCCATACTTATGAAATCACTGAGTGTTTTAAATGATAGAGAAAAAAGTATTATCTTGGATAGGAGGTTGAAAGAGCCTCCTCTCACGCTTGAGCAGCTGAGCGAGAAGCATGGAATAAGTCGAGAAAGAGTTCGTCAAATTGAGAATAAAGCAATTGATAGGCTTAAAGACAAAGTTGTCGAGTATTGTTAGATTAAGAATACTTGTCTCTAAAACTGCTTTGTTTATAGACCCCTATAATATCCAACTTATTAGTAAAATAAAAAAGTTCATCCAAGGCTCTCTTTACAGACCCATCTAAAGGGTGTCCCTGGATGTCAACAAAGAATTGGGTTGCTTCAAATGAGCCACCCAACATATAACTCTCTAATTTTATCATATTAACGTTATTAGTCGCAAACCCTCCCATTGCTTTATACAGAGCAGCTGGGATATTCCTTACTTGGAAAACTATAGATGTGATTATTTTTTTCTGTTGATTGATGAGTTTTTTAGGCTTTTTCTCCATGACCAAGAATCTAGTAGTGTTGTCTTTATTATCTTGAACATTAGCTTGAAGTATTTTTAAGCCATAAATTTGAGCAGCTATTTTTGAGGCTAATGCACCCTTAAACTGATTATTTTCTTCTGATATTAATCTAGCTGAACCCGCAGTATCATATCCAGAAGTAGGTTTAATATTATTTATTTTAAGGAATCGTTTACACTGACCCAAAAGCACGGGGTGGCTTGTCGCTGTAGTTACTGTTTTTAAGCTTGATGATTTAGTACCTAGCATGCAAATATCTACAGGTAAAAAGTATTCTGCGGTTATAAAAAGCTTTGAAGCTGGCAGAAGAGAGTGGATATCAGCGACCCTACCATAAGTTGAGTTGTCCACTGGCAGAATGGCTTTGTCCGCTTTACCTTTTCTCACAGTTTCGATGGCTTCCTCAAATGAATCGCACGGGACAACTAAAGGGTCTTTAAAAAATTTGGTTGAAGCTTGATGTGAGTACGAGCCCAGGGCTCCCTGGAATGATATTTTCAGGACTTTTTTTTTCATACTCTTATTAATATGCACATTTTGTCGCGCTCTTTTTTTAAATCAGTTGTAGAATATTTTTCAATTTTTTATATAACATATAGGTATTGTTTGGATTTAGGAACAGAAATATGGATACCTTCGAGTGGACTAAGATTGGTGGAGCCCTTTGTGGAGCTTTTCTATTCTTTTTGTTATTAAATTGGGGCACTGAAATAATTTACCATAGTGATGATGATTACTATGGAGAGCAAAAATTGGCCTATTATCTAGAAATTGAAGATAGTGCCGATGCAGAGGAAGAAAGCATTGAGACGGTTGTTGATTTCGCTACGTTGCTCGCTAGTGCAGATATAGAAAAGGGTAAGAAGGTTTTCGGTAAATGTAAGTCCTGTCACAAGCTAGACGACGGAGCAAACGGGGTTGGCCCTCATCTTTACAAGGTTATAAATCGAGATATAGGGGCTATAGAAGGATTTAAGTATTCTAAAGCACTTATGGGTTTAGAAGGTGTCTGGAGTATAGAAGAGCTTAATAAATATCTCACCAAGCCTTCCGAGTATGCTCCTGGAACTGCAATGAGTTTTGCTGGTCTTAAGAAGGATAAAGATCGAGCAGATTTGATTGAATACTTAAACACTTTATCTGATTAAAAAATATTGATTAATATTTGTCTTCGCGACATAATCGGATTATATAAAGAACAAATGAAGAACAAAAATTAAGATATTACATGGATTACCATAGGTTCTCTGAGATTAAATACCTAGAGTTTTTGCCAGGATTGTTCCTCAAGAGAGGAAGTGTTCATCAGATAGCAGGACCATCAAGGTTCATTTTTGCGCTTATGATTGCAAGAAATATTAAAAGTTATATTACGTGGATAAGAGGAAAAGAGGGCGTTGTTTCACTTTATCCTGATGGAATTATATCGTGGGTGGATATAAATAAATTTATTTTGGTAGATTCAATGAAAAGCCAAGAGTCTATGTGGGTAATAGAAGAATTTTTAAAATCTGGTGTAAGTGAGCTTTTAGTATGTGAGCTACATAAACCAATTCAATACTCAAGCATCCGAAGAATAATATTGTCTTTTAAAAATGTGGCAGAAGAAAAGGATTCAACTCTTCCAATAATATTATTAATTTCTTCTTTTCAAAATAAAATAACAGGTGTTGAGAGCAGGTGGTATATGAAACCCAACGTTGATATTGCTTCACCTACAAAAAACAAGCGTTTTTCTTTAGAGGAACGATGGGAGCTGGTATGTAGTAAAGCAAGTTTGAGTGTGTCATCATGGATAATTAAGGCCAGACAGCAAGGTTATAATAGAAGAACTATTAATGTATATAAGACTATCTAGTAGTTTACTTACTTACGCAATGCCCCTAATGCCCCACCCCCGGGGGTTTTGACAACTAGAATATCACCTTTTTGTCCTTCTACCTGATCAGCATACTTCAAGATCTCAAGACTACCATTATTTCTCAGAAGACTGGTTGACCCTACTCTACCTGAGCCTCCACCTAATAGCCCAGGGGGGGCGACAGTCCTATGACCAGACAAAACTGAAATCATCATCGGCTTTAAAAGAGAGATTTTACGAATTACACCGTCACCCCCATGGTACTGCCCAATACCTCCAGAACCAGAACGTATCGAAAATTCTTCTAATATAACAGGAAATCTAAACTCAAGAGTTTCCGGATCAGTTAACCGGCTGTTTGTCATATGACTGTGAACAGCAGAGGTGCCTTCATAAAAGTTTCCAGAAAAGTCAATCCCGGCACCTGTTCCACCACAAATTGTTTCATAGTATTGAAACTTTTCATTGCCCCAGGTAATGTTATTCATAGTTGACTGAGATGCCGCTTGAATACCAAAACTCATTAACAAAGCAGATGTTACAGCCTGGCTAGTTTCTACATTTCCAGCGATTACTGCAGCCGGATATTCTGGAGATAACATGCTTGCTCTTGGAATTTTAATTTTAATGGGTTTCATGATTCCAGAGTTCATTGGAATATTGCCACCGGTTAATATTCTAAATGCATATAATACAGCTGCTCTTGTTACAGGTAATGGGGCATTATAGTTGCTCTCCAGCTGCATCGTAGTTCCATTAAAGTCAACTTCTATAGAACTGTCTTTTTTGTTAGGTGTCAGTTTGATGTTAATTTTTCGGGGTGCACCTGATAAATCATCATCCATTTGGTATGTAAACTCTGTTGTTTTTATAAACTTAATTGACTCCCTAACAGCATTTTCAGCGTTTTGACAAACAAGTTCTTGAAATCGGAAAACTGTTTCAAGACCATATTTATCGACTATTTTTAGTAACTCTGCTTCGCCTTTTTTGCATGCTGCTATCTGAGCTTTCAAATCAGCAATATTGGTTAAAGGAGATCTTGCTGGATATGAGCCCGAGAGAAGTTTATCTTTAATTTCATCTTCTTTAAAAACACCATTATCTACAATTTTCCAATTATCGATATAAATACCTTCTTCATGAATATCTGTACTATTACAGGGCATGGATCCTGGAGTGAGCCCACCTATATCAGTATGATGCCCTCTAGCTGCCGTATAGAAAATTATCTCAGACTTTTTAGAGTTCCAAATAGGATTAACGATAGTGATATCTGGGAGATGTGTTCCACCGTTGTAGGGTGCATTGATCGCAAAAAGGTCACCGGGAGACAAAGTAGAATTATTTTTTATTATAGATTTTACTGTTGAATCCATAGATCCTAAATGAACCGGCATGTGAGGGGCATTGGCGACTAACTCGCCATCTCTATCAAAAATAGCACAAGAAAAATCAAGGCGTTCTTTAATAGTTATTGACTGAGCTGTCTTTTCCAAAACAAAGCCCATTTGTTCAGCAATTGACATGAATAAATTATTAAACACTTCAATTTGCGCACTTTCAGTATGTTTCTGTGGTAAGAAGAAGTTCACTCTTTTAAGTTTTATTGTGCCACTCTCTAGGAGAGTGCCCTCCCAGCCTCTCTTAAGTAAAATTGATGTCTGGGATCCCACAAGCACAGCAGGACCATTGACTATTGAGTTCTTACTTAAATTTTCTATTGGTAAAAATTGGCAATGGTTCCACTCTCCATCAATGAAAACTTTTTTGTTCGCATTTACTGGTTTTAGTCTTGTAAATTCCTTAGAGATTTTACTGTTTTTCATATTTACATCTGTACCGCCAACGGCTTCAACGAATACGGACTCTATGACTAATTTTTTTGAAACGGGTTTGAACCCAAAAAGACGAAGATAGGTTTCACTAAACTTTGACTGCAAACTAGTAATATCATCAAACGCAAGGTCTAGGCTGGTATCTGTGCCATCTAGTTTGATAAATATTTTTATGACATAGGTTATGTTTTTTTCAGATACATTTTGTTTCTCAAGAATTTCAGTTGTTGATGTAATAAGACTATCAGCTATGAACGCGCTCTCTAATAGGGCCTCCCTATTTAAATTTTTTTCTATAATCATACTTTTGTTAGTCCTTATCTCCGCTAAACCTATGCCGTAAGCTGAGAGCACCGAAGCATGTGGATGAATAAGACAGGTCTTCATATCTAATATCTCTGCTATTGCACAAGCGTGCTGGCCTGCTGCTCCTCCAAATACCGTTAGGCAATATTCCTGTAGGTCGTGACCCTTTTGAACTGATATTTTTTTTATCGCTTCGGCCATACTGTTGTCTGCAACACTAATGTATCCCTCTGCAATTTCTTCCATCGGAACATTTAACTTTCTGCTTAGTTTTTTAAATAGATTTTGGGAGGCGCTTAGAGATAAACTTTGTTTGCTATTATCTCCAAAA
The DNA here is from genome assembly GCA_003331935.1 of Alphaproteobacteria bacterium. GTDB lineage: Bacteria > Pseudomonadota > Alphaproteobacteria > Rhodobacterales > Rhodobacteraceae > CACIJG01. The sequence goes on along the minus strand of QOQE01000001.1, from coordinate 68,639 downwards.
GTTTTTGGAAAAAAATCCGCTTGGATTCTCCCGGTTACAAGGTTGCAGTCTGTAATTGTTAGTGGCCCCTTTCTATCGTAACAGGCTGGTCCTGGAGTTGCGCCTGCACTTTCAGGGCCCACGATTAGTCTCCCTGACTTTTCTGTTAGGATACTGCCACCGCCTGCTGCGATAGTATTAATACTTAACATTGGAATTGAGATTCGAATGCCATCAATTCTATTGCTAACAGTGCGCTCTAGTTCTCCCGAATAATGCCAAACATCAGTTGAAGTTCCTCCCATATCAAAACCAATTATTTTGTGTTGTTTATCCAGAGCACTAGTTTTTATTCCCCCTATTACTCCACCCGCTGGTCCGGATAAAATTGAGTCCTTTCCAGAAAAAAGAGCTGCATTTGTAAGTCCTCCATTGGATTGCATAAAGCTTATTTTACTACTTATATCTCTATCAAACTCTGAATAGAGATTTTCAATATATTTATTTAAAACGGGGCTTAGATATGCATCTGCTACGGTTGTATCCCCTCTCATGACGTACTTCATAATTTGAGATGTTTTATAGCTTACCGAAATATGCGAAAACCCTAGATCCTCCGCTACTTCTTCTGCTTCTCTTTCATGTTTGCTGAATTTGCAACTATGCATAAAAACAATTGCACATGATTTTTCTTTTATATTTTCTATTTTTCTTAGATCATTAAAGAGCTTTTCTTTATTTAACGGCCTTAATACTTCCCCAGTAGATGTAATTCGTTCTTCAACTTCGATTATATGATCATATAAAGGGTCACCTAAAATAATTTTACGATCAAAAAGATTAGGCCTGTTTTGGTATGCTATACGTAGTTGATCCTTCAATCCCTCTGTAGTTAATAAAACCACAGGAACCCCTTTCCTTTCGAGAAGGGCATTGGTTGCGACTGTTGTTCCCATTTTTATGGAGTTTATACTGTCTACAGGTATCTTTGCAGCATGGGGTACTTTTAGGAAACGCTTTATCCCTTCCATTCCCGCGTCTTCATAAAGTCTAGCATTTACTGATAGCAGTTTATCAGTAAATATTTTGCCACCAGGATCTCTAGCAACGATATCGGTAAACGTTCCACCTCGATCGATCCAAAAATCCCATTTTTTGTTATTATTTTCTAACATATTTTTTACCTACTCGACTTACATCATCTCTTAAAGATCTTAATCGATTTAACTCACGAAGAAACGAAAATGACCAAAAGAAGGTGAGCAAAAAAACGTTCATCAAATTAATCCAGCAACCCACTTTTCAATTAGATGTCTAGCTATAGCCCCTCTTCTTGCCATAAAAATCGAATTGTCTAGACCATTAAGCGCTTGAAAAACATTTTCTTTGCTTACCCAAATAGCATCTTCGAGTTCATCTCTGTCGATTTTTATCGTTCTGCTTTGTGCTTCACCTGTACACCCCATCATCAGCGATGCAGGAAATGGCCATGGTTGGCTGGTGATATATTTCACATTCTTTATTTTTATACCACTCTCCTCCATTGCCTCTCTTTGGGCTGCCGCCTCAATGGTTTCACCAGGCTCAATAAAGCCTGCTAAACACGAATACATTTTTTCTGGCCAACCATGTGATCTCCCTAAAAGTATATCATTGCCCTTCGTAATTAACATTATGACTACAGGATCAATTCTAGGAAAAACTTTGAAATTACATTTCTTGCAAGCTTTTTCCCATCCAGACTTTTCTGATGATAATTTGCCTCCACAAGATTGGCAAAAATTAATTCGCCTGTTCCACTCGAATATACCTTTAGCTGTTGCGCATAGATTTGCGTATTTACCCTTCAATAACGGTAGTAAATTCCGTAAGTCACAGAAATATGTACCCTCTGGTAAATCTGGATGATAATTTTTTTCCCTATCACTGAAGGATCCAATTTGGTCTGTATTTCCCAAAACTTCACGAGAATCGGACATATCCCACAAAATAATATTTTTATTTTCAAACTCACCTAGGAAAATGTAAGTGCTTAACTTGTTTATGAACTTGGGTTTTTTTTCTATTAGATAGGGGATAGGTTTTCCATCATTAAAACGAAAAAGAAGTTTCCCTCTCCAAATAAGCAGATGGAAACAATTTTTAATGTTTATAAGTTGCTTTGAGCCTCTAAGATGTGCCTTCCTTTTTAAATTGATTTGAGAAAATAGTGGCAGTGTATCTGAATCCATTGCGCGATCCTTGGTATGTTTTAATTTTCTTGTTTAAGACTTTGTAAGATATATAATTATAGGCGAGAGATTGGCTCGGGTAAACCTTATCGATCACCCGGTCAGGTCTGAAAAGAAGCAGCCGAGTCGTATTGGTTTAGGTCGTTCGCCGGTCTCTCGTTTAAATCGAAATTCGTAAATACTTTTGTTTAGGAAGTTAAAGGGAAGCATGAAATTGTCCGCAGAGCCATATAAAGTATTAGCACTTAAATATAGACCATCTCAATTTTCTGAACTAGTCGGTCAAGATACCTTAGTGAAAACATTGAGAAACGCTTTTCTCTCAAAAAGAGTGGGACATGCTTTTTTGCTTCATGGCGATAGAGGAGTTGGAAAAACATCTACAGCAAGGCTTATTGCAAAAGCTCTTAACTGTTTGGAAAAAAAAGAGGGCGATGTGGAACCGTGCAATTCTTGTTCTAACTGTAAATCAATTCAATTGGGCAGGCACGTTGATGTAATTGAAATGGATGGAGCCAGTAAAACTGGAGTAAATGATATACGAGAGATAATCGAGACGGTAGTTTACAGAGCAGCTTCAGCCAAATTTAAAGTTTACATTATCGATGAGGTACATATGTTATCTAATTCCGCCTTCAATGCTCTCTTAAAGACATTAGAGGAACCTCCAGAGCATGTAAAATTTATCTTTGCAACAACTGAAATTAAAAAAATTCCGCTAACAATTTTGTCAAGAGTTAATCGTTTTGATTTAAAACGATTAGAAATTGATATTCTTATGAAACACCTTCTTGAAATTTTACAACGAGAAGGACTAAAGGCTGAAAAAGAAGCCTTAAAGACCATTGCTAGAGAAGCTGCAGGGTCTGTACGAGATGCGTTATCTATTCTTGATCAAGTGTTAGTAAATTGTGAAACAATTATTGAAAAGCAAATGGTAAATGAGTTATTAGGAAAAGTTTCAAAGCTTGAAGTGCTATCTCTACTCGAACTTATTATGCAAGGTAAAACAAATGAGGCATTAAAGATAGTTAGATCTTTTATTGCTGGAAATACCAGCCCTAAATTATTGCTACAGGAATTATTGGAATGTCTACACTTTATAAGCGTATCAAGTTTGATGGATAATGAGTTGATGGGTGATGAATATTCATATGAAGAAAAGGAATTTGCAGACAAATTATCCAAAAGCGCTGACCCAGTTACTTTTACGAGTTTGTGGCAAGTTCTATTTAAAGGAATTGATGAATTAAGGGTGGCCTCTGAGCCTATAACTAGTTTAGAAATGCTATTGTTCAGAGCATGCCATATGTCAATATTGCCTTCACCTGATGTCCTAATCAAAGGCATTTTGGATAATGGAACTGATAGCAAAATGCATGTTTACAATTTGGAAAGGAAGTCATCCTTGAAAACAAAAGAAAAAGATGAAATAGTTACTCCAACGGAAAGTAATAGCAAAATAACTGATTTGGATAAACCGGAAGAAACGGCAGATAACAGTGCTGTGAAAGAGATTTTGGATATTTTTCCAGGAGCCATAGTAAAGAAGTGATCGGGTAAAAAAGACAACAATGCAAAAAAAAGAGGAAAATAATGTTTAAAGGACTGGGTCAACTAGGTGATATGGCAAAAATGATGAAACAGGCTCAGGAAATGCAGCAGAAGATGCTGGATTCTCAGAAAGAGCTAGATAACATTGAAGTCGTGAGTGAAGCAGGAGGTGGATTGGTCAAGGTCGTTAGTACCGCAAAAGGAAATTTTAGAAATATCGAAATAGATGAATCAATCTTAATCCCTTCCGAAAAACAAGTGATAGAAGACTTACTTTTAGCGGCTATTAAGGATTGTAAGGTTAAAAGCGAAGAAGCCTCAAAAAAAGAAATGGCTAAAATGGGTCAGGCATTTGGATTGCCTGAAGGCTTTAAGTTACCCTTCTAAAAATGATAGGTGGTCATGTAAAGGAAAGTCAGTCTGATTTAGAGTCGCTAATTAAGATCTTTGCAAAGATGCCAGGTCTTGGACCGAGATCAGCACAGAGGCTTGTATTTCATTTGATAAAAAAAAAGGAAATTATATTAGATCAGCTAATATTTTCCCTTGATAATATCAACAATAATGTAAAATACTGTCAAGTCTGTGGCAACGTGACTTTAGATCCTGTATGTGATCTATGTTCTGATAAATCTAGAGATGGGAGCTTAGTGTGCGTTGTGGAAGATATTTCTGACCTATGGGCTATGAATAGATCAGGTGTTTTCAATGGGATGTTTCACGTTTTGGGAGGGCTTTTATCTCCTATGGAGGGGATAGGGCCTGAAGAACTGAAAATCGCGACATTAACAGAGAGGGTGGCTTCAGGGAGTATTAAGGAAATAGTGCTTGCGTTGGGTGCAACTATAACTGGTCAGACTACTGCTAATTACATTTTCCAAGAATTAGATAAATATTCAATTAAAATAACATCTCTAGCACAAGGTGTTCCAGTAGGAGGGGAGCTAGACTATTTAGATGATAGTACAATTGTAGCGGCTTTTAATGCGCGAAGAAAGTTTGATTAGAAAAAATGCGATATAATGAATTAAAAAAAAATCATGCCAACTACGCACCTTTAACCCCTATCGTTTTCATGGAAAAGGCAGCTAAGGTATTTCCAGATCGCTTAAGTATTATTCATGAAGATAAATATTTTACCTGGCAACAGACCTTTAAAAGGTGTAAACAGCTTGCAAGTTGCTTATCCCAAAAACTTGCTGTAGGGGATGTTGTAGGATTTATCGCATCGAATACCCCAGAATTATACGAAGCGCATTTTGGAGTACCAATGGCAGGTATGGTATTGAATGCGATAAACTACAGATTAGATGCTCAGACAATAGCCTACATCATTGATCATTCGGATATAAAAATGCTGTTTGTTGATACAGAGTTTTTGAGTTTAGCGGAAAAAGCAGTAGATTTATCTAAAAAAAAGCCAAATATTATTATTATTAAAGATGAACAAACGTTTACCTTTGAAGAATCTTATACCCAAATGGATTATGAGGAATTTTTAGTTAGTCATGACCTGGTCTCTGATTATTATAAACCATTAGACGAATGGGAAAATTTAAGCATAAATTATACCTCTGGAACTACAGGAAATCCAAAAGGCGTTGTATATCATCATAGAGGGGCTTATCTAAATGCAATGGGTAACGCTCTAGAATGGGACATGAAAATGCATCCTACCTATTTATGGACCTTACCAATGTTTCACTGTAATGGCTGGTGTTTCCCTTGGACTATAGCCATGAGAGCTGGCACAAATATCTGTTTGAGAAAAGTAACAGGAGAGAGTATCTACGAAAAAATCTCAAGTCATGGGGTTGAATATTTATGTGGCGCCCCCACAGTTTTAAGCTTTATAATCAATACAGAGGTAGATCATGTAAAGAAACTAAGTAGCACAGTAAAGTTAATGACTGCAGCTGCTCCTCCACCAGCCAAAATACTAGAGCAAATTGAAAAAGTCGGTTTTGATGTAACCCATGTTTACGGATTAACCGAAGTATATGGGCCAGCGGTAATATGCAAATGGAAGGATGATTGGAATAATTTGAGTAGTTCTGAGAAAGCTAATTTAAAGTCAAGACAAGGAGTTTCCTACTTGGTTCAGGAAGAGCTAAAGGTGATCAACTCAGAAACTGGAAACGAAGTGCAGCACGATGGAAACGAATTAGGAGAGGTTCTTCTTAGAGGTAATATTACTATGAAGGGATACCTGAAAGACGAAGACGCTACTAGAAACGCATTTCAAGATGGTTGGTTTAAAACTGGTGATTTGGGAGTAATGTATGAAGATGGGTATATACAATTAAAGGATAGAGCTAAGGATATAATAATTTCAGGTGGGGAAAATATTTCCTCAATAGAGATAGAGAATTGTATTTTTAAGATTGAGGGTGTAATAGCCTGTGCAGTAATAGCAAAACCGGACGAAAAGTGGGGCGAAACGCCTTGCGCTTTTATTGAAGCGAAAGAGGGAGTCCCCATAACAGAAGAAGAGGTTTTAAAATTCTGCAAAGAAAATTTAGCAAATTTTAAGGTTCCCAAAGCGGTGATTTTTCGAGAGCTGCCCAAGACTTCGACAGGAAAAATTCAAAAAGCAGAATTACGTAAGCTTCTACTCTGATAATAAAATAGAAGATGATTTTTAGTTATACATGATAAAAAACTTTTCATTTTTTTTTAATTGATTAAACAATACCAACAAACAAAAGTATCAAAAATATAAGGGGTATAAAATGTCAGTTAAGGTGGCCATTAATGGATTTGGACGGATTGGAAGAAATATCTTGAGAGCATCCGTTGAGAATAATAGAAAAGATATAGAGGTTGTTGCTATAAACGATCTCGGTTCATCAGAGATGAATCTTCACTTACTTAAGTATGATAGTGTACATAGTCGCTTTCCTCTAGATCTTTCGCTTACTAAAAATTATTTGAAGGTAAATAATACAGAGATCGAAATTACTGCGGAAAAAGATCCAGCGAAGTTACCGTGGTCAGAAGTGGATGTTGCCCTTGAGTGTACAGGTATTTTCACTGACAAAGAGAAGGCTTCTTTACATTTAAATAACGGTTCTAAGAAAGTATTAATATCTGCACCCGCAAGCAACGTTGATTGTACGGTTGTTTTCGGCGTGAATCATGAGTCGCTCACTTCGACAGATGTAATTGTCTCCAATGCATCTTGTACAACGAATTGTTTAGCACCCGTAGTAAAGGTTTTACACGAAAGTTTTGGTATAGAAGTAGGTTATATGACCACAATACATAGCTATACTGGAGATCAACCAGTTCTTGATACTTTGCACAAAGATTATTACCGAGCGCGAGCAGCTTCCCTGAACATGATTCCAACGTCTACAGGAGCAGCTCAGGCTGTTTCACTAGTACTCCCTGAGCTAAAAGGAAAACTTGACGGATCAGCAATTCGAGTTCCAACTCCAAATGTTTCATGCGTTGATCTTAAATGTGTTTTCAGAAAAGAGAGTACAGTTGAACAGATTAATGATGCCATTGAGAAAGCCTCAAATACAACTTTAAATGGTATTTTGGCATATGAAGAGGCACCATTAGTTTCATCAGACTTTAATCATCATCCTGCCTCATCAATATTTGCAGGACCTCAAACAAAAGTTCTGACTGGGGGTATGACCAGAGTTCTATCTTGGTATGATAATGAATGGGGTTTTTCAAACCGTATGCTCGATACTGCGGCTTATTTAGGAAGGATTAGGTAACTAAGTTTTTATGGTACGCCCTAGGGGAATCGAACCCCTCTTTCCAGAATGAAAATCTGGCGTCCTAACCGATAGACGAAGGGCGCATCCGTCATAACCTTTTACTAAAAATAAAAGCTACTTCAAGTTGTTTTTTTTTTTTTTTAGGTTTGCGCTATGTCTACTATCCTCATTTGGGGTTTTATTACACCTCGCCATTCATTTTTTACGAGATTACCAGCTATATGTAGAATTAGGTTGGGTTTGGATAAACTAATATCAAGGCCACTTTTTTTTGCATTAAAACAAACTGCGTCCAACGTACCCTTGTCTCTTTTTAATTTGCATAACAGGTGTCCTTCTCCCATTTCTTTAGTAAACAGAATTTGACAATTCGGTATGACTATTACTGGCTGTGGGACTTGAGATCCATAAGGTCCCAGTAGATTTAAATTATCGATTAGATCGGTATTTACGCCTTCTATATCAATCATTCCATCTATTTCCAATAAAGAGCGAGAGTCATTAAATGATGATTGGTCAGGTAAATGGTTTGCCACAATTTCATCAAATTCATTAAGTTTATCCACGAGAAGGGAAAAGCCTGCGGCTTGCTTATGTCCTCCACCACTAATAAGGACATCATGGTATTTAAGCTCATGTAATATTTTAGTAAGATCTATTTGTTCAGTTGATCGAATAGAACCATGGGCTATATTTCCATCAATAGTAATGGCTACGCATAACCCGGCGTATAAGTCTTTTAGTCGAGAGGCAATTATTCCAATCACTCCCTTGTGCCAACCCTTACCTTTCACCATTGTATAAGGTCTCTTAATTTCAGAATTCGATATTTGTTTTACTGCGGTAGAAAGAATAATTTTTTCTAATGCTTTGCGTTCCCTATTAGCTGTTTCCATTTCACTGATATAATTCTCAATTTCATCCGCGTCTGTAGATACTAGGAATTGATATGTCAGAAGAGCTGACCCTATTCTACCACTAGCATTTAATCTGGGTGCAACTTGGAATGCTATTGTTTCTTCGTTAAAGTGCTCTAGTAAATTGAAATGAGTTCCAAACATTTTAAGGCACAATCTGTTTTGAAATATCTTAAGACCTTGTTTAACATATGCTCGGTTAAGCCCAATTAAAGGTACTACGTCGGCTACGGTGGCTAAACTTACTAGATCGAGATAGCTCAGAAGGTTAATTTTTGATCTTTCTTCTTCTGAAACAATACTATTCATCTCAACCAAAAAAATAAAAACGACCCCAGCAGCACAAAGATATGGAAATGTATTTTTTTCATCAAATCTATTTGGGTTTATTACTGCATAGGCAGATTCTGAAAAGGTCTCAGACTTATGGTGATCTATCACAATAACGTCAACGCCACTATCTGTGGCCACCCGAATTGCTTTCTCCGAGTCTGTGCCGCAGTCAACACATATGATCAGATGGTGATCAGCAGCAAGTTTATTCATTGCATCAATATTTGGCCCATATCCTTCTAACTCTCTATCCGGTATGTATACGGTTGGTTCAATACAGAAATTTCTTAACCATAAACAAATTAGTGCAGCCGACACGGTACCATCTACATCATAATCTGCAAAGACGGCGACTCTTTCTTTTTTCTCGATAGCTCTTTTTAAGCGTAATGAGCCTTCCTCCATACTGAGGAATGTTTTTGGGTTAGGTACCAAATTTTTTATTTTTGGACTTATGTAACCTAAATAGTCTTTCTCGTTGATTTTATTTTTGATTAATTGGTATGCACTTAATTGTGATATGGAAAGATCCTTTGAAATAAGCGATGCTTTCTGCCAATCCTGATCGCTTGGCCCAACCCACTCTTTGTTGGTATAGGACTTTGATATTCCTAGAAAACCCATCAATGGCTAATCGACTTGGGCATTGTGAATTTTCTAAATGGCCGGCTCACTGACACAAATTTTATTGTTACCTCAACAGAGATTTCTTTAATCTTTGCATCTTTGCTCAAAGTTTGTCCTCTTAGATAAAGAGCAGAAAAATAATAATAATCTTCCCCTGTCTCGTTTAGCGTCATAGGAATTTTTTGATCAATTATTTGAGCCTTTCCCATTAAATGTCTTGAATTTCGATACAAACTGGCCTTTGTTCACAGATCCTTAGCCTCTTGATATCAATTAAAGCCTTTTCCAAGTTTTCTTGAAGAGTTTTATGTGTGGTCATGATAAGTGTTGCTTTCTGCTTGGCCAAAGGTTTCTGTTTCATTTGGTTTATAGATATACCGCAGCTACTTAATTTTTCTGACAATCGGGCTATAACGCCTGGCTTGTCTTTAAGAATAAACCTTAAATAAAATGAGCTTTTTTTAGAGATAGGTTTATACTTTTTGGTACCACTGATTTTGTCACTGGTCAAAAAAGTTGACTTACTCTTTCTAGAGGCAATGGCCACCAGGTCCGAGACCACCGAGGAGGCTGTAGGACCCATACCTGCACCTGGACCAGAAAAAACAGTAGTTCCGATCTCATCTCCCTCTATTGCTATTATATTTGTGCTTCCGTTTACCTGTGCAATTGGGCTGCTTTTTCTGATCAATTTTGGAGAAACTTCTTGTACAAGCGTACTTTTATTATACTCCGCTGTTGCAAGTAACTTTATTTTAAAGCCAATCAGATCAGCTTCCTGAATATCTTCTATAGAAATATGCTCTATTCCTTCAGTTTTCACTGATTTAAAGTCTAGAGTAGTTCCAAATGCCAAACAAGAGAGCAAAGCTAGTTTGTGGGCTGAGTCTATTCCTCCAATATCCAGCTGTGGATCACTTTCGACATAGCCTAGTTTTTTTGCTTCAGAAAATACATCTGAGTACTCCCGTCCATCCGACTCCATTTTGGTAAGTATGAAATTACATGTTCCATTGATCACACCATACAATTTAGAAATCTTATTCACTATAAGAGAGTCTTGTAATACTTTTATAATAGGTATGCCTCCGGCAACTGCCGCTTCATATCTTAAAAAAACACCTTTTCGCATTGCAAGTTCTTCAAAAATAGATCCCTCTTTTGCAAGTAAAGATTTATTAGCCGTTACAACGTGCTTACCGTTATTAATTGCTTCTTTTATAACTTTTGAAGCGGTTTTATCCATATCACCTATTAGTTCAACTACTACGTCTACATCTGGATCTTTTGCCACATCTATTGGTAAGTTTATCCATTTAAATGGACTGACATCAACGCTTCTTTTTTTTCTCTTATTTTTGGCGTTTATAGCTACTACTTTAAGCTCGATACCTGTCCTACTTTTAATATTGCTTTTTTGTTTCTTCAACAACTTAATAACGCCAGAGCCAACAGTCCCAAGCCCAATAATTCCAATATTTAATTTGTGTTTATTCATTACACACCTATTTGATCAGGGCTATATCTGCTGAGTATTTTATCTGCTTTATTGAAGATGGATTTAATATTCCTTGCTGCTTGCCTTATCCTATGCTCATTTTCTACGAGGCCAATTCTAACAAAGTTTTCACCATATTCACCAAACCCTATCCCAGGAGCAACAGAAATATCAGCTTCTTTAAGAAGGACTTTCGAAAACTCTAATGAACCTAGCGATTTAAATTTTTCAGGGATTTGAGCCCATGCAAACATTGTTGCCTCTGGTGAGGGAATGTCCCATCCTGCCTTGCCCATCGCGTCAACCAATACATCTCTTCGTTTTCTATAAACTCCCCTTACCTTTTCTATTGTGGCGGGATCCGAGCTTAGGGCACTCGCTGCTGCTACTTGGATCGGAGTGAATGCCCCATAATCAAGATATGATTTAATTTTCTCTAGAGCTGCTATGAGTATTTCATTGCCGACGGCAAAGCCCATTCTCCAACCTGGCATACTGAATGTTTTTGACATTGATGTAAACTCAACTGCAACTGATTTAGATCCGGGTACTTGTAAAATTGAAGGTGGTGGATTTTCACCAAAATATATTTCAGCATATGCAAGATCAGACAGTATCCAGACATCATTTTGTTTTGCTACCTTAACTAATTCTTCATAGAATTCTAGGGTGCATGTTTTTGTAGTTGGGTTGGACGGAAAAGAAACTACTACAGCCACTGGCTTAGGAGAAATATGTTTAAGAGAACGAGTGAGAGTTTTGAAATATTCATCCTCGTCAAATTGTCCATTTGATAATGTTGGCACGTGCCTTAAAGATCCTCCAGCAATTATAAAACCATACGGATGAATTGGGTATGATGGATTAGGAACTAAAATTACATCGCCTGGATCTGTTATTGCCATAGCTAAATTAGCCAACCCTTCTTTTGAGCCAAGAGTTGCAATTATTTCCGTATCCGGGTTCAACTTGACTGAGAACCTTCTCGCATAATAATCTGCTTGAGCTTTCCTGAGACCTTTGATCCCTTTTGAAACGGAGTATCTGTGTGTTTTTGGTTTTTTTACCGTTTCAATTAGCTTATCAACAATAAAAGATTCAGTGTCAATATCAGGGTTCCCCATTCCGAAATCAATTATATCTTGACCCTGATCACGATAATTAGCCTTAAGTTTATTAACTTCTGCAAAAACGTAGGAGGGCAATCGAGTTATTCTATGAAACTCTGTTTTCATTTTTCTATTCTACAAAAAAATTGTTTTCAAATTCGCTTAGTGGGGATAGCTTTGGCCAATTTTTTTCTGAACATGCGTAAAGTGTTATAGGCAGTATAAATAAGATAATTGTTTTCACTACATATATAAGCTTCATTTGCTATCCTAAGGTTTAGGAGCCCTTTACTAGTAAATGGGAAACTCGCTACAGAGATCAATTACTCCCCTTCTTACTTCTGAAATCACTTGTGATGATTGCTCGGAGTTAACGCTATCTAAAATTTGTAAAATCCATGACCCAACTTGCTCGAACTGTTTCTCCTTAAATCCCCTCGTAGTTGCTGCCGGAGTCCCTAACCTTATTCCTGACGTAATAGTTGGTTTTTCAGTGTCAAAGGGGATCCCATTTTTATTACAAACGATATTTCCTTCCCCGAGAACCTTTTCTGCTGTAGCTCCCGTCACGTTCTTTTTTCTGAGATCTACAAGTAAAACATGGGTATCGGTTCCTCCAGTTACTAAGTCAAGGCCACCATTTTGTAATGTTTCAGCAAGTATTTTTGCGTTCTTTATTACTTGCTTTTGATATTGAACAAACTCGTCACTTAAAGCCTCTTTAAATGCCACAGCTTTTGCCGCTATAACATGCATTAATGGGCCACCCTGTATACCTGGAAAAATTGCTGAGTTTACTTTCTTTGCGATATCGGGATCATTGCAAAGTATCATTCCACCTCTTGGTCCTCGTAACGTTTTATGAGTAGTTGAGGTCACAACGTCTGCGTGCTCTAAGGGGTTTGGATGAACGCCCCCTGCGACTAAGCCCGAAATATGTGCCATGTCGACTAATAGATACGCTCCTACCTCGTCACAGATCTCACGAAATTTCTTAAAGTTCAAGATACGGGGAATCGCTGAGCCGCCTGCGATGATTAACTTTGGCTTGTGGAGCTTAGCGAGCTTAAGAATTTGATCATAGTCGACAGTGTTTGTGTCTCTTGTAACCTCATAATGAACGGGGTTAAACCATTTCCCGGATTGATTGGGTTTGGCTCCATGTGTTAGGTGTCCGCCTGAAGCGAGGTCCATTGACAAAAAAGTATCTCCAGGTTTCATGAGAGCCAAAAAAACAGCCTGATTAGCTTGGCTTCCAGAGTTTGGTTGCACATTAGCGAATTCGCAATTATAGAGCTGACAGGCTCTAGATATCGCTAATTGCTCCGCAACATCTACGTTTTCACATCCTCCATAATACCTTCTACCTGGATATCCTTCAGCGTACTTATTTGTCATAACGGAACCTTGTGCTTCCATTACAGCGGAAGACGCTATATTTTCTGACGCAATAAGTTCTATTTCATTCCTTTGTCTACCTAACTCTCTTTCCAAGGAGTCAAAAATTTCGGGGTCCTGAGACGATAAAGTTCCACCAAAAAAGTGCGTTTTACCTAGATAGTTCATAATACACCCACTGTCTGTTTCGATTATTCTTTTGATTCGTTTCAATGTATATTAAATCTTGAGTATCTGTTCCAGTTTTTTTTCTAGTTTATGAGTATACCTATCATCATTTGTTGTTAAAAATTTTAGTTTTATCTATAACATTGACACATGACCTTATAGGAAAAATATGATCGATAAAAAGTTAACATTTTTGGCAAGTGACGACCTAGAAGCGAAAGAAGCTCAACACAAACTTCGAGAACGGTACAGAGATTTTGGAGTTGAAGAAGCTAACGTAGTTGTTGCCCTTGGTGGGGATGGATTTATGCTCCAGACACTTAAAAACCTCTCAGCAAAAAAAGTTTCTGTCTATGGGATGAATAAGGGCACTGTTGGTTTTTTGATGAACACCTTTAACATTGATAACTTAGAAGAACGTATTCATTTGGCAAAGGAAGAGATAGTCAACCCTTTAAAAATGATTGCTACAAAATTAGATGGTAAAAAAGAGGAGGAGCTAGCTATTAATGAGGTATCAATTTTAAGGTCCGGCCCTCAGGCAGCAAAGCTGAGTATATCCATTGACGGGTCTGAAAAACTCAAGGAACTCGTATGTGACGGCGCATTAGTATGTACACCAGCAGGATCAACTGCGTACAATTATTCTGTTCATGGACCAATTTTACCTATAGGAGCCAATATTTTGGGTTTGACAGCTATTTCTGCTTATAGACCTAGGAGATGGCGGGGAGCTCTATTGCCTTTAGATGCAAGAATAGGTATCGAGGTAAAGAGCGCTGCTAAGAGACCCGTGTCCGCCTTAGCTGACACATCGGAGGTTAAAGATGTAAGGCACGTCTCTATAACAATTGAGAAGAAATTAAAACACAAATTGTTATTCGATCCAGGGCATGGGTTAGAAGAAAGATTACTAAAAGAACAATTTGAATAAAAATATGAATGAGCAGCTTGTTTTAGGCCTCACTTTAAAAGAGGCATTACAAAAAGACGATTTTTTTATTTCTCCAAGCAATTTAGAAGCCGTTACCCTGTTAGATAACACGGAGCACTGGGGCTCAGGGGTTCTGTTACTAGTTGGCCCAAAAGGAAGCGGTAAGACGCACCTATCACTTGTTTGGTGTAAAGAGAACGACGCGAAGTATTTAGGGCTTGAGACCATTTTGCAAGAAATGGAAAAAGGTCTAACACATGACACAGTTTGCGTGGAGGATTTAGATATTATTGCAAATGCTGAAAGACAAAAAAAATCGAAAATAGAAGAAGGTATATTTCACCTAATTAATAATATTGGAAGTAGAGGAGGAAAGTTACTAATCTCGTCAAGTAAAATGCCTGATGCACTATCTATAGGTCTCAAAGATTTGGAGTCTAGGCTACAAAGCTTCAGCAAAACTAACATTAAAGATCCTGATGATAGTTTAGTCATGGCACTTCTACTGAAATACTTTAATGACAGGCAAATTTATGTAAAGCACTCAAACCTTACCTACATTGCCAACAGAATTAAAAGGACCTACAGTTCAATTTATAAATTTGTAAACTATGTAGACCATAAATCACTTGCTCTGAACAAAAAACTAACAAGACCTTTCATTGATGCTGCATTAACTCAAACGGAAAAGAAATATTAACAAATATGAGCTATATTAACGCAGATTTCTTAAATCAAGATTGTGACCTTGAGCAGAAATATTCCAAGGATCTTGGTTCAATTAATACATTAATAAATAGAGAGCTTTCTTGGATTTCATTTAATTGGCGAGTTTTACAAGAGGCTAATAATAAAAAGGTACCACTATTTGAAAGGCTCAGATTTCTTGCAATATCTGCTCGAAACCTTGATGAGTTCTATACGGTTCGAGTTGCTGGGTTTAGGCAAATGGTAAAAAACAAGATTGAAGTAATAAGTGCTGATGGTCTTACCCCTGAAGAACAGTTAATGCAAATAGAGCGAGAAGCCAAAGCTCTAATTGAGAAACAACAAGAACTATTGCCTTCTCTATTATCTAACTTGAAAAAAAAAGGCGTTGTGCTTATTAAACCAAAAGGAATATTGGCATCCGAAAAAAAGAATTTAGAAAAACAATTTATGTCAAAAGTTTTTCCAGCACTCACACCTCTAGCTATAGATCCGGCTCATCCTTTTCCATTTATCCCCACTGAGGGCTCCGCACTAGCGTTAAAATTAAGAAATAGAGATAGGAAAAAATCATTAAACGCTTTGGTTCCTATTCCAGGTATGCTTGATAGATTTCAAAAAATTAAGGATGGGCCCAAAGGAGAGAAAAGGTTTTTGTCACTTGAAGATTTTATAGTTGTTTTCATTCATAAAGTGTTTCCAGGCTATTTCGTCGAAGAGTATTTCTCTTTTCGAATTCTTAGGGACAGTGACTTAGAAGTAGAGGAAGAAGCGGAGGACCTAGTCCGAGAGTTTGAAATTGCCTTAAAGCGCCGAAAGCGTGGAGAAGTAATACGGATGAAAGTGACAAAAAGCACGGCAGAGACTTTGTTGAAGCTAATTTCAAAAGAAATTGGGTTTGAAAGAGTGGAAGTGATAGAGGTAAGTGAAATGATTGGATTGTCCGATCTAGACGAATTAATTATTTCGGCCAAACAAAGCCTAAAGTGGAAAACGTTCGTCCCCAGAAGTCCAGAGAGAATAGAGGATTTCAATGGTGACATTTTTTCTGCAATAAGACAGAAAGATCTTCTTTTACAACATCCGTATGAGACTTTTGATACTGTCGTTAGTTTCTTGGAACAAGCAGCCCGAGACCCAAATGTCATTGCTGTTAAACAAACTCTGTATCGAACAACTCCCGATAGTCCCATAGTAAGAGCATTATGTGAGGCTGCAGAAAATGGAAAAACAGTTACAGCCTTAGTTGAGTTAAAGGCCAGATTTGATGAGGCAAATAATATAAATGTGTCGCGGGAGCTAGAGAAGGCTGGAGCGCAAGTCGTGTATGGTTTTATGGATTGGAAAACACATGCCAAGCTATCCACTATTGTGCGACAAGAAGGCAAGGTATTAAGAACTTATACGCATGTTGGTACAGGAAATTATCATCCTGACACGGCAAAAATTTATACCGATTTGAGCCTTTTCACGTCAGATGCATCTTTAGGTAGAGATGTTACTAAAGTTTTTAATTATCTATCTGGATATATAAAACCAAACGATTTGGAAAGCATGATCATCGCACCTCTCGAGTTAAAGAGTAGCTTAATTAAAATGATAAAAAATGAGATTTTCTTAGCAAAAAAAGGTAAGCCAGCTGAAATGTGGGTTAAGTTAAATGCTCTTATAGACCCTGAAATTATTGATGTACTATATAAGGCAAGCCAATCGGGAGTTAAGATCAATATGATCATCCGAGGTATTTGTGGTTTAAGACCTGGTATAAAGGGTCTCTCTGAAAATATTCGAGTTAAATCTGTGATAGGGCGTTTCTTGGAGCACAGTAGAGTATGCGTTTTTGGAAATGGTTTTCAGTTACCCTCCACAAAAGCTAAAGTTTTTATTTCTTCAGCTGACTGGATGGGAAGAAACTTGAACCGTCGAGTGGAGTCTTTTGTAGAGATTAAAAATTTGACGGTTAAGTCACAAATTGTTAACCAGATCATGGCAGCAAATTTAGCTGATAAAGAGCAATCATGGGTGCTGCAACCAGACGGGCAATATAAAAGGCACCAGTTTAAACCTAACGAGCCTAGCTTTAATTGCCATGAATATTTCATTGAAAATCCCTCTTTATCGGGAAGAGGCAGAGCTGCACAAAATGCCCCACCAAGTTTATTGAATGTCAGTAATAAAAGAAAAAAAGCATTTTGAAACTTTTGAAACGAATAGGAATTATTGATATTGGCTCCAACTCCATCAGGCTTGTGGTCTTCGATGGCCCCAAGCGATCACCCTTATATCTATATAACGAAAAAGTTTTCTTTAAATTAGGAATGCAATCTTTTGGGGGCAAGCCTTTTGACACTAATACAATTGAGGCAGTATTGCGTATAATAAACCGATATGTCGCTATTTGTCGAAATATGGAAACTAGTAAAATTATAATGTTTGGTACGTCTGCCCTAAGGGAGGCCAGTAATTCCGCTGTTCTAGTTGAGCTAATTCGAAAAAAAACAAATATCGATGTTGATGTGATATCTGGAGAGAAAGAAGCTCTTTATGCAGCTCAAGGAATTTTATTGGGTTTTCCAAACGCTGAAGGAGTAATTTGCGACCTTGGTGGTAATTCGGTTGAGTTTGCAAATATTCGAAAAGGTCTTGTCTCCGATTGTAATTCCGCTTTACTGGGCCCTATCTCAATAAAAAAGTTGGGAAAAAAGTTCGTGGGTTTAGATAGTTACATACGGAGTGAGCTATTGAGGGTAATAAATGTAAAATCAGTGAAAGACAAACCAATTTTCTTGATTGGAGGATCTTGGAGAGCTATAGCAAAAATACATATGCAGAGGACGAAGTATCCGTTAAAGATTATCCAAGGATATAAAGTTGAGAGCAAAAAACTTAAAAAAACTTTGGAATTCATTCAAGATAGTTCGTTCCTAAATAAATATGATGAGATGAACATTTCTTCAGAAAGATTGGAACTGCTACCAGAGTCTGCTCGACTATTGGAAATCATTATTGATGAGCTTCAGATAAACGCTTCGACCTTTTCATCCTTTGGTGTGAGAGAGGGATTGATCTACCAAAACCTCGGTGACGCAGAGAAAAAAAAGGATCCATTAATTGAGGCTGCAAAGTTTTTTGAGAAGAAAGAAGCAAGGTTTCCCAAAATGTCTAAGTATACCTACAAATGGATTTCACCCCTATATAAAGACTTACCACGTAAGACGAAAAGACTTATTTCAGCGGCGTGTAAATTACATGATGTTGCCTGGATCGCGCACCCTGATTATAAAATGGAAATGTGTTTAGAGCTAGTTACGCGTTCAAATATTAGTGGCCTCAGTCATAAAGAAAGAGTATTCTTGGCCATGATACTTTTGTTCAGGCATAAGGCAAAACCAGAGAAAGTTTTTAACACTAAATTATTTAGAATTGTTTCTAAAAAGAAGAGAAAAATAGCTTTTGTTATAGGTAAGGGATTAAGGTTGGCTTCAACTTTTTTTGGCGAAAAAAACCTTTTTGATAAAATAGACTTTAGGCTAAGAGCGCAACAGGTCGATTTGTGCTTTAAATCAAAAATAGACTTTATTAATGGTGAGGTTGTTGAGAGGCGTGTTCAAGAATTGAATAAAGCGTTGAACTCATACGTAACTGAAAACGTAGAAAAAAAAAGTTTTTAAACAGTTGAGGAGAATAAAATGAAACTCAGCCAATATTTTTTGCCAGTTTTAAAAGAGGTTCCAGCAGAAGCAAATATAGTAAGCCATCAAATGATGTTGCGCTGTGGGATGATTAAACAGACTACAGCTGGCATATACTCATGGCTACCATTGGGCTTTAAAGTGCTAAAAAAAATAGAAGACATTGTCCATGATGAGCAGATAAAAGCTGGGCATATACCCATGTTGATGCCCACAATCCAGCCAGCCGAATTGTGGCAGGAGAGCGGAAGATATGATGATTATGGAAAAGAAATGCTCAGGATTAAAGATCGACAGGATCGCAATTATTTATACGGCCCTACAAATGAAGAATTAATAACGGACATATTCCGGTCGAACGTATCTTCTTATAGAGATCTTCCCCTGACATTATATCACATTCAGTGGAAATTCCGAGATGAACTAAGACCTAGATTTGGCGTGATGAGAGGAAGAGAATTTTATATGAAGGATGGCTATAACTTTGATTTGACTGAAAAGGAAGCCATAAATGCCTACAATAGACATTTTGTAAGTTATTTAAGGACATTTAATAGGATGGGATTACAGGCCATACCTATGAGAGCTGAGACGGGACCCATTGGAGGCAACTATAGTCATGAGTTCTTAGTGTTGGCTAACACAGGGGAAAGCACCGTTTTTTTTGATAAAAGCTTACTCGACATGGATACAGGCCAAGGTAAACTTGACTACTATCAGAATATGGACATTAGACAAATCGTGGAAAGATTTACTACTCCCTATGCTAGAACGGAGGACACTCATGATGTAAATCTTTTCCTAGAAGTTCCAGAAGAGGCTCGAATAGAAAGTAAAGCGATTGAGGTGGGCCAAATATTTTATTTTGGCACTAAATATTCAGAGGCAATGAAAGCTTTTGTTGTAAACCCTGATGGTAAAAAAGTGCCTGTCCACATGGGAAGCCATGGTATAGGAGTTTCCCGGTTAGTGGGTGCGATTATCGAAGCAAGTCATGACGAAAAAGGTATTATTTGGCCAGAACCAGTAGCTCCTTTTTTTGCAGGCCTTATAAATTTAAATTACAAAGATGAGGAGTGTGTACGGGTTTGTGATGAAATTTATGAAAAACTAGGTTCCAATGGTGTCGAGATCCTATACGATGACACAGACGAAAGACCAGGGGTCAAGTTCGCAAAAATGGACCTAATAGGGTTACCGTGGCAAATTGTGGTTGGTCCGAAGGGTCTTAGGGAAGGGAAGATAGAGCTTGTATATAGAAGAACTGGAAAGGCAACTCTATTAACTTTGGAAAGCGTATTAGAAAAACTCTCTAATGCTCATAAAAAAATCGCTGAGGCCTAGCATCTGAATGGGTTTTTTCAAGAAATATGAGTTTAAAATTGCATGGCGTTACCTTATGTCAAGGAGAAGGGAAGGGGGTATATCCATAATAGCCTGGTATGCCCTTATCGGTGTAGTTTTGGGGGTAGCAACCTTAGTCATAGTCCAGGCGGTGATGATTGGTTTTAGGACAGAATTTGTGGAAAAAATTGTTGGAGCTAATGCCCACATTGCAATTTACAAAAAGACACTTTCCACTGACATTGACAAGACATTTAATCTTGAAGACACTCGCGTTATAATACAAACCTTAAAGAAAAAAGAAAACTTTAAAGCGGCGTACCCCTTGGTCAGGGAACAAGTTCTGGCTAGTAAAAATAGTTATAGTACCGGAGTAGAAGTTTATGGTATCAGCGAAGGAGATTTCTCCAATATAAGACTAGTAAATGAGCCCACTACCTCTGAGGGTAGGTTTGAAGATTTTAACGATGGGGTAGCAATAGGAGCTCAACTCGCAAGAAAACTAAGTATATCGATTAATGATACAATCAAACTCATCAGTCCGAATGGGACAAAATCAGTTTTTGGAACTATTCCGAGGGTAAATGTATTTAAAGTAACCTATATATTTTCAGTTGGTCGATATGACATAGACAGTACAAGAATTTACATGCCTCTAAAAGATGCTCAGGCTTTTTTCAATAGAGTTAACAAGGCTGACTTAATAGAAGTTCTATTAGAAAACCCATTTGAGGTCGACGAATTCAAAAAAACTGTAGCAGATGAATTGGCAGAAAAGTATTTTCTTTACTCTTGGAAGGAGAGAACTGCAGCTTTCTTAGACGCTTTGGATCTGGAACGTCGAGTAATGTTTATAATACTATCACTCATAGTATTAATTGCTGCTATGAATATTATTTCTGGTCTTGTAATGCTAGTTAAGAATAAAGGTAGAGATATCGGCATACTACGGTCTCTAGGGTTAACAAGGTCATCAATTTTAAGGATATTTTTTATCTGTGGAAGTTTAATAGGAGTTGTTGGAACTATTCTCGGCGTCAGCATCGGGATGCTATTTGTAACTTATATAAATGAGATACAATGGCTTGTTGAGTACATAATTGGAGCTTCAGTTTGGAATGAAGAGATTAGGTTTCTGACTCAAGTTCCAGCAAAGCTAAGAGTAAATGATGTAGTTTTTGCGTTAGTTGTTTCTTTATCAATTTCCTTTGTAATTACCATTTTCCCAGCAAGGAAAGCAGCAAGTTTGGATCCCGCAGAGGCCTTGAAGTATGAGTAATACCGTTTTGAAGTTAAAGAAAGTTACCAAGCTTTTCGGTGGTAAGGGTGATATGCCACCGGTTGAAATATTTAAGGACATGGACTTTACTATCAAGAAAAACGAGGTAGTTGGTCTCTTTTCCCCATCAGGTTCAGGAAAAACTACTTTTCTTCAAATTGCTGGCTTATTAGATAGTAAGTTCTCTGGAGATATTAATATTAATGGCTTAAGAGTAAATACAAAAAATGATGTACAAACGTCAATTGTTAGACGAAAGAACATTGGATTTGTCTTTCAGTTTCATCATCTAATTCAAGAATTTTCGGCTTTAGACAATACCATTTTCCCTTTACTTTTTGACGGTGTCTCAGAAAAGATTGCAATTCAAAAAGGGCAGCACCTACTTGAAAAGGTGGGGTTAGCTAAACGTATGAAAAACAGACCTGCTGAATTATCTGGAGGTGAGCAGCAAAGGGTTGCAATATGTAGAGCAATTATTAATGAACCAGCATTACTATTAGCAGACGAACCAACGGGAAATCTTGATCAGTTAACCACTTCAAAAGTTATGAATTTTTTAATAGAAATTATCAAAGAGCATAATATCTCTGCAATTATTGCTTCCCATAATCCAATGATTTCAAAATTAGTAGATAAGAACGCAAAAATAGCTGACGGAAAGATAGTTTATAATTAAATTTTGCAAATATTTTTTATTGTGTACCATTCATTATTATTAAAAAATGTATCAAGTGTTCTGGTTGTATCACTTAAATTGATGAAAAGTCCGTAATCCATATCGAAATTTAAATCAGTAAAATTTCCAAAAATATAACTCAATAGAGCTTTATTTCGCTGCTGAGAAAAGAACTCTCTAATTGCTTTTTTGCTTCTTATAGCCTCCATAGCCAATTTGGTTATTTCTGTTAATTTAAATGCTCCATCCTTTTCTTCTAAAATACTGACCGGCACAAGTAATTTACCTCCAGGAAACAGTATGCTTCTATATTCTTCTAGGTCTGTAAAAATTAGTTCAATACTATTATTCGTTCTGGACCGATAGGTTTTATTAGAGGTGCGGATATAGTTATTGAGCTTATTAATATCGCAATATGATATGTCGGACATATTACTAAACATCGTATTACCAAGATTACTTTCTTGTTCAGCAGAGGTTATGGAGGCCGCAATTTTCTCAGCAAATTTTCTAAAATAGTCTGAAAAATAGATATAGGAAAAAAACAGAAAAATAATCAGAAAAAACCATAAAATTGACTTAGTGATCCTTTTTTTTTGAGTTTTATTACATAAAAAAATTAATTGGTTCACTGCATCGCAGTCAAAAATATAAAGACACTCAGTTGCTTCCATATCTGGACAAAACATAGATTTTGTGGGTTCTCTAGTTTTTAAAAATATGGAAGAGTACGCCCATTGCCTTAGAGGTTCTCCTCTTTTATCCAAAATATTAAGCGAAATCGATCCGAACGTAATTAACACTTGAGTCGATTCATCGGAATGAGAGTGCCACTCTCCATTAACCTCGAGTTTAGAGTAGCTGACCAAGCTATCTTAAGTCTGGATGTTTATAATCCAGATTTGCTACCAATTTTCTAAGTTCCAGTTTTGAAATTTTACCCGTTGCTGTGTGTGGAATTTCGTCTACAAAGATCACATCATCAGGTTTCTGCCATTTGGCAACTCGCTCTGATACATGGCTTATAATACTATCCTTATCAGCATTTTTACCGTCATTTGTCACTACCACCAAAACAGGCCGTTCATCCCACTTAGGATGGGGAATGCCTATTGCCGCTGCTTCAGCGACATCAGAATGACCAACTGCTGCGTTTTCCAAGTCAATCGATGAGATCCACTCTCCACCCGATTTTATTACATCTTTTGATCTGTCTGTAATACGCATGTAACCATTTTTATCAATTGTTGCAACATCTCCCGTATTAAACCAATTATCTCCGTCGACAGCTAACTCTTCCATTTTGAGATATTTTTTTACAACTGCAGCTCCTTTACAGTAAAGGTCACCTTGAGTAATTCCATCCCAATCTATTTCTTTACCATTGTCATCAACAATTTTTAGATCTACGCCAAAGGGAGGATGCCCGGTTGTTTCTTGTATATCAAGCTTTTCACTTTCATTTAAACTTTCAGTTTCCGGCTTGAATGAACAAATAGTACCAAGTGGAGAAAGTTCTGTCATTCCCCAGGCGTGTAGCACTCTTACTCCATATTTATTTTGAAAATCTTCAATCACGCTCCTTGGACAAGACGAACCTCCAATAACTACACGTTTTAGTGTACTGAGTTCTTTTTCCTCACTTTGAAGAAAATTCAATAGTAGTAACCACACTGTTGGTACAGCTGCGGTAATAGTCACACCTCTCTCGAGCATGTTGTATAGAGAAGATGGACTTAAATCGCCACCAGGAAAAACGATGGAGGATCCGACTAACGGTGCGGTATACGCTATAGACCATCCATTAGCATGAAAGAGTGGGACAACAGGCATTATTGTATCAGTACTAGACAAGTTTAACATGTCAGGAGCGGCTTGTGTTAGCGCATGTAATGTATTAGATCTATGGGTATATACAACACCCTTTGGGTTACCAGTAGTTCCGGAAGTGTAGCATATCCCGCAAGCGTCTGTTTCGTCCCCACTAACCCATTGAAAATTTTCACTTCCTGTTGCCAATAGTTCTTCATACGAAATAACGTCTGAAAATTTAGTAGAAGGAAGATCCGCTTTGGAACAAAGTATGATAAGCTTTTCAACAGTAGGACACTCGTCAATTACTTTTTCAATTATAGGGATAAGGTCAAGGTCAAGAATTAAGATTTTATCGTTTGCATGGTTTATAATATAGATGAGCTGTTCAGAAAATAATCTTGGGTTTAGATTGTGGTTCACTGCTCCTAATCCAGGTATACCATACCAAACCTCGAGGTGGCTATGATTGTTCCAAGCCATCACACCTATAACATCGCCTTTCTTAACCCCAAGTTTATGTAACCCGTCAGCTACTTTTTTGGAATTTCTACAAATCTCCTTATAGTTTGTATTAGTTATCTTACCTTTAGTATCTTTTGATATGATTTTTCGATCAGGATGGTACTTCGCGGCATGGTCAATAATACTGGTCACTCGTAAAGGAAAATCTTGCATTAAGTTGTCCATATTTCTCTCCCTAGATACTTCTTTAGTTATAAAACTTGCGCCCATTACCGGCTAGTTCTTTAATCACTTTAGGTGGAGAAAATCTAGCCCCGTATTGATCAAATAATTTTTGACATTCCGCGACGACATTCTCATGTCCTACGTGATCAAGCCAACTGAAAGGCCCACCTGCCCATATAAGACAACCCCAACCCAAAATGCCACCGACATCTCCTTCTTCGACACTAAGTAAAATATTTTCTTCTAAAGCTCTTGCCGCCTCTAGCGCTTGAACATATGCAAGACGGTTTTTTACCGTCTCTGTGGAAATGTTAGCAGGCTTACTTACCCCATTTAGATTTCTTAAACCTTCCCAAAGCTTTAATCGCCGCCCCTTGTCGTCATATTCGTAGAAACCAGCTAATTCTTTTCTGCCAAGTCTATTTTTTTGAGACATTTCTAGCAAAATACTTTCTGTTCCGGTTTCCTCATACTCGTTTCCAAGAGCCTCCTTTGTCTCTTTTGCTACATTTAATGCTAATGAAACCGATAGTTCGTCAAGCAATTGCAAAGGTCCTACAGGCATTCCTACGTGCTTAGCTGAGTTCTCAATGAGAGCAGGTTCAATTCCTTCACTGAGCATCCGCAAGCCCTCATTAATGTAAGGAATAATGCATCGATTTGCATAAAATCCTCTAGAATCATTTACAACAATAGGCGTCTTTTTTAACAAACCGACATAATCCAAAGCAACGGCCAAAGACTTTTCATTACTTTGCTTGCTCTTTATTATTTCAACTAAATTCATTTTTTCTACAGGGCTAAAAAAATGTATGCCTATGAAACGGGTGCTATCCTGCAATGCCTCAGATAATTTTGTAATAGGCAAAGTGGATGTATTAGATGCTAGGATGGCATTTTTCTTTAGATACGGCTCGATTTTTTTATACAAGCTGTGTTTAAGCTCTAAGTCCTCGAATACAGCCTCTATTACTAGATCACTGCCAGAAATTTTTTCGAGCGATGAAAGCGTCTTTACGTTTCCTAAAAGTTTGGTTTTCTCTTCTTCGGATAATTTTTTTCGTTTAACACTTTCATTTAAGAGCGTTTCAATTTTTGCTTTTCCTGCTTCTGCTGCTTCTATATTTTGATCAATGAGCAAAACCTCGAGCCCATTCATAATAGATGCGCAGGCTATACCTGATCCCATCATACCGCTTCCTATAACGCTGATTTGTTTCAAATTCGTCTCTTCGACGGCAGGAGGCCTTTGTTTGCCTTTTTCCAATGCGCTCTTATTCAAAAAAAGTGTTCGAGCCATGTTAGTGCATGTATCGGTCATCAAGACTTTTGTGAACCAACGAGCTTCAATTTTCAGAGCACTTTCAAAATCAACGAGTGCACCCTCATAAATTGATGAAAGGAGTGCTTTGGCAGATGCATATAAACCTTTCGTTTTTCCGTTAACCAAAGCCGATGCCCCAACAAATGACATAAAGCCACCAGGATGATATGGCGCCCCACCAGGAAACTTAAAGCCTTTCTGATCCCACGGTTTGATAAGGTCTTCAGGAGATGCAGATAAAATCCAATTCTTCGCTTTTTGAATTAATTCGTGTTCGGCAACAACTTCATCAACTAGTCCAATACTTTTCGCCTTATCACCTGCAAAAAGCTTACCCTCTAATAGAACTGATGAGGCACCCATTAAGCCCATCATTCTTGCTACTCGCGTTGTGCCTCCTAAACCTGGAAAAAGACCAACCAGAATTTCTGGTAATCCAATTTTTGATCTCTTTGATCCGGAGAAGAATCTCCGATGGCAAGCTAGACCTATTTCGGTACCTATTCCAGCGCATATACCGCCTCCGGCAAATGCTACAGGTTTGCTTTTATAGGTATCATCAATTTTTCCTAACTCTATTATCCTAAGAAGTCTATGGCCTTCCATTATGTACTCAAAGATCTTGGATGCTGGGTTAGGGCCAGAATTACGTTTTAATCCTTCTAGCGTCGAAAGATCCATACCTCCAGAAAAATCTGCCTTACCAGAAGTTATTATTATTCCTTTTATTTCATCGTCTGATAAAGCCTCCACAACTAATTTTTGGAAAGCTTTCAAGCCCCCCTCAGACATTGTGTTCATGGACTTATCAAGGCAATTCCATGTGATTAATGCAATATTATCTTTATCAACTTCTTTGGTAAAATCACTACACATAATTTTCCTAACTAAACTCTTTCAATTATTGTTGAAGCACCCATGCCGGAAGCGACACACAGCGTCGTAAGTGCTGTGGACTTACCAGTTCTTTCAAGCTCGTCTAATACAGTGCTTAAAAGCATTGCCCCGGTTGCGCCTAAAGGGTGTCCCATGGCGATCGCACCTCCATTTACATTTACTTTTTCATGTTCCACTCCGAAATGTTCCATGAAAGATATTGGTACCGAGGCAAAAGCTTCATTTACTTCAAACAGGTCTATGTCTTTTATGCTCATTCCGCTTATCTTAAGCACTTTCTCAGTAGCGGGAAGGGGGCCTGTGAGCATAATGGTAGGGTCCGTTCCAATTTTTGAAGTCGCTACAATTCTTGCTCGCGGCTTTAGATTATTTTTTAATCCAAATGCCTTATTTCCGATTAAAACAGCAGCTGCACCGTCGACTATCCCACTCGAGTTCCCAGCATGATGGACATGATTGATTTTCTCAAACTCAGGATATTTAAGTAGCGCCACTGCATCAAAACCTGGCATTATCTCTCCCATATTTTTGAAACTTGGCTCTAATCCACCTAAAGACTGCATAGTCGTTTCTGGTCTGATGTACTCATCCTCTTCTAGAATAGTCAAATGGTTCTGGTCTTTAATTGGTGCGATTGAATTTTTGAAATACCCTGCTTTTCTTGCAGCAGCAGCTCTTTTTTGGCTCTCCACTGCAAAGGCATCAACATCATCCCTGGAAAGGCCATATTTAGTAGCTAAAATGTCGGCTGAAATACCTTGTGGAACAAAGTAGGAGTTCATAGCTAAAGTTGGATCAACTGCAATGGCGGCACCATCTGACCCCATTGGCACACGGCTCATCATTTCCACTCCCCCAGCAACATAAGCACTGCCGGCAGAACCTTTTACTTGATTTGTTGCCAGGTTTACAGCTTCTAGTCCACTCGCACAAAATCTGTTTATAGATAGACCAGGAGTGGTTTCACTATAGTCAGCAGCAATAACAGCGGACCTTGCTAAACAGCCACCCTGCTCTCCAACTTGTGTAACATTGCCCCAAATCACGTCTTCGACTTCTTCAGTATTAAGATCGTTTCTAGAACGCAATTGCCTTAAAATTTTTGCAGAAAGGGCAACTGCTGTAAGCTCATTGAGCGACCCCCCTTTGCCTTTTCCTCGTGGGCTTCTGACTGCATCATAAATATACGCCTCTTCCATCTGTCGATCCTTTCCGATTAAAATTGATCCGTTGCCAAGCTCATCACTTGCTTTTCCCCAGTTAAAACCCTTTCCAGTCTGAGTTTAGTTTCTGGAAGCTGGCGGTGCATAAAATAGGAGCCTGTTAAAATCTTTGCCTCCAAAAACTCCCTATTAGTCTCGGAATTGTTGAGCTGTTCTCTAGCAGACTGTGCTTTTTTAGACCATATAAAACCTAGGGAAACTAAACCTACTAAGTGGAGAAAATCAGTTGCGCCTGAAACCGCGCTTAGAGGGTTCTTTAACCCATTCTGCATGAAAAACATAAGCGCTGTCTGCAGATGTTCGATAGATTTCTTTAGCGGACCAATAAAATCAGCATTGAAATCCTCAGAATGCTCTTCTTTGATAAAACTTTGAATTAAATTAAGATACTCTCGCATATGTTTGCCACCATCCGTAGCTAGCTTTCTACCAACTAAATCCAGGGCCTGAATTCCATTTGTACCCTCATAAATCATCGCAATCCGACAATCTCTTGCATATTGGCTCATACCCCACTCCTCAATGTAGCCGTGTCCGCCAAACACTTGTTGAGCGTTTATAGTATACTCGAACCCCTTATCGGTAACGTAACCCTTGATTACAGGAATTAACAGGCTTGCAATTCCTTCAGCATTTTTATCGTTTTCTCTTTTAGCTTTATCTAAGAGTACAGCTGCCCATGCGATAAAGCCCCTTGCCCCTTCGATGAATGATTTCTGCTCCATGAGATTTCTTCTAACATCCGGATGAACAATAATTGGGTCCGCGTCTTCATTAGGTTCGACTTTTCCTGGGATTGCTCGTCCCTGTCTCCTATCTTTAGCATAAGCTAGTGCCGCTTGATAGGCTATCTCAGCTTGAGCTAACCCTTGCATGCCTACCCCTAATCTAGCCTCATTCATCATTGTAAACATTGCTTTAAGGCCCTTATTTTCTTCTCCGACTAGATAACCCTTTGCGCCATCATAATTCATAACGCAAGTAGCATTACCTTTAATTCCCATTTTTTTTTCAATTTTTCCAACTGATAAGTTATTTCTTTCACCTAATGAACCATCTTCATGTACCAGAAACTTTGGAACTACGAATAATGATATGCCTTTAACTCCTTCTAGGGCATCTGGTGTTTTAGCTAATACTAAATGTATGATATTTTTTGATAAATCATGGTCACCGGAGGAAATAAAAATTTTCTGACCTGAGACCTCATATGAGCCATTTCCCTTAGGAGTTGCCTTAGTCCTTATCAGCCCTAAGTCTGTACCACAATGTGGTTCGGTTAAATTCATTGTACCGGTCCATTCACAACTGGCTAGCTTAGGTAAATATAATTGCTTTTGTTTCTCAGAACCGTGGAGAAAAATAGCAGAGTATGCGCCTCTAGAAAGGCCGCTATACATGGTCAATGACATATTAGCGCTTGTAAACATCTCATTTGTAAAGGTAGAAAGTATCAAGGGTAAGTTTTGCCCACCAAATTCTTCTTCAATATCAAGAGACAGCCAACCGCCCTCTCTTAGCTTATCAAAAGCGAATTTGAAGCTGTCCGGAGTTCGCACAATACCATTTTCTAATTTGCACCCCTGCTCATCTCCATCTCTGTTGGAGGGCGAAATTACTTCACTTGCTAACTTTCCAGCTTCTTCAAAGATAGTTTTTGTAAATTCAGGTAGCAGCTCGTTATAGCCTTTAATATCTTCTTTTTCTATCTTAAGAAAATCGTGAAGTATAAAATTGAAATCTTCTAATGGTGGTTGGTATGAATGCATAGTTTGTCTTTCGAAGTTTAAGTTATAAATCTTGAGCGTCTGCGCCCCTTTTAAGAAGCAAGTCTTTACAGAGTTGAAGTTGGGTCTTTAGATCTTTTATAGCTAGGCCCAACTCTTTTTTTTGTTGCTCCATTGAAGATAGTCTTTTTAAACCAAGTTGGTAAGTTTGTTTGATTTGTCTTGTACGATGATCACCAAAATTATATAGATTTAGCAACTGCCTTATTTCTTCTAGGCTAAACCCAAATCTTTTACCCTGCATAATTAATTTCATTCTTCCTCTGTCGCTCTTAGTGAATAAGCGATGTTGACCTCTTCTGATTGGGAATAATAGCTCTTTTGATTCGTAAAATCTTAGTGTTCGTGCGCTTACCTGGAACAGTTTACACATTTCAGTGATAGTGTTAACTTTATCTTCCTTGTTTTTTGTGGAAATTACATTCATTGAACTACCTCCAGCTTATATTTCTTGACGTTTACGTAAAGTTAAATTTTTTAGATACTATTGTCAAAGCGTCTAGATGGTCAACTGAATTTTTTAAAATTTTATTTTCTTATGAATAAAGAATGCTCAGGCAACCTTTAACAAAAACCGATAAAAGAGTATTGACACTTGCTTACCCCATAATCTTGGCAAATGTCTCTATTCCATTACTAGGTCTAACAGACACTGCTGTAATTGGTCAATTAGACAATCTTGATGTTCTTGCTGGCATTTCCATGGGGGCAGTTTTGATGGGATCTATCTACTGGTTTTTTGGGTTTTTAAGAATGGGTATAACGGGTCTGGTTGCCCAAGCACGTGGCTCAAACCAAAATGTTGAAGTGAGTAGTATATTAGTTAGGGGCCTTATTATCGCAGGTATAGGTGGATTTGGCTTGATAACAATTCACTATATGTTGTTTTCTGCCATCTTCTATTTTTTAGAAGGTAACGTTAGTGCCGAGAATTTTGCAATGCAATATATGTCGATAAGAGTTCTTGCGGCACCTTTTGCTATTTCCATGTTTGTATTTGTTGGCTGGCTATTTGGTATGGGTAAAACCTTTCATTCCCTTTGCTTATTGTTGGCCGTAAATGTTTTGAACATTGTACTAGATATTATTTTTGTAAAGTTTCTTTATTTAGGGATCGCTGGTGTTGCCTACGCTACAATACTAGCCGAATTCTTCGGCTTTGCTCTAGGCGTTTATTTGTGTAGAGAATCTTTATTTGATAAAGAACAAGTAAAAAGGAGAGCCATTTTTTTATCAAACAAGTGGCGACCTTTTATTCTTTTGAATTTAGATATCGTTATAAGGTCAACACTTCTACAGGCTGTTTTTTTATCTTACCTTATCTTCGGCACACTTTTTGGTTCTGAAACACTGGCCGCAAATCATATATTGTTACAAATAACTTATCTTGCAGCTTATGCACTCGACGGAGTCGCCTTCTCTTCTGAGATTTTGGTAGGCGAGGCGATAGGTCAACGGAGAGATGAGCTATTTAAGAAAGTGATGCGCTCTGCTTTAAAGATTGGCTTTATATTTTCAAGCTTTATTGGTATCTCCCTCTATTTCTTTGGGTATTTGGTGATCGATTTAATGACTTCTATCGAACCGGTAAGAGTAATTTGTTACCAGTTTATAATATGGATATCAATAATGCCTATTGTTAGTGTCTTTTCTTATATTTACGATGGGATTTTCCTTGGCGCAGCGAGGGGCAAAGAAATAAGAATTGCGATGATTCAATCTTCTACAATTTTTTTTATTTGCATAATTGCTTTTATTCCTCTCATGGCAAACATAGGCTTATGGACTTCTATTGTAGTATTTAATATGGTAAGAGCTTTCACTTTATGGACAAAACTGGACCGGATCAAAAAGTCCTTCTCATCTAATTGAAGCTCCCACAGCCCTATCTATAGAGGCATAGCCGTCATTTAATAGAAGATTTTCAAGCTCCATCTCTATTTTCTTTATATGCATTGGTCCCTTATAAACAAAGCCAGAATAGATTTGAACAGCTGATGCGCCCAATCTTATTTTTTCGTATACGTCTGATGCTGAAAATATACCGCCTACTCCGATAAGAGCTGTTGTTGGCTTTTTTCTTTTTGCTAGTAATTTCAATATTTTATTTGATGGCTTAAAAAGTGGTTTGCCAGATAAGCCCCCTTTAAAACTTTTAGGTTTTTTTAAGGTTCTTGGGCTTATTGTAGTGTTGGTTGCGATTAGACCGGACACCTTATTTTCCTCGCACACATTTAGGATTTCAGTCACGTTATTTTCAGTAAGGTCTGGTGCGATTTTAATAAAAATAGGCACTTGCTTCTTTAGCGAAAGATTTATGGTGGTAACGTTCTGCAATATCTTTTCTAGTACTTCAGGTTTTTGTAAGTCTCTTAGATTCTTAGTGTTTGGTGAGGATACATTTATCGTGACGTAATCAAATAGATGAGCTAGAAATTCAAAAATAGTTGAATAGTCCATAACCTTATTAATGCTTTTGGCGTTGGCACCTATATTGACACCTACAATCCCTAACTTAGGCTTTCGGATAGTTCTTGAGGCATATAACATGCCTTTATTATTGAAACCCATCTTATTAATTAAAGCATCCTCGTCCGGAAGTCTAAATAAGCGCGGTTTTCCATTACCTGTCTGTGGATCAGGAGTAATTGTGCCTACCTCTACAAAACCAAAACCTAAAGAGAGAGTAGCGTTGAAGACCTCTGCGTTTTTATCAAAACCCGCAGCTAAACCTATAGGTGAAGGCAGCTCCATCCCACAGATTTTTGTATTTAGGACAGGACTGATACTTTTTTTTTTTTTACAAGTCGGTTCAAAAGTCGCAAATAACATATTGCTATTGCGTGGGACATTTCTGGCTCAATTCTGTGTAGAATTCTAGTGCCAAAATAATGATTTAAAATGTTAAGCATCTTTTAGTTTGAATAAAGTTCTAATTGTTTGGCTCTGTATTTTTACTAAGGGAGTCAATTTTTCTATAAATCTCTGGATCCCATTTGCATGCGAAACCATCTCCATCCGTATCAATGTTATGGTAGTCGTTTTTTGGACCTCCATTTTTAAGGAAAAAAATTTGAGCGGTATTTTTATTCAAGAATTTTCTACAACCCGGATTACCGTCAGCACCTAAAAAATTTCTAAAATAAATTTTTTCGCCTACCTTGTTTGATACGCTCCGTGCAAAAACTGCCAAATTTACCGACTTAGCCCCAATTTTTTCTTTATCATCTGCGTCTAAAACCACTCTCCCTGCTTTTAGTGCCTCTCTTCGTTTAGCAGCCTGTTCTCTTTCAACTTTTTGCTGTTCTTGAGAGAATTGAGAGAGATCTAATACCCCATCGCTAATTTTTAAATCGGAGTTTCCTTTCACTACTTCGTTGTTGCTTGAGAGGTCTGTCTGACAGCCAATAAGTAGTAAAGCAAAGAAAAAAGAGATGTACCTAACCATCTGCCCACCAATTTTTTGGTTTGCTTTCAAAAGCTAATGCGTTTTCAAGATTGAATGCAGCATTCAATAGCAGAGGTTCTTGCCAATTATTTCCAATAAGTTGCACTCCCAATGGAAGCTCAAAGTCGTCCAAGCCTACTGGCAAGCTGATGGCTGGAAGGCCTGCAAGGTTGGCAGGAACGGTGAATATATCGTTCATATACATTTCCACGGGGTCCTGTGTGCCTTTAGATCCCAAAGGAAATGCGGGGGTAGGCGTTGTTGGTGTTAATATTAAATCAACTTTGTTGAAAACTTCATCAAAATCATTCTTGATTAAGCTTCTGACTTTTTGAGCTCGTTTATAGTACGCGTCATAATAGCCAGAAGAGAGCACATATGTTCCAATCAGAATTCGCCTTTTAACTTCAATTCCAAACCCCTCTGATCTAGTTTTCTCATAGAGTTCTAATATTGAGTCATTTGTATCGAGCGTAGCACGTCGTCCATATCTTACACCATCATATCTTGCAAGATTTGATGACGCTTCAGCCGGTGCTAACACATAATAAGTAGGTAGAGCAAATTCAGTGTGTGGCAACGAAACCTCGACAAATTCCGCTCCCATATTCTTTAATAATGATATGGCTTGTTCCCATTTCTGTTCTGCCGCGGGGTTACCTTTTTTTAGACTATACTCTCTAGCAAGGCCTATACGAAGTCCCCTAATATCTTTTTCTAAGTGCTGTTCATAATCTGGCACCTCCATTTTAGCAGAGGTACTGTCTTTTGGATCGAAACCCGACATAGCCTTCAACATTATTGCGCTATCCGTAACGTTCTTCGTAATAGGGCCAGCTTGATCGAAAGAAGAAGCAAAGGCTATAATCCCCCATCTTGAGCATCTTCCATATGTAGGTTTCAATCCCACTGTTCCTGTAAACGATGCTGGTTGTCGTATCGATCCACCAGTGTCTGTACCTGTAGCTCCAGCACACAGGTTTGCAGCGACCGCTGCTGAAGAACCTCCTGAAGAACCTCCTGGAGTAAGAGGCTCATCAGAGTTAGACATTCTCCAGGGATTGATTGCAGGTCCATAGGCTGAGGTTTCATTTGATGACCCCATGGCAAATTCATCCATATTCAGTTTGCCTAACATGACAGCTTGTTCGTTCCAAAGTTTATCAGTAACCGTACTTTCATATGGTGGTATAAAAGAGTCTAAAATATTTGAGGCCGCTTGCGTCTTTACGTTTTTACAGCAAAACAGGTCTTTAATGCCGAGAGGTATACCACAAAGAGATTTTTGAGAATCCGTGCCTATTATCTTGTCTGCCTCGGAGGCTTGCATTAAAGCTTTGTCAAAAGTTTTTTCAATAAAAGCGTTCAGCTTGGAGCTCTCTTTTATGTTTTGAATGTATGCATTAGTTAGCTCTTCAGCACTTATTTCCTTCCTGTTCAATAAGTCGCGTGATTCTTTTATGCCAAGTTCTGTAAGTTTCACTTTATTCATTCCACAATTTTTGGCACCGTAAAGAAATCTTGATTTTTATTCTTTGTGTTTTTGAGAATGTCATCAGTACTATCACTCACCGCAACACTATCCAGTCTCATATCTTCTAAGTATGTTTTCCCAAAGTTGAACTCTCCAATACCGTTAACATCAACTTCACTTAGCTTTTTAACAAACTCAACAATTCTATTCAGGTCGGTCTGTATATCAGCTGACTCGATATTAGTGATTTTAATTCGGGAGAGCCTTGCAATTTTTTTAACTGTTTCAGTATCTATTTCCAAAAAAATGTCCCCTTCTATCTTCAAAAAACTCTTTCATTATCCGTGAGATCTCTGATTGATAAAATCCCCCATAAACTTCTGTATTTTTAACAAGTTTTTCTCTGCTTTGACAAGGTGAATGGTTCGAACTTAAAGCCCCATATTTAGGAGACGGCAGTCCGTATATTAACTTTTTAAGTCTTGAATTAACTATAGCCGCCAAACACATTGAACATGGTTCCAAAGTTACATACATAGTACAATCATTTAAATAAAGATCTTTACGTTCCTTACAAGCTTTTCTAATCGCATTAATTTCAGCGTGTGCTGTGGGGTCGCATAATTCTATTGTTTTATTACTGTCCTTAGCGATTATTTTTCCTGAAGCGTCTTGGATAACTGCTCCCACAGGCACTTCGTCTCTCGCAGCAGCACTTTTTGCTTGTTGGATTGCTAATTCCATAGTTTGGTCTTTTATCATAGTATGTATATAGATGAAATTTATAAACCATTTATGTTTAATTTTTAATTATGTCAATCAAAACTGAGATAAGGATATCTAGGTATCTGGCCAAAGCTGGCTTGGCGTCAAGGAGAGAGGCTGAGAAGTTGATCCTTGATGGTAGGGTCACTTTAAATGGCAATACAGTAAGTGAGCCTTGGAGAAACTGTACAACCTCAGACATTTTGAAATTAGACGGAACAATTGTGAGCCAGTCAATGTCTACAGCCTTATATCAGCTGCATAAACCTAGGGGATACCTAAGTACGTCTTATGATGCAATGGGAAGAAAAACTATTTTTGACCTAATTGATAGTGAGTTAAATCATTTAATGATTATAGGTCGGCTTGATTATAACTCTGAAGGGTTGATGATTCTGACGAATAATGGAGAACTAAAAAGACATCTCGAGCTACCAAAAAATAGAGTTGAAAGAGTTTATGAAGTGAAAATAAGAGGACACTTAACAAGCTCAAACATAAATGACATAAAAAGAGGTTTTTCCTTGGATGGATTAAACTACAAACCGATTGCTGTGAGAGTTTTAGAAAGTAATAGTTCTCACTCGTGGATAAAAATGGTATTGACCGAGGGAAAAAATAGAGAAATCAGAAAAATATTAGCTAGCTTAAGTCTCAACGTTGTGAGATTAATAAGGACAAGATTTGGACCATTTAATTTAGGTAACTTAAAACCTGGTAATTCAAAAAAAATAAAGCTTGAAGATTATTCTGTTTTAAAGAACCATTGGACTTAAATTGATTGAATTTGTCCATTTTTTCTTGTAACTATCTTATCGCGGATGGTTGGGTGGCTGCAGCCTAACAGCTGAGGAAAGTCCGGACTCCATGGAAGATGGTGCCAGCTAACAGCTGGCCAAGGCAACTTGAGGGAAAGCGCCACAGAAAATATACCGCCTTAGTATTAGGTAAGGGTGAAAAGGTGAGGTAAGAGCTCACCGCTTTTTTGGTAACAAAAAAGGCATGGCAAGCCCCACCAGGAGCAAGACCTAATAGGGACTCGTGAGCATAGCTCGGTCATTCCAGACAGAGTCCGGGTTGGTCGCTAGAACTTATTGGTAACAGTAAGTCGAGATGAATGGTCACCAAACACATAGTGTTTACAGGATCCGGCTTATAGATCATCCGCAACAAAAATTTAAAATATTCCATTGATTTCCATGAATTTCCATGATATCCCATAATATGGCAGACGCGATAAAAAAAAATGAGGAAAATTTCCAGGAAAAATAAGCAGGTTAATACAGGCATCGCGTCTGCACAAAGCCAACAACCATTTGACTCCCCGATTATTCAAACGGTCGTGAATGAGGCCTCTAAGGAGATTTATTATTGACAAGGCAATTTAGAGGAGAATCATTACATAAAGTAGATACTAAGGGTCGTGTGTCTGTTCCTGCGGCCTTTCGTCGTGTTCTTGAAGAGGGTGACCCAGACTTTACTGGAGGCTCTTTTCCTAACTTTGTTATTGTATATGGAGGTGTAAGAGGTAATTGTTTAGAAGGCTACACCATAAGCGCAATAGCTAAAGTTGATAAACTCATTAGTAAAATGCCAAGGTTTTCAAGAGATAGAGAAATTCTTGAAAGATTT
This sequence comes from Alphaproteobacteria bacterium, assembly GCA_003331935.1. Lineage (GTDB taxonomy): Bacteria > Pseudomonadota > Alphaproteobacteria > Rhodobacterales > Rhodobacteraceae > CACIJG01. Next base: position 31,400 of record QOQE01000001.1, on the reverse strand, counting down.
ATAAATACTCAATCTACATACATGCAGCTTGATGAAACCGGACGAATTGTTTTATCTCTTAAGCTTAAAGAGAAAATCGGGATTAAAGACGAAGCATTATTTGCTGGTATGGGTGAGAAGTTTCAAATATGGGAGCCAAAAAATTATCAAAATGAGGTAGATAATCTAGATCTAGCTTTTAAGAACTTATCAGAAGATGAAAATCCTTTTTTGAAGTTAGATCAGCTACAAGATTAAATATTTTTGGGAGATAATTAAGATATTGGAAGCACATGAACCGGTCCTGCTGAAAGATTTTATAAAGTTAGTCACACCAATCACTGGTTGTTGGGTTGACTGTACCTTTGGAGCCGGGGGTTACAGTAGGGCTTTATTGCAAAATGGCGCGAGTCAAGTTTTGGCAATTGATAAAGATTCTGAAACAAAAGTTTTTTTAAAGTCTATACAAAATGAATATGGAAATTTAATAAAATTTTACAATCAAAGTTTTGCTGATATGGAAACAAATGATGATATAACCAATAGAGATGATATTGATGGGATTGTGTTAGATCTTGGAGTTTCGTCGATGCATTTGGATAACCCTTCTAGAGGGTTTTCCTTCAGAAAAAATGGTCCTCTTGATATGAGAATGGGTAACCAGCCTGGCCCTACTGCTTCTGAGATAGTCAATCTGTGTTCTGAGGCGACTTTAGCGGATTTAATCTTCTTTTATGGACAAGAGAGAAAAGCACGAAAAATTGCAAATAGAATTGTTGAAGAGAGAAAGAAAAAGGAAATAAATACTACCTTTGAATTAGCGGAAATTATAAGAGCTATTGTTCCAAAAAACTTCAAAAAGGATCCTTCAACAAGAACTTTCCAAGCAATTAGAATTGCTGTTAACAATGAATTAAAGGATTTATCAAAAGCTTTGATTTTCGCGGAAAAAAAAGTCAGAAGGGGAGGAACCATTGCTGTGATAACCTTCCACAGCCTTGAGGATAAGATTGTTAAGGACTTCGGAAAAACAATGTCAGGAAAGGCCTCTTCAATTAATAGATACAGACCGCTTGTTTCAAAAAATTATCCATCCCTCATCCCTGTAAATAAAAAACCGGTAGTTGCTGCAATTGATGAACTTGATAGAAATAAAAGAGCACGATCCGCAAAATTAAGGGTTTATAAAAAGGTTTCAGATAACCCTTCGAGAATTTTGGCAAATATAGAATTTCCTGAGGTTGAGTTAGGAATATGAAATGGTAAAATTTTTATTATTTGCAATCCTTTTAATAAGTACTTTCGGTTTAGGTTCGTGGGCATATAAAATAAATTATGAGAGCCGAGCTGCAAGTCAGAGAGTAAAAAGCCTTGAAAAAGCTATCCTTTCAGCAAAAAAAGAAAGAAAGATATTAGAGGCAGAATGGGCTCATTTAAATAACCCAGATCGCTTACGAAAATTGGTAGAGTATTACTTCCGGGAGCTACGACTAACCCCCATAAATCCTGATAATTTTATTTCGTTCTCTGAAATTTATTTGAATAAAGATATCGAAAAAACACCGGCTGCATCATTAGGTACAAGTTTTTCTGAAATGGGCTATGATAAGTAGTAACAAAAAAAAAATTTTCACTGAGTATCCTAGAACGAGAACAAGGCTAGTTCTGTTCGGATTATTTGTTTTGCTTGGATTTTTATTAATAAGCACAAAAATAGTATTTCTAGCTTCAAAGAAGGATCAAAAACACAAACGTTATTCTGAGACAGAGAAAGTACCTACTAGATTAAACATTGTTGACAGAAATGGATATATTTTAGCTACCAATCTAGAAGGTGTGTCTGTTTATGTTCGGCCTGAAGAAATTAAGCAAAAAGCTCTTGTCTCTCAGCAATTAAAAAAAATATTTCCAGATTTGAAGGAAACTCTCCTCTTAAAAAAATTGAATGATGGTCGAAAATTTTTCTGGTTAAAGAACCTTGTGTCACCGAAACAAGAAAAAGCACTTTTTGATTTGGGTCAACCAGGGATTTATTTCGGTAAAAGAGAATATCGTTTCTATCCCCATGGAAGTTTGGCATCGCATTTAATTGGTTTTACAAAGGTTGATGCGTTCGATGTGAATTATGCAAAAATCTCAGGTATTTCTGGAGTGGAGAAAGCTTTGGAAAAAAGATTGGCAGAAGAAATTCTGCCTCAATTAGAGAACAACGCAATTAATTTATCTTTAGACTTACCCGTTCAAGCAGAAGTTGAGAATGTTTTGAAAGAATGGCAAAAAAGAATGGGAGCGAAAGCTGGAGGGGTCGTAATTATGGATATTCATACTGGCGAGGTACTAGCCCTTGCTTCCTCACCAGATTTCAACGCGAATAAAGAAAGAATCATATTGGGAAAAAAGACTGAAACTAACAATTATTTTAATCGAGCGGTTCAAGGTGTTTATGAAATGGGATCAACTTTTAAGATCTTTTCTGTTGCGCAAGGATTAGAAACAAACCTATTCGATGTCGAGACACTTATTGATACAACTGAATTCAGGATAAGCTCAAGAAAAATTGAGGATAAATATAAATTTAATAGCAAGAGCACTGTTCGTGAAATTATTGTAAGGTCATCAAACGTTGGATCCGCAAGGCTTGCTTTGATGATTGGAGAGAAAGGTTTGAAAGAAATTTTTTCTATTCTTGGACTCTTGGAACCTGTAGGTTTAGAATTAAGAGAGGCAAGCATTACTCAACCTATTGTCCCAAGAGATTGGCGAGATATAACCTTAGCGACCACTTCTTATGGATATGGTATATCAGTTTCATTGTTACACTTAGCAAAAGCATATGCAATATTAGGAAACGGGGGATTTAGTGTAGAGCCTACCATTTTGAAAAAACAACAAGATAGTCAAACAGGTTTTAGAGTTCTAAAAAAAAGAACTTCTGACGAGATCCTTAAATTATTAGAAGCAATTGTTACCGACAAAAGAGGCACGGCTAGAATTCTGGCGAGTAAACATTATCGTATTGGAGGAAAGACAGGCACGGCAGAAAAAATATCTGTTGATAAAAGGGGATACCAGAAAGATAAAGTAATTTCTAATTTCGTAGGGTTATTTCCTCTCACAAAGCCTAAATATGTAATTGCTGCGTTTTTGGATGAGCCAGAAAATAATTTTCTAAAGGAGCCTTGTAGATACGCGAGCTGTACCGTAGTACCTATGATTAAAAAGTTAATAGAGAGAACGGGACCCTTGATGGATATTATTCCTGAACGACATAATGCGAAGTTTTAGCAATTTTTATAATGTGTGAAAGAATTTAAAATGATCCGACTTTCAACACTGAATATCAAAGAGATTGAACGTAAAGGCCACTGGAAGTATAACGACCCTGAAATAACTGGTGTTGAAACTAGCTCACTTAGAATAGAAAAAGGGTATATTTTTGTTGCTAAGCATAGCAAAACTAAAACCAGCCATGGAGCAATATTTAGTAATCAAGCCTTTAAAAAAGGCGCAAGTCTTATTATCACTGACCTAGAAGGATATGAATATGCCGTTACTAAGGGCTTTAATTCGGATATTCCTTTTCTTTTGGTCGAAAATGTTGAACTTACCTTAGATAACATTCTTGAGAATATTTATCCAGATAAACCAAAGTTTATTATGGGAGTTACAGGAACAAACGGGAAGACCTCAGTAGTAAATTTCAGCCAACAGCTTATTGAACAAAAAAATAAATCATGTGTCACCATAGGAACTTTGGGAGTTGATGGAGTTCTAAGTTTAAGAACTGAAAACACTACGCCTGATCAAACGTTTATTTTTAGAATTTTGCAAATGGCCAAGTCAAAAGGAGCAAATTATGCTCTTTTAGAGGTATCATCTCATTCTATAGTGCAAAGACGGATAAACGGTGTGGTATTTAAGGTGTTCTGCTTCACAAATTTATCACAGGATCACTTGGATTACCATAATGACATGGAAACCTACTTTCAATCCAAGTTAAGCGTTCTTGACACATTAAGTTCGAACACAAAAATAATCGTAAATATAGATGATAAATATGGAGAGCTATTTTATGAGAAGGCAAAGAGTTTAGGTTTCCAAATTGAAACAATTGGTTTTAGCGAAAAAGCAAATGTGAAACTTAGGGCGCACCAAGATACATCTGATATTCAATCAGTCGAGATTATTAAAGACGGATTGTTACATAGATTCAAAACGCTTTTAATAGGTAAGTTTCAAGCAATAAATTTGGGAATGGCACTACTTACATGTGAGACATTTGGCTTTGAATTCGCAGAGATAGTGAATTATTGTAATCTTTTGAAACCGGTCCCTGGCAGATTGGAGTTTGTTGGAAAAACAAAGACTGGAGCTTCTATATATATAGATTTCGCACACACTCCGGATGGTTTAAAGCACCTTCTACAAACACTTAGAACTTTAACAAAGGGTGACCTGATTTTGGTTTTTGGTGCGGGAGGAGAAAGAGACAAAGACAAAAGAAAACCTATGGGTACGATAGCTCATAAATATTGTGACTTGATTTATGTAACAGATGACAACCCCCGCCATGAACATGCTGCAGGTATAAGAAAGCAAATCATCAAGGGTTGTCCGGGTGCTATTGAAATTGCAGATAGATCGGAGGCGATTACAATAGCAATTAACAAAGCTAATTATGATGATATCGTCGTTATTGCTGGGAAAGGGCATGAACAGGTACAAGTAGTAAAGAATAATTATTTCCCTTTTAGTGATTTTGAACAGGCTAGTACAGCTATAGCATTGATGGACCAAATTACACATGGCTGAGGTCTTATGGAATAAAATTACAGCGGAGGTTGCAACTTTGGGTCAATGCAAATCATTCTGGGAGGCCTCAGGTATATCGTTTGATAGTAGGAAGATCAATGAAGGGGATTTGTTTATAGCTCTTCCTGGAAAAAGAGATGGTCATGATTTTATAAAAGCAGCCTTTGATCGAGGAGCTGCAGCCGCCATGGTGACCAATATACCAAAAGGTTTAAACGAAGAAGATAGATTGCTAGTTGTCGATGACGTTATGAAGGCATTAGTTAGAATGGCAAAAACGGCTAGGAATGAGTCGAAAGCAACTTTCATTGGAATTACCGGAACGTCAGGAAAGACTTCAACAAAGGACATGGGAGGTCTGGTGTTTAAGAGCTTTGGAAAAACACACTTTTCGGAAAAAAGTTATAATAATATTCTGGGGTGTTCTTTGACATTAGCTACCATACCAAAAGACGCTGAATATGTTTTAGTAGAAATTGGCACAAATAGTCTTGGAGAAATTGCCGAGTTGTCACAGTTGGTCAAACCTGACCATGTCATAATAACTGATGTTTCAGTTGGCCATATTGAGGGATTAAAGTCTCTTGACAACATTGTCGAAGAGAAAGCTTCCATTTGTTTTGGGCAGAGACAAAAAGGTACAGCGATAATACCCACCGGTATTGAGCGATTTAGCCAACTTAAGGAAAAAGTAGAGAATTTCGGCTCAACCGTGATCTCATTTGGAAAAAGTGAAACCAGTGATGTAAAGATCACCAATGCTGAGGTAAAAAATAATTTCATTACAGCAAAAATTGTAGATCAAGAACAAAATCACTTGGATTTAAAGCTAAAAACTGCCGGAAAGCATTATGTAAAAAATGCAACGGCGCTTTTGACACTAACAGTCGCGTTAAATCTTAGCTCTTCTAAAGCAATTTCAGCTCTCTTGAAATGGACCCCTTCAGCTGGACGCGGCCAAGTTTCTGAAATTAAATTCAAAAAAGATAATTGTTGTATAGCAATACTCCTAATAGACGAAAGCTATAACGCAAACCCTGGTTCAATGAGGTCTGCTTTAGAGACCCTCGCTTGTATTTTTACAAACAAAAATAAAAATTATGCCCATAGTAGAAGGATAGCGGTATTGGGAGACATGCTAGAACTTGGACCATCAGAAGCAAAAGAACATATAAATATCTCGAAATTTGCAAAACTGAGTCAAATTGACAAAATTTCCTGTGTGGGTCTAAGAATGAGAAGGCTATTTGAAGTGTTGCCACCCTCTAAACAAGGTTTTTGGACCAAAACCGCAGAAGAGATGCAACATGTTTTAGTCAACAAATTTAAAAATGGTGACATAGTAATGATAAAAGGCTCGTTCTCTATGGGAATGAATACTATAGTAAGCGAGTTGAAAAGACTTAACAATTTAGAGTTTTAAGATGTTATATTTTTTGAGTTTACTATCGGATGGTGGTGATGTTTTTAACATTTTCCGTTACATAACCTTTAGAGCAGGGGGTGCTTTTTTTACATCACTTATAATATTTTTTACTTTTGGTAAGTTCAGCATAAATTTTTTAAAAAAACTCCAAAAAGAAGGCCAACCGATAAGAGAAGATGGACCAAAGGAACACATTATAAAAAAAGCTGGCACTCCTACCATGGGTGGAGTGATAATATTATTGGCGGTAACAGTGTCTACCATTCTGTGGGCTCGCTTAGATAATCAGTATGTTTGGATTATTTTGTTTGTGACTTTCTCTTTCGGCTTATTAGGATTGATAGATGATTATATAAAGGTTGTTAAACAAAGTTACGGAGGTCTTTCAGGGCGCCTGAGATTGATAGTTGGTTTTCTGATAGCTTTTGTTGCAGTCTATTTCATTCAGGCTCAACACCTTGATGATTTAAACAAGTCTTTGGCTTTACCAATTTTTAAAGATCATTTAATATTTATGGGGGCTTTCTTTTTTCCTTTTGCTATGCTTGTGGTAGTTGGTTCTGCTAATGCTGTCAATTTGACAGATGGATTGGATGGATTGGCAATAATGCCAGTAATAATAGCCGGCGCATCACTAGGTATTATCGCTTACATAGTTGGCAGAGCCGACTATTCTTCTTACTTAGATGTCCACTATATTAGAGGTGGTGGTGAAATTCTTATATTTTCCGCTGCGTTAATAGGTAGTGGATTAGGATTTTTATGGTATAATGCTCCTCCCGCTGCCGTTTTCATGGGAGATACTGGGTCTCTATCTCTTGGCTCTGCTCTTGGTTGTATAGCTGTTTCAATAAAACATGAGCTTGTATTATTCATAGTTGGTGGGTTATTCGTTATCGAGACACTTTCTGTTATTATTCAAGTATGCTTTTTTAAAATTACAGGAAAACGAGTTTTTCTTATGGCACCCATACACCACCACTTTGAAAAACTTGGCTGGTCAGAGTCGCAGATCGTTATCAGGTTCTGGATTATTGCCGTTATATTGGCGGCACTAGGAATGGCAACTCTTAAACTTCGGTAGAATGCTAAATTTAAGGAACTTGAGAAACAAAAAAGTAGGGGTCCTTGGCCTTGGAAAGACAGGTTTGTCTGTGGTCAATGCACTTCAGCAAGCAGGTGCTTTATTGGTCTGTTGGGATGATGATAAGGAAAAGAGAGTAAATTTAGGTGTGAGTGGTCTCACTGTTGAGGATCTCAAAAATAAAAACTTACTTAGAGAGTTAGATCTTTTAATTGTAAGCCCTGGTATTCCCCACCTATATCCCAAGCCACATCCAGTAGTAAGCTTGGCTTATGAATTAAATATAAGAGTCGATAACGATATAGGGCTTTTTTTTTCGAGTCACATTCAAGATGAATACGAATCTTTCAGCACCCCCCCAAAGATCATTACGATAACAGGCTCAAACGGTAAATCTACGGCAACAGCATTAGCAGGTCACGTGTTTTCCAAGGTTTTTTCAGATGTAGAAATCGGAGGAAATATCGGCAAACCCGTTTTAGAATTAAGCCCCCTGAAGGAAGGCTCTATAAGAATCCTTGAACTTTCATCTTACCAAATAGAGTTAGCAAAAAATTTATCCCCAAATTTTGCTGCTTTTATTAATTTTGCTTCGGACCATGTTGAAAGGCACGGAGGTCTTGGGGGGTATTTTTATGGTAAAGCAAGATTATTTTTAGAAAACTTAACCGACATGTCAGTCATAAATATTGATACTGCCGAGGGATTATTTTTATATCAGCGACTTATTTCATCAGAAAATAAAATCATTGCAATAACTAGTAAGCTAAATGTCAAAAATTATTTATGGGCTGTAAGCCTTAAAGGTTATTTCATAACAGAATGGCAAAAGGGTCGGCAAATTTTTTCCTACGATTTGAGAAGTTTAGATAATAATTTAATGACATTGGGAGAAAGCATTTTAGTCGTTTATGCATTAGCCAGATCCTATGGGATCGCTCCAAAAAATATTTTGAGTAATTGTAATGGATTTATGCCACTCAAGCACAGAAATCAAAAGGTAGACGTTATTGAGGGTGTAGCTTTTATAAATGATAGTAAAGCAACAAATGTTGATGCAACTAGACATGCCTTAAAAATTTATAAAAATGTCCATTTGATTTTAGGTGGGAAAGCAAAGGAAAATAATTTTTATCAACTTCAAGATAGTATGGAAAATGTTTCCCGAATCTATCCAATAGGAGAGGCGGCCTCTCTTATAGCAAGTAGCTTTGAAGGTAATAAACTGGAGCAATTTAATACCTTGGACAACGCTTTTGATAAAGCAGTAAGTCATTCTCGAAAAGGGGATACAATTTTATTTTCGCCGGCTTGTGCTAGTTTTGATCAGTACCTGAATTTTGAAGAGCGAGGGAATCATTTTATTTCCCTAGTTGAGAAACATCGAAAAAAATTAATTTAGTGTGTGTTTTTTTAATTAAGTAGTGGTACTATCTGCCAAAAAACGAGCAGATAATAATGACAGATATAATACACGGAAGGCCTCGGCCAATTCCCGTGGATAACCCATTTTTTCGATGGTGGCAATCGATTGATCAATGGACCTTATTGGCAACTCTGGGACTTATCGTAGTTGGGTTACTTCTGTCAATGGCAGCCTCTGTGCCTCTTGCAGACTCAAATGATAAGCCAATGTTTTACTATGTTTACAGGCAAGTTATTTACGCAGTCATCTCATTTTCTCTAATTATCTTTTTATCCTCTACAAACTTGTCAGTTATACGAAGGTTCGGAATAGTAGGTTTTTTTTTAGTAGTTTTTGCTCTTGCATTTCTTCCAATTTTTGGGACAGATTTTGGTAAAGGAGCAGTAAGATGGTACTCACTTAATTGGATAACAATCCAACCATCTGAATATTTAAAGCCATTTTTTGTAGTATTTGTATCTTGGGTTGTTTCAGGAAATATAGATAGGAATCCGAGAGCGGCAATCATCTTATCTTTTTTTTCAATGTGTGTATGTGTGTTTTTACTGACTCTGCAACCAGACCTCGGTCAAACGGTGGTTTTGGTTGGGTGCTGGGTTTTGATCCATTTTGTAGTTGGAGTATCTTGGCTCTTTTCTGCAGTTTTTTTTACGTTTATTTCAACCATTGCCTTTATATTTTATCAATTCTCTAATCATGTAGCGATCAGGCTCAAAACTTTTTTTTCAAATGTCATTGAACCAACATCACAAATGGGTTTAGTTGAGCAAGCAATTCACTTAGGTGGTTTTCTGGGCGTTGGAGCTGGAAATGGAAACGTGAAATGGAGTTTGCCTGATGCGCATACCGATTTTATCATTGCTGTTGCAATAGAGGAATTTGGGCTGATAGTATTTTTTTTAATTTTGACGCTATTTGTAGTTATTTTACTTAGAACATTATCAAGGCTGCTTATACAGAGAAACCCATTTATATTATTAGTCGGCCTTGGGTTGTTGACGATCATTCAGGCTCAGGCGCTTATTAATTTGGGGGTTGCAGCTAGGCTGCTTCCTACCAAGGGTATGACTTTGCCCTTTATAAGCTATGGAGGATCTTCCATGGTCGCTATGGGAATATTAATGGGTCTCTTACTTAATGTCACGAGGCGTAGAACTAGTGATAACATAGATACTTTCATGGGTGGCACTTGATGAATACGAAGGGTGTTTGCGTATTATCAACTGGAGGTACAGGAGGGCACGTGTTGCCCTGTATTGCTCTGGCAACTGAGCTTAATGACATCGGGTGGGAGGTTATAATTTTCTCCGATGTAAGAGGGCTACAATATTTGGATCAAAATTCTAATGCGTACTCGATAGTGCTGGTCAATATTTCTTCTGAAACAGCTTCACTTCGAAAGAAGTGTATAGAGCTATCTCATCAAATACCTCTTGCAGCTCTTAGAGCAGGGAGGATAATAGCGAGGAAAAAACCAAAGTTTGTAGTAGGGTTTGGAGGAGTTTCAACTTTTCCAATTCTCTTGATGTCAATCCTGCTAAGAGTTCCGCTATTTATTCAGGAACAGAACGCAGTTTTGGGAAGAGTAAATAGATTATTTCAAAGGTTCAGTAGTAAAGTTTTTTGTCACTTTTCAAATACTTTGTTTTTAGATCCCAAAAAGAGCTTGACTACTGGAAACCCAATAAGAAATAAAGTTCTAAAAAAATCTAACTCCCAATACTTAGACCCTGGTCCATGGCCAATTACATTGTTGGTGCTTGGAGGATCCCAAGGCGCTGTGTTACTTTCTGAGGTCGTCCCAAGCTCTATAGCAGCTCTTTCAAAAAAAACTCAAGAGCGATTAACAATATTTCATCAGGCAAGAAAAGATGATATTGAACGCGTTTTAACGGTATATGGAAATATGGGCATAAGAGGGTATGTTCAACCATTCTTTGAAGATGTGGAGAGATTGATCTCAGAAGCTCAGATAATAATTTGCAGAGCAGGATCTAGCACGCTAGCAGATATTTCGATTGTTGGACGACCAGCAATCCTCATACCCTTAAAACATGCAAAAGACGATCATCAACTTTCCAATGCCCGAATGTTTGCTCATGGCGGTGCTGCAATTGTTCTTGAAGAGGGTCCAAATCTGACGGAAGAGCTATCTAAAAATTTACGCCTCATTTTAAAATCTCCTTCAAAAGCTAGAGCCATGGCGAATCAAGTATTAGGGCAAGGAAAACCCAATGCTTCAAAAAATATTATAAGTGCAATTGAAGCACATTTCGGAGAAAAAAATGCTAGCTACTAGATTACCTCTAAACTTGGGGTCAATACATTTTATTGGAATTGGTGGTATAGGCATGTCTGGAGTTGCTGAGGTTCTTTTCAATCTAGGTTACTCTGTTCAGGGTTCTGATATAAAAAGTACAAAAATAACCAAAAGGCTCTCATCTTTGGGTGTAAATATATATTATGAGCATAAAGGAGAGAATGTTAACAATTCATCTGTTGTAGTAATTTCTTCTGCTATTACATCGGATAATGTAGAATTAATATTAGCAAAACAGCTTGGAATTCCAATAGTTTCTAGAGCAGAAATGCTAGCAGAGTTGATGAGAATGAAGTTGAATGTTGTAGTGGCTGGTTCTCATGGAAAGACAACAACTACTTCACTTGTCGCTGCAATTGCAGAACTGGGCAATCTAGATCCGACTGTAATTAATGGCGGAGTGATAAAAGCATATGGTTCTAATGCACGCCTCGGAGAAGGAGAGTGGATGGTGGTAGAAGCAGATGAAAGCGATGGATCATTTAACAAATTACCTGTAACAATTGCGATAGTGACCAACATTGATAAGGAGCACTTGGACTACTACAGCAGTTTTCTTAACTTAAAAAGGGCTTTTGAAAAATTTATTTCAAGTATTCCATTCTATGGGGTAGCCGTTTGTTGTATCGATGATAAACACGTTGCTAACGTTATTTCAAAAGTCAATGATCGAAAAATTATTACATATGGGTTTTCTGAGAAGGCCGATGTCACAATAAGGAATTTGAAAATTAATGACCAGGGCACATCGTTCGACCTGGATGATAAACTTGCTAACATTTATTTGCGTGATTTTCATTTACCAATGATTGGTCACCACAACGCCCTAAATGCTTGTGCCGCTATTTTAGCAGCATCAAATTTATCGATTCCAATAAAGTTTATTAAGAATGCATTGGCTAATTTTGAGGGGGTATCAAGACGCTTTACAAGGATTGGCTTTTTCAATGGTGCCACAATAATAGATGACTATGCACATCATCCAGCTGAAATTGAAGCTGTTATTTCTGCTGCTAGAGAGATAACGAAAACAAGAATTATAGTGGTTCATCAGCCCCATAGGTACTCAAGGTTGAAAGCTCTTTTCACAGAGTTTAATAAATGTTTTAAAGGCGCAGATATTCTCGGCATAACTCCTGTTTTTGCAGCCGGTGAGGCTGAAACCGATGGGTTTAATAGTAAAACTTTGATAAAATCTTTTACGAAAAGTGAAAGACAAAAGGTTGAGTATATTGAGGACGAAGTATCTTTTGGTAAATTTTTGAAAAATAACTGTAATAGCGGGGACATTTTTTTGGCCCTCGGAGCTGGCAGTATAACCAACTGGGTTAATAACCTATCTTATTTAACGGAGAAACCTGGATAAGAATAAAATGAGTAAAATGGCTTTTTTTGATGAAAATGAATTTTTAGGATCAATAAATTATTCCTTTCCCATATCAAAAATTAGTTGGCTAAAGGTAGGTGGTCCAGTAGATATTTTATTCAGACCAAGAAATTTGGATCATTTAGCAAGGTTTCTTTCCTATGTACCTATCGAAGTACAAGTCATGCCTATAGGAGCATGCTCGAACCTGTTGGTAAGAGATGGGGGCCTTCCAGGTGTCGCAATAAAGCTGGGTGGAAACTTTTCTGAAATTGAAGAAATAGATAATGAAGTGAAGCTTGGAGCTGGTAATTTTAGCGCTAAGGTTGCTGTGAATTTATCTGAAAGAGGTTATGATTTGTCGTTTTTAAGAACGATTCCAGGAACTATAGGAGGAGCTATAGCCATGAATGCTGGCTGCTATGGGAATTATATTGGAGATTTTGTCCAGAGCATCGAGGGAGTGGATAAAGCTGGAAATTTTAGTCGTATTAGCCGAGAAAATATTCAATTTGAATACCGCACCAGTAACTTGCCAAAAAACTTTATTGTAACCTCAGCCATCGTTAGACCAAAAAAAATGAAAAAGGCAGCAATAGAAAAGAAAATGGCAGAGATGTTATCCAAAAGAGAAGCGACACAACCCACTAAAGAAGCTACTTGCGGTTCCACATTTAAGAACCCGGATGGAAAATCATCGCTGATGCTTGAAGCGAAAACTGAATTAAAAGCATGGAACTTGATTGATAAAACAGGGCTAAGAGGAAAAAAAATAGGAAAAGCAATGGTATCAACCAAGCACCCCAATTTTCTGATAAATCTGGGAGGTGCAACTGCTTGTGACATGGAGGCTCTTGGAGAATATATCAGAGAGTCAGTTTATCAAAAATACAAGGTCATGCTTGATTGGGAAGTAATAAGAGTTGGGAGAAATAAGCTTGACTAGAATTATCAAACCAAAAAATATCTCTAAAGTAACAGTATTGCACGGAGGGACTTCAGAAGAAAAGGAGGTATCTAATTCAACTGCTGAAAGTTGTATCGATGCGATCGAAAAAATGGGGTTCGATGTGGAAGCGTTAAGTGTTGGCTCAAGCAACATGCAAGACTTAGCTGACTTCATTAAAGTTAAAAATCCAGACGTTATATTTAACGCTCTGCATGGTGGCATAGGAGAGAATGGGACTATTCAGGGCTTATTTGAAGTACTCAATATTCCATACACACACTCTGGGGTTTTATCTTCGGCGATCGCAATGGATAAATTTATCTCAAAAAAAATTTTCAAGACATTTGGATTGCCAGTAATAGAGGACCAACTCTTGAATGCAGAAAATGAATTAAATGGTATACTCATAGAACCACCATTTGTAATTAAGCCAAATAATGGAGGTTCCTCTGTCGGTATACGGTTTATAAGACATACAGAGCAAATCGAAGAATTGGATGCATTATATAGACATAAAGATAGGGAACATCTCTTGGAGAAATATATTCCTGGAAGAGAATTGACAGTAGCTGTTCTTAACGGTAGACCTCTCACAGTTACAGATATAGTAACTGAAGACTGGTATAGTTATGATGCAAAATATGAAAACGGCGGCTCAAAGCATGTTATTCCTGCAAATATTCCAAAAGACATATTCGAATTGTGTCTTAGCTATGCAGTGAAAGCACATCAGTCTTTGGGTTGTAGAGGGGTTACCCGTTCAGATTTTAGATGGAATGAGGAAAAAGGAAAGGAAGGTTTATATATACTAGAGTTAAATACTCAACCTGGAATGACCAAAACTTCCCTTGTGCCTGAACAGGCAAAATACGTTGGCTTAGATTTACCACAACTTTGTTTGGATTTAATCAAAGATGCATCTTGTAATAAATAGGTAAAAAATGAATTTGTTGAAGTCTACAGATCCAGCACCATCAAAGTTATCTTACAAATTGAACAGACTATTTTATAAGTTATGGTTCAAGACACTTTCAATATTGATTTTATTAGCTCTATGTGGGCTGCTCGCAAAAAATTTTCTTTATAAAAATATCGATGTAAGCGCAGAAATAAAATTCTTAAGGGAGGAAAGTTCAGAGTTATATAAAGACTTAACAGAATTAACTATAAGCCGAATTGTGGTAAAGGGTGCTCAGGAGCCGTTGAAAGAAGAGATAAAAATGTTGATTAAAACCGCGGCCAATGAAGAGTTTTCAGCATTGAGGGCTAAGTCTCTGCAAGAAAAAATAAAAGAAATAAAAAAAGTCAAAGAGGCTGTCGTTAAATTTTCCACAGATGGATCAGTAATTGTAAACGTTATTGAGAGAAAACAGGTAGCAGTATTTCTTAACAATAATTTATATGAGGTGCTTGATAGAAATGGTGTTGTTTTATCAGTATATAGCGATTATCGAGGCCTATCAAAATTCCCACTTGTAGTCGGAAAATTTGGATCAAGAAATATTACAGATCTTTTGACTTTAGTAAATGAAATAGGGTTATATGAATCTGAAGTCCTTTACTATGAATGGGTTGGGGAAAGGCGCTGGAATGTCCATATGAAAAGCGATTTAGTCTTCAAATTGCCAGAGTCTAATCTAAACAGAGGGTTAGAGTTGATGCGTATGTTTCTGCGTGAGACAAATAATTATGCTATTCCACTGGACTATATTGATTTAAGGAATTTAGATAAACCTATAATCAAGTTCAGAAAATCTCCATCCATCGAATATATTCATAAAAAAACAGAGAGGTTTGCGGGTTGAGAAAGCTATTACAGAGTCAGAGGCAGTTAAGACAAAAAAGGCTGACTGCTATAAAAAAAGGAACGGTGGCTCTTATTGATCTGGGGAGCTCCAAGGTAATGTGTCTTGTGTTATCGCTCACAGACGCAAATCAAAGTAATTCATTCTCAGATGATAAACCTCGCTCAGGAGTTACTTTCAGAGTTATAGGTGCATCAACGACAAAGTCTAGGGGGATTAGGTTTGGAGAAATTTATGAGATGCGAGAAGCTGAAAGCGCGATAAGGACGGTAATTCAACGGGCCCAGAAAATGGCAGGTTGTTTAATTGAGAATGTTTTTCTTACTTTTTCTAGCGCCACTCAAAAATCGACGCTAATCTCATCCTCTATTGACTTTGCTCAGAAAGAAGTGTCGGAAATGGATATAGGACATGCTCTTTCCAGCCTCAATATAGTAAACGATGATTTAACCAGAGAAATAATTCACGCTTTACCAGTTAACTTTAGCATTGATAATAAGCACGGGTATATGGATCCAAGGGGAATAAGTGGAACTAATCTGTCAGTCGATGTAAATACAATCTCAATTCAATCGGATATAATTAAGAATATGGTTAGTTGTTTGAATAAATGTGACCTATCTTTGGCAGGAATAGCGATTGCTCCTTACTTGTCTGGATTATCGAGCCTTCTTGAAGATGAGATGGAATTAGGTGTTGTTTGCATTGATTTAGGTGCTGCCAGTTCAAGCTTATCAATTTTTTTTCGAAAGAATTTAATATTTTCCCAATCTCTTCGTATTGGTGGACAGCACATAACTAGTGATATTATGCAGGCATTTCAAATACCTTTCTTGGCAGCCGAAAGATTGAAAGTTTTACATGGAGGCTTATTACCAGCGAACTCAGATGATCGAGAAACCTTAGAATTACCTGAGAGTAATACGGATCTTTTCACCGAAAGGAGAACTATAACAAAGTCTGAATTATTAGGAGTAATTAGGCCAAGAGTTGAAGAAATATTTGACTCTCTCAGATCCATTTTGGATCAGTCGGATTTTGAGTTTCTTCCCGGGCAAAAAATAGTCTTAACTGGGGGTGGTAGTAAGTTGGAAAATATATTAGATTTCGCGTCTACATTGCTTGGAAAACCGACACGTGTTGCGGTGCCTATGAGAATTCAAGGCCTGCCAGCTTCCGCACATGGGCCTGAGGCAGCGGCAGTTATAGGACTGGCTTTAAATCTTGCTCAACCGCAAGATGAGGTTTGGGATTTCAGAGCGCCTTTTGAGCATGAGGGAGATGAGTTTATAAGAAGAACATTGCGATGGGTTAAAGCTAACTGGTAAAAATTCTTTGTTAGTTAAATGACATAAAAGTATAAAAATAGTGACGGGGATCGGTGATTCGGTTATTATACGAATCAGCAGTATAAAAAATAAAAAATAAAGATGGCAGGCAACTATGGTAATAAATATCAGGATTCCTGAACACAAGGAGTTAAAGCCGAGGATACTAGTATTTGGTATTGGAGGCGCTGGCGGAAACGCTGTGAATAACATGATGTTAAAAAATCTAGAGGGAGCAGAGTTTGTGGCCGCAAACACGGACGCTCAGGCCTTACAGCAGTCTAACGCTCAAACCAAGTTACAATTAGGCTTACAAAGAACACAAGGGCTTGGAGCGGGTGCAAAACCTGAGGTTGGAAACGATGCTGCAGTTGAAAGCACCGAACAAATTGCTGACATTCTGGATGGGGCAAATCTTTGTTTCATAACCGCAGGAATGGGAGGTGGAACGGGAACAGGTGCCGCTCCTATAGTTGCTGATCTTGCTAGACAAAAGGGAATCCTCACCGTCGGTGTTGTTACAAAGCCTTTTCAATTTGAAGGCAATACTAGAATGAAACAAGCTGATGCAGGTATATCCGCACTTCAAAAGGTTGTCGATACTTTAATAGTAATTCCGAACCAAAATCTTTTTAGACTGGCCACGGAAAAAACAACTTTTACTGAGGCTTTTTCTATGGCCGACGATGTCCTTTATCAGGGCGTCAAAGGTGTAACAGACCTTATGGTTAAACCTGGTCTTATAAATCTAGACTTTGCTGACGTAAGGTCAGTAATGGATGAAATGGGAAAGGCTATGATGGGTACAGGTGAAGCCAGTGGAGAAGATAGAGCCTTGCAAGCAGCAGAAAAAGCAATAGCTAATCCATTACTGGACGAGATTTCCCTCAAGGGCGCCACCGGAGTACTTATAAACGTGACTGGTAGTAGTGACATGACCCTATTTGAGGTAGATGAAGCAGCAAATAGAATAAGAGATGAAGTTGATCCAGAGGCAAACATTATAGTGGGATCGACTTTTGACAGTGATCTTACAGGCTCAATAAGAGTATCTGTTGTAGCTACCGGCATAGATGTATCTGAATTTTCAAAACCAAGAAATCAAGTCACAAAGGAGCTACAGATATCAGAAAAATCTAACTTGCAAGACTATTTAACTCAAAATATTTCAACAGAAAATGAGATAAATCGTGAGGAAGCCAGTATTGATCAAGAAGCCTTGTTGCAGGAAAACAGAGAGCTAGACACCATAAAAAGCAATCAAATCTCAATTGTCCAAGACGTAGACGAAAGCCAGTATTCTACTGAAAATCATGAGAGTGAAATAGAACGAGAGCCACAGCCTCCCCAAACTTCCTCAGATATAGATATACCACCAAGAAAGCCAAGTAGCGACACCGCCGTTTCGGGAGGAGGATTAAACAATCTAATCAGACGTATGACAGGTCTTGGGGATAAAAGAGAGCAAGAAAGTCATACAGCTGATCAAGTAAAAACAGAGGAAGAAAAAGAAAATTTAGAAACAGATAGAGAAGATGAAAGCAAATTAGAGATTCCTGCTTTCCTAAGGCGACAAGCTAACTGAGTGATATTGAATTATTTTGACACATAAGTGTGTATTGAGCTTTCTGATCAATGAGGTAAGTTTGAACAGAAGGTTGCTATGTTTCAGAAAACTGTAAAAAAATCATTTTCACTTGAGGGTCGAGGGCTACATTTTGGCAAAGACGTAAGCATTGTTGTGCATCCAGCACCGGCAGATCATGGTATTGTATTCAAGAGAACAGATGTTGATCATCATCATGCATTTATCAAAGCTAGTTTTGAGAATGTATCCAAGACCTATCTGCGGACGCAGCTCTCGAATAGTTTTGGAGTTTCAATAGTAACCGCTGAGCATATTTTGGCTGCTTTTGCAGGTTTAGGAATTCATAATGCTCTGATTGAGTTGAGTGAGGCAGAAGTTCCTATACTCGATGGTTCTGCTAGACCTTTTGTGAAGGCAATACTAGAGGCAGGAGTTACTGAGCTCGCAAAAAAGATAGATTTATATCAAGTAGTAAAGAGTATTAAGGTTGGAAATGCTGATGCTTGGGCAGAATTAAGGCCTGCGAGAAAGTTTTCAATAGATTTTGAGATGGACTGGCCTGGAACCGCCCTTGGCAAACAGAGCCTCGATATTCCCATTGTTAATGGAGCATTCGTAAGAGAAATCTGTGATAGTAGAACGTTCTGCCGTAAGGGCGATGTTGTCAGACTTAAACACGAGGGCTTTGCGCTGGGAGGGGGTATCGAAAATGCAATTCTTGTAGGAAAGGATGAGATGACAGCAAGTAATGGATTGAGATACGCTGACGAGTGTATTAGACACAAAATACTTGATGCTCTGGGAGATTTGAGTCTTGTGGGGAGACCAATACTAGGAAAATTTGTTTCTTTTTCTGGTGGTCACGGGCTTACCAACATGTTGTTAAGGGAGAGTTTCAACAGAGGGGATGTTTTTGTTAGTAAGAAATTTTCAGATGGAGACAGAGATAAACTCCCAGGGTTCGACATTTCTAATGATGATACACGGAATATATTGTAATCATTAATTACTATTTTAGCTTTTTCGCCCTCTCATCTTGACACTCGTATATCAAAGAAGCTAGAAATAGACATGGTTTTTTCACCCGGTTTATCCAAAATATTAGTTGCGTGCACACTGCTTCTTTTAATTACAAGTTGTACTAATAGATTGCCAAGTGAGATCAGCGCAAATAATACGCCTAAAGAAATTTTAGAACTGGGGGATAAAGCGTATTCTAAAGGCTATTATGAGCAAGCAGGAGATTACTACTCTGAGGTCAATACATATTTTCCATACTCAATAGAGGATGAACTTGGATTGAGCAAGGCAGTGGATGCGTATTATAGAGCAAGAAAATTTGATGAGGCGCGTTTAGCCGCTAGTAAGTTTTTGAGTATCTATCCAGAAAGCAGCAAAGCTCAGCGTGTGCTCTATTTTAGATCAAAAAGTTTCTGTGACCAAATAGATATTGTCGAGAGAGATCAAGCAGCAGCCAGAGACTGTATTGCCAGCTTTTCAGCTTTCGAACAATTGTATCCTAGAAGTGATTTAAAAAAAGAAGCCAAGCGTAATATAAGTAGAGCAAGCGAGTTCCTAGTAGGCCAGCAATTAAATGTTGGGAAGTACTACTTAAAAAGAAATAACCCTATGGCTGCGATGAGAAGACTTAAAAAAATTAAGAGTTCGACAAAAGATTCTACTTTTTTGCCAGAGGTCTCCTACAGGCTTATAGAAAGCCTTTTATTGGTTGGACTATTCTCAGAGGCAATCTCTGAAAATAGATATATGAAAAAGAAGTTTCCAAATAGTAGTTGGACAAGAGAAGCATCTGCGTTAATTAAAAAGTCAGGGCTTAATTAGCTTGATAAAAAAATTGCTTGTACAAAATATTTTTTTGCTTGAAAGTCTGGAACTAGAATTTACTTCGGGTCTCAACGTTTTAACTGGGGAAACCGGAGCAGGTAAGTCTATCCTTTTAGATTGTCTAGGGTATCTTCTTGGAAAGAAAAATACGAGGATAGAGCTCAGTAGTCAGGCTACCTCAGCAGTTATTATTGGAGAATTTCAGATACAGCAAAATGGCGTTATTAGTCAATTTTTGTCCGAAAAAGGATTTTCAGTGGAGGACAATCTTATATTAAGACAAAGCATTGGAGCAAATAGGAAACGCAGAGCCTTTCTAAATGATTTACCTTGTTCGTTAGATATGGTTCGGCAATTAGGAGATCTTATGCTTGACTTAAATGGGCAGTTCGAAGAACAGGGATTGCTAAACGTAAATACGCATAGAGCACTCCTAGATGCCTTTGGGAATCTGCAGGAATCTGTTAGGAGAGTTGAGAAGTCTTGGACTGAAATTTTGGAGTTAAAGAAACAACTTGAGAACGAGTTTACAAAAAAAGATTTAGTAGAAAACAGAGACTTTTTAGCAAAATCAATAAAAGGGATCATTGAGCTGAAACTCGATAAGGCTGAACTCGACACTATGGAGGAAAATAGAGACAAGCTTAGAAATGCCAGTCGCAGCAATTCAGGGATAATGGATGCTTTTGAAAACTTAAATAGAGATTTAGTAGAAGAAAATATTTTGAATGTGATTAAATCCTTAGAAAAATTAGAACGAAAAGGTTATATCAATGATGAGCTGCCTACTGAAACCTTTTACGCAGTTTTAGAAAAGTTTGCACAAGCTTGTGAGGTTTTGGAGAACCTTAAAGAAAAAAGCGCTAATAGTGAACACGAGCTTATTAAAATAGAAGATCGGTACCACGCTATTAAGAGGATATGTAGGACCCATGATGTTGAGCTAGATCAAATATTGAATCTACAAACCTCACTGGAGCATGAACTGCAAAGTATTGAGGGAGTTGATGAAAAAATAAAAAAAATAGAAAAGAAAATTTTCGTTTTAGAAGAAGAGTTTAAAAAAGAAGTATCGTTTTTATCGAACCAAAGACAAGAGGTCGCTTCTAAATTAGACCAAAAGATAGAGAAAGAACTAAAGCCACTAAAGCTTGAATTAGCAAAGTTTAAAACAGATATATTAGCGACAGATAATTCGAAGTTTGGGTGCGACCATGTCTGCTTTACTACGGAAATTAATCCAGGCTCCGGTTTTAAGCCACTAAACAAAATAGCTTCTGGTGGAGAGCTATCTAGATTTCTTTTGGCAGTAAAACTGTGCTTTTTAAGAAGTAATAGTAACAAAACACAAATCTTTGATGAGATTGACAGGGGCTTAGGGGGAGCCACGGCATCTGCAATTGGTAAAAGACTGTTACAACTTTCCGAGCATGAGCAGGTGTTAGTTGTCACTCATTCTCCTCAAGTCGCTGCGTATTCTGATAACCATCTTAAGGTTGAGAAAATTAATAGAGATAATCTGACAAATACAAAAGTAAATACTCTTGATGAGAAAAGTCTTATTGAGGAAATTGCTAGAATGCTATCAGGAGAACTTATAAGCTCCGAAGCTCTGGCAGCTGCAGCAACTTTGAGAAATTCTAGCAGAAATAGCGCTAGTTAATTTTTACTACTTTGCCTGGATTTAATATACCATTTGGGTCGAATGTTCTTTTTATTGAGGACATAACTTGATAGGCTTCACCATGCTCTTTCTCCATGAATTCAATTTTACCTATCCCTACGCCGTGTTCTCCGGTACATGTCCCCTCCAATTCTAAAGCACGTTTCACAATTCGTCTGGTCAAGTCCTTGGCTAACTTTATATCGTCATTATTATTGGGCCTAACCATAATTCCAGAGTGAAAATTCCCATCACCAACATGTCCCATTATGCTAGGAGCCATTCCCTCAGACTTCATCTCGATTGCTGTCTGGTCAATCATTTCTGCTAAGTTTGATATTGGAACACAAATATCGGTCACTAAAAATGTGTGGTTAGGGTTTTTGGCTTTGATTGCATAGTAGTAATTGTGTCGTGCCTTCCAAAGTTTGTTTCTATCTTCGGTCGCAGTACTCCAATGGAAATCGCTGCCCCCATTCTCAGCTGCTATTTCCTGGACTGACTCAGATTGCTCTTTAACAGAAGTAGTACTTCCATGAAACTCGAAAAATAAATGTTCTTTTACTGGTAAATCAAGTTTTGAGTATTCGTTTACGGCTTCAATAGAAGTTGAGTCCATCAGTTCTGATCTGGCTATTGGTATACCAAGTTGTATCGTTTCAATTATCGTTCTTACGGCGCTGGCTGTATTTGGAAATGAGCAAATGGCAGATGCTATCTCTTCTGGTATACCCTGAAGGCGTAATGTTAATTCTGTTATTACTCCTAATGTTCCCTCTGATCCAACTATCAATTTTGTAAGGTCATACCCAGCAGAAGACTTCCTTGCTCTAGAACCCGTTTTTATTATCCTTCCATCCGACATCACAACTTTTAGGCCAATTACATTTTCTTTCATTGTGCCATATCTAACGGCAGTTGTGCCTGAAGCACGTGTAGCCGCCATACCCCCTATCGAAGCATTTGCTCCTGGGTCCACAGGAAAAAATAAGCCAAATTCCTTTAAATAAACATTAAGTTCTTCTCTTGTTATACCAGGTTGTACGGTTACATCCATATCATCTGCATTGATGTTTAATATACTTTTCATATTTTCGAAGGATAAAGTAATGCCACCATTTACAGGAATTGAATTCCCTTCAAGGCTCGTTCCTGTTCCCCACGGTATGATAGGGCACTTATTGTTATTGCAGACTTGCAGAATTTCAGACACCTCTTTTTCATCCTTAGGATAAGCAACAGCGTCAGGAAGCATCTCTTTATAATATGTTTCATTTTGCCCGTACTGCCTTCTTTCAGACATAGAAAGGGATAGGCGGTCTCCCATTAGATTTTTTAACTGACTTATTGCGTTTTCAATTGACATCTTTGAACTCTCAAATACACAATAACCTTAACAGCTTATAAAAAAAAATAAAATATAAATGAAGATTAATGAAACAACTGAAGAGACTTTGAGTTCTCCATACAGGACAAAAAACCAAGTAGTCCTCAGTGGCTGGATAGACTACAACGGCCATATGAATGTAGCCTATTACACTTTAGCTTTTGATAAGGCATTAGATTTTTTCTTTGAAGATGTCCTCAATATTGGACCGTCATTTGTTGAGAAAAATAAGGAGGGGCCCTTTGCACTTAAAGCCAGTTATAATTATTTTAGCGAGTTACTAGAAGGGGAGAATTTTTTTGTTGATATTAGTATTCTTGACTTTGATTCAAAGCGGGTTCATGTGTTTGGAGAGATGAGAAAGGATGAGTCTCTGGAGTTGTCAGCGGTTTTTGAAACCGTTTTGATGAATATGGACTTAGACGAAAGAAAAGTTAAAAAGTATCCTGACAGAGTGTTGGAATTGTTCAGTCATTTTAAGTTATCATTGGAGCAGGATAAAATACCAGCAGAAATAGGAAAGAGAATTACGCTAAAAAAATAAGCTATGGCCTTTTACATACCTCCCGTAGCCAACTTTTTTCACTATCCAATAAGTATGGGCTTAACCTTTTGTAAACATTCTGATGATATGCATTTATCCAGTTTAATTCATCTGTACTAAGTAACTTTTTTTCAATAAGATTTTTTTCAAATGGGACTAATGTTAACGTCTCAAATTCCAGATATTCCCTATTTTGACGAGCCCCACTCTTATGTTTTTTAACAAAAGCGAGGTTTTCTAATCTTATTCCTAATTTTCCTTCCAGGTAAATCCCTGGTTCTATACTCAAAATCATGCCCGGTTTTAACGGTACATTATTTAACTTCGTAATTCCCTGAGGTCCTTGATGCACATTTGAAAAAACTCCCACACCATGACCCGTCCCATGGTCATAATCTAGGCAGTATTCCCATAGGAAGTGTCTAGCTAATGGATCAAGTTCCCTTCCAGTCAATCCTGTAGGCCATCTAAGTTTACTCAAGCAGATAAGACCTTGTAACACTTTTGTATATAAAAACTTCTGTTCATCTGAAGGCCTTCCTTTGATGAAAGTTCTAGTTACATCTGTTGTCCCTTCGAGATACTGCCCACCTGAATCAACCAAAGTCAGGTTTGAACTATTTACCTGCTTGTTACTTTTTAGCGACACTCTGTAGTGAGTAATAGCTCCATTTGACCCTGTAGCACTTATGGTATCAAAGGAGTTATAGTAAAATGAGGGTTCAATTTTTCTTACCTTCTCAAGCTTTGTTACAAGAGAAATTTCATCAAGTTGGTTAATTTTTGCACTCTTGAACCACTTAATAAATCTTACTAGGGCTACTCCATCTTTTTCATGGCTTCTTATGGATCCCTTTAATTCAATTGGGTTCTTTATAGCATTTAATAATGAGATTGGGTTGCTAACCCGCTCTGATTTTATGCCTGCTGCAGCTATTTTTTTATTAAGAATAAAAGGGGTGGTTTTTGGTTCAAATAATATTTTGGTTAATTTTTTTACATCGGTAAAAAAATCATTAAAATGCTTTAAAATCACATTTTTTCTCAGTTCTATGGGGCTATTCTTGTACATATCCTTTGTTGAATATATACATACATGATCGTAATGGACTATGGCATATCCATTCATTAGGGGAGAGTTTGGAACATCGTGGCCTCTCATATTTGTCAGCCAACAAATTGAGTCAGGGCATGTTAGTACGAAACCGTCGCCTATATTTAAATTAAGTTCATGCTGTATTTGCGTGATTTTTTTTGATGAACTTTTTCCAGAAAGTTGGGATGGTCTTAAAAAAGGCTTTGCTAAATTTTCAAATGGCTTTACCAGCCACACTTGATCAATTAAGTTCTTAACTCCTTTAAGTGTTATTAGCTTTTTTAAAGCCTGTCGTTGAGTTTCCACCTCATTTATAGAGTGCAACCAAGGATCAAAACCTACAGTTATATTTTTCTTTATATTTTCATTTAACCAAGAAAATGGAGAAATCTTTGTAATGTCTTCAATTTTAAAAAAGGATGGGTTCACTTCCTTTTGTATTTGAATACTATATCTTCCGTCTGTAAATATAACAGCTGATTTCTTGAATATTATCGCAAACCCTGCAGACCCAGTAAATCCAGTTACCCATTCTAATCGATTATAATAAGGCGCAGTAATTTCGTTGAAATACATATCGTTATGGGGAACCAAAAATGCATCTATTTTGAGTTCCTTCATTTTTTTTCTTAAAAGGACAAGTTTTTCTTTTATTGATAATTTTTGTTGACTATCTCTATGCTTTTTATGAGTTGACAATCAAGACTTTCCTAATGTTGGTTTTTGTTCTTCAAACAGGTCAGCTAACTGTTCTGTCATAGCACCAGCTAGTTGCTCCGCATCTGTAATGGTAACGGCTTTCTTGTAGTATCTTGTTACGTCATGGCCAATACCAATTGCCAGCAGTTGCACTCTGTTAGTCGTTTCTATTTTGTTAATGACGTATCTTAGGTGTTTCTCCAGATAATTTGCAGGATTAACTGATAAAGTTGAGTCATCAACAGGCGCGCCATCAGATATAACTAGCAATATTTTTCTATTTTCTTCTCTTTTTATAATTCTCTTATGCGCCCAGTCCAACGCTTCTCCATCAATGTTCTCTTTGAGAAGACCTTCCTTCATCATTAGACCAAGGTTTAGTTTAGCTCGTCTCCAGGGTTCGTCAGCATTTTTATAAATGATGTGTCTAAGGTCGTTTAGTCGACCTGGATTCTTTTGGCGCCCTTCTGCCAACCACTTTTCCCTTGACTGTCCTCCTTTCCAAGCCTTTGTTGTGAAACCGAGTATCTCGCACTTAACATTACATCTTTCTAGGGTTTTAGCTAAAATTTCTGTAGATATCGCGGCGATCGAAATTGGTCTGCCTCGCATCGAACCTGAATTGTCTATCAACAAGGAAACCACAGTATCCTTAAAGTTAGTGCTACTCTCTTGTTTAAAACTCAAAGGTGTAGTCGGATTTAAAACTATTCGTGAAAGTTTCGCAGCGTCTAACAAACCCTCTTCAAGATCAAATTTCCAAGTTCTGTTTTGTTTAGCTTGAAGTCTTCTCTGAAGTTTGTTGGCTAAGCGAGACACAGCACCTTTAAGACTGGCTAGCTGTTGGTCTAAATATTCTCTCAATTTTTCTAATTCAGTTATATCTGCAAGCCTATTAGCATTGATTTCCTGGTCATTCGTTGTATCGAATACTTGATAAAATGTTTCTTTACTTTGGGTGCCTTGAATACTTTGGATAGTTTGGTTCTCACTTTGATCCTCACCTTCAATAGCATCTTCCATCTGACCATCTTCTATATCGGCATCAGCACTGGTGCTTTGTTGAGATTCTCCATCATCAGTTTCACTATTATCCGAAGCATCATTTTCTTCATCCTCCGATCCCTGTCCCGCTTCGTCTTGCTCCAACTCTTCCTGATTATTCTCGTCTATATCATTTTCTATATCATCTAATTCACCAAGTTGTTCACCATATCCGAGTCGTTCAATTAGTTTTCTGCTGAGAACAGCAAATTTTTCTTGATCCAAGACATCTTTAGTTTTCTTAAATTCTGGGTGTCCAGTTAAATCTTCAAATACTTCTTTTTTTTCTAAAAGTTGAGATGCTTCAGGGGGCAAATCTGCTTCAGATAATTCACGTTTAATAAAAAACCTTGCAAGTTGTGCAATGCTTTCTTCTTCAGCGCCAATAGAGGCCTTATTAGAGAAGGCTGAAGCCTCTACTTTTGTTTTTTGCCAAATGTTTCTCTTTGAACCAGGATAGAATTTCTCTCCAAGTAATTCACATCGCGCTATCTCTAGTTCATTATATATTTCCTTCGCTTGCTCCCCGGATGGATCATATTTTGAGAATGTCTCTTCATCTTTAAATCTTGCTTGCAACGCCAGGGAGTCTGCTATCCCTCTAACTTTAAACAGCTCAGCCTCTGTAGGTTCTTTGCTTATCTGAGGAAGTTTTATTACATCTCCATAATCGCCACTAGGGTCTGCAGAGAATTTTATCTTAAGAGTTTCATTTCCAGATATAGCCCTTGTTGTCTCCGATATCGATTTCTTGATACCATCATTTACCTCAGATTTTTTCTCTTTGTTCATATTATTCGGAGGAGGCCTTTAACAATATGCTCTCTGGTAATTCAATGTCGAAACAACGTTGAAAGAATTCGGAAACTGTTGATCTCTCCAGCTCGTCACATTTATTTAAAAAACTCATCCTAAATGCAAAAGCTATGTCATTAAAAATGAGCGTGTTTTGAGCCCAAGCTATAACTGTTCTTGGAGACATAACAGTGGATATATCTCCACCTATAAACGCTTTTCGTGTTAATTCGGCGACTAGGACCATCTTTTTAATATCTTTACGACCATCATCAGTCCCATATTCTGGGCAATTAGCAACAATGATCTCTTCCTCTACTTCATTTTTAAGGTAATTAAGAGTAACTACCAAAGACCAGCGATCCATTTGTCCCTGATTTATCTGTTGAGTTCCGTGGTAAAGGCCAGTTGTATCACCGAGGCCAACTGTATTTGCAGTCGCAAATAGGCGGAAATTAGGATGGGGTTTAATTACTTCATTTTGATCCAAAAGAGTTAATTTTCCTTCGGTTTCTAGCACTCTTTGTATAACAAACATTACATCTGGCCTGCCAGCATCATATTCGTCAAAAACTAAGGCAGATGGATTTCGTAAAGCCCATGGAAGAATTCCCTCTTGAAATTCAGTAATCTGCTTGCCTTCCCTGAGCTTTATCGCGTCTTTCCCTATAAGATCAATACGGCTTATATGGCTATCGAGATTAACGCGAACACAAGGCCAATTTAATCTAGCAGCAACTTGCTCAATATGGGTTGACTTTCCTGTCCCATGATATCCCTGAACCATGACTCTTCTGTTTTTTGAAAAACCCGCCAGTATTGACAATGTTGTATCATCATCAAAAACATACGATTTTTCTACTTCAGGTACTCTTTCTGTAGGGGATTCAAATCCATAAACTTCCATATTGGTATCTATTCCAAATACTTTAGCTACATCAACTTTTTTCATTGGAATATTTTCTTCTCTCATTATAGATCCTTACGTTATGGCTTTTTTAGTTTAAATGATTAATCAGTCTTCAAATCGGTTGCTATTTCTTATTTGATCCCATGCCCAAACAACCTCTGTCATTCTCTCTTCATCGTCCCTTTTCCCATCATTTGTATCAGGATGCAAATCTTTAATTAGGACTTTATAAAGTTTTCTAATCTCGTTTTTTGTCATCTCCTCTGTTGCACCCAGTATTGAAAGAGCTTTCTGTTCAGAGTGATTAAGTCTTTTTTTTGTACTTATTGAATTAGTATCTTTTTTTGTTAAACCATCAATAAAGCTGTATGGATCCTCTATTCCAAACCTTAGCTTAGAGTTGCCGTCAGAGTGAGACTTGTTTACAGACGATTTGGAACCAAAAGGTTTGGTCTTTCGACCCCAGGTCTTTGACAGGTTAAGTTCCTTTTCAAATTCTTCTTCTGAGTGATTTTTAAAGTAATTCCACCGAGTATTGTACTCTTTAACATGCTTGAGACAGAACCAGTGAAAATTATCTAAATCTTTTGGAGATTTTGGAGCTCTATACTTTGCTTCTTCAGAGCAACCCTCAACTTCGCACGTTCTAACTGAAGACTCAAAACCTCCAGAGGCGGAGCCTCTTTTTGATCGTCTTTTTTTATCCGCAGATACTGATATATCGAAATCAAGGAAAGATTTGTTTTGCATCTCAAAATTCTGTTATAAATACGAAAGCTTATACAATAGTGCCATTATAAATATAGCCAAGAAAAAATTTAAACTTTTGGATAAAATATATGAATTATGTTGATCTAATCGAGAAAACGTTGCGAGAATGCTTTGAACCCGATTTGTTGGAGATTTTGGATGAAAGTGAGTTGCATCGTGGGCATGCTGGATTTAAGGAAGGAAAGCAGACTCACTTTAGGGTAATAATTAGTGCAAAAACTTTTGAAGAAATGTCTAGAATATCTAGAGAGAGAGCTATTCATAAAGCTTTAGGTTCTGGCATAATGCAAAATATCCATGCGCTATCAATAAAATTTAAATGAGATTGTAACTAATATGGATGATCATGAATTAGACGGGAGCTTTAATAGTCTGTTATTTATGAAAAACAGAAGTTTAGAATATAAAAGCTAATCATAGGCTTTTTAGTGGACATCTATTGAGGAGATCATCTTTTGATCATTTAAGTTTTTGGTTCACAATCTGATTAATAATCTTTGGGTCCGCTTTTCCTTGAGACTTCTTCATTACCTGACCGACAAACCAGCCAATTAATTTCGGGTTGCTTTTGACTTTATCTACTTGCGCGGGATTTTCCTTTACAACATCATCAACTATTTTTTCAATAATACCCGTATCTTGTACCTGTTCCAGCCCCAACTCATTGACTAACTCAGCTGGATTGCCTCCAGATTTCCAAATGTGGTCAAAAATCTCTTTAGAGCCCTTGCTCGATATTTTATCTGACTTTATAAGATTTATTAATTCTCTCATCTGTTTTACTGTTATCGGATTTTCTTTGAAAGACAAATTACCTTTATTTAGTCGACCAAATAATTCATTGATAAGTAAGTTTGCTGCTATTTTCCCATCCGTATTCGTTGCTATTGCCTCGAAAAATTCTGCTGTTACTTGTTCAGCAATTATTACCTCAGCGTCATAAGGTGTAATGTTAAAGTCGTCAACAAACCGAGATTGCTTTTGGTCAGGTAATTCGGGAAGATTATTTCGAATTTTATCAATCCACTCCTTTTTTATCTCAATTTTTAATAAGTCTGGACAAGGAAAATATCGGTAATCATGTGCGTCCTCTTTACTTCTTAAGGGACGAGTTTCATTCTTACTTGGGTCATACAGACGTGTCTCTTGTTTAACGCTTTTACCAGCTTCTATGAGTTTGATTTGTCTTCGAGCTTCAAAATTGATCGCTTGTTGTATAAATTTTAGTGAGTTCATATTTTTTATTTCGCACCTTGTCCCAAGCAAGTCAAAGTCACCAGTCTCTACAAAAATCTTAAAGGTGTTGACCTCACAAACTGAAACATTTACGTCTGCTCTTAAGGAACCCTCTTGCATGTTGCCATCACACGTTTCCAGATACCTCATTATCAACCGCAATTTTTTTATATATTCCACAGCTTCAAAGGGGCTATTTATTTCCGGTTTAGAAACGATTTCCATCAATGCGATACCGGTTCTATTCAAATCCACAAAACTTGTGGTTGGATCCATGTCGTGGATCGACTTTCCTGCATCTTGTTCAAGGTGAATGCGTTCTATGCCCACTTCTTTTGGTAATTTTTCTTCAGATTGGATCGCTATTTTACCTTTGCCAACGATGGGCTCATATAATTGGCTAATTTGGTAACCTTGTGGCAAGTCAGGATAGAAGTAATTTTTTCTGTCAAATCTTGAAACAAGATTAATTTCTGCATTTATTCCCAAACCAGTTTTAACTGCCTGCTCGATGCAAAAAGAGTTTACAACAGGTAGCATGCCAGGCATACCCGCATCGATAAAGCTTACATTGGAGTTTGGTTCAGCGCCAAATTGAGTTGAGGCACTTGAAAAGAGTTTAGACTTCGATGCAACTTGGGCGTGAACCTCCAACCCTATTACAAAAACGAAATCGTTTTTTGCTCCTTTTATTAACTGTGATTTTCCTAAATTCATTTCTCTTCATCTATTTTCTAGCAATGAGTAGCTAAACCCACACTTATAATCAATAAAAATTGTTATAAAATTGCCTTAATCTTGTAAAGTATCTCAGAAGTATCTGGTGAGAGGCTGTCGCTATCAGGAAGAGTATTTAAAGCTGCTTCAGCTTTTTGTCTGTAAATATGGGGTAGAAATTTTACTTGCTCAAAAGCCTTAGTAGTGCTTGCTGCGATTTGAGGGTTTTCTGGATCAATTTTCCTAATCCATTTTGCTATTGCTTCGTAGCCACGTCCATCTTTTTGATGGAAAGCATGAAAATTCCTTTTTGCAAAAGTGCCAATCAGAGCATTAAAGCTATTTGGGTTGAACATGTTGAAGTCCTTATGCTTTGTAAGTTCGCGAAGTCGAGCTAAAGCTACGCTAGGAGTCGCATATTGTATTTGCATAGCAAACCACTTATTCAGTAACACCTTGTCTTTTCCATACTTTAAGTAGAATTCTTTGATGTTTTCTATTTGATCCTTTTTGACAATGTAGCTAATTAAACACGAAGTCTTTAAGCTCATATAATTTGAATCATAGAAAATAACGTTTAGGAAATCATTAAGATAATTTGTATCTTTAT